>JAMOBH010000102.1:0-31036 GCA_039908085.1 Magnetococcus sp. YQC-5
CACCGACATGGCTTATGATCCTTGCAGGATACAAACTTCCATCACAAAAATCAAGCATAAATAATTGTTCTGCAAGATATTTTGCTATTTTCTGCCAAGCACTACATACCATCGTTCTTGCCCGAACCGGAACTCACGCCGACCTGTTTTCCTGAACCGCCGCCCCGGCGCGGGTTTTGCGCCTCGGATCCGAGTCAAAGACCAACCCCATTCGATCCGCTCTTTCGTTGTCCCGTTGTACGCGCTTCGTCGACGTAGCGAAAGGCGGAGCGCAGGAAGTTCGGGTTGTCATCCGGGTTGTCATAAAAGCTGCCGCCCCGGAAGATTTGACGCCCATTCCAGAACCAAAGCCAAGGCTCTTCTGGGGAGTTGACCTCGTCACACCTCAAGTGTGGTGATGTTAATCAATGCCTCAAATTCACCATAAGTTGCGTGGAAATGGGCAGGCTCATGATCGTTACCAAACATGCGGATGATTATTCCAAAGAATCGACAAAGTTCTGGCATTACGCCACCTCTGCTTGTTTCACCGTGGCGTTCCGCCAGGAGCAGGTTCATATATTAGCACGGTTCTTTCGGTGTTTCGCTTCGCATTTACACTAATTTAGTATGGTGTCCTTGGAATTTCAGGCATACATCAGCCGCCCTTTGGGTTCTGGAATGGTTCTCCCAAGGGATATGGCACTCTCAAGCCATTCTGCAATGATTTGTTCGGCAGTGCTGATGGCTTCCTGACGGTTAGGTCCATCGGCCATGCAACCCGGCAGTTCTGGAACTTCGGCGATAAATGCTTGATCTTCGTCGCTCCAATATATAATGATTTCATAGCGTGTCGTCATATGGCATCCCCAGTTTATATTTAAGTATCATGTTGCGCACCTGCTTGATCCGATATGGTTTGGCATCTCCTTGTTGGGGTTGCAGGTTTAAAATTTCCAGCACACTATCATGACTGAAGATATAACGATCACCTCGAATACGTTCTTCAAACTTCATGGAAAGGACCAATCCGCGCAAATCCTCGAATGACAGATTGGCTTCAGCTCGTCCGCTTAAAATACGCCATAGTGTTTTGTCATGTTTGCCCATTCTGTACTCTATGTGCTTGCCCCTGTTGCTTCAGCCATCCCCCCAGCATCCGCCCGGTTTCATCCACGCTTCGAATGGTGAACTCAAATGCTTCATCAGGATATACTGTACCCAGATTTCGTTGGGAAAATAGCAAGCTGTCCCCCGATTGATGTCCCCCGATTCAGGATATTAGATCAGGGAAAATAACGCTATCATCGGCAGGTGGCATGCCTCCCCATATCAGAACATCTGGGCACAAATCAGCACCGTTGGGCCAAGCCAGACCACCTCCTTCGACACGTACCTGGGCAAACAGTGTCGGATTTTGACGTATCGGATCGAACAGAGGACCGGTCAGTAATGGTGCGATTGTGCGTTCGATCTCACAACCATTAGTCAAAAAGAGACGAAGGCGTAAGCCCTCAAGCGGTATCGCAGTCTGAATTCTTGGCAAGGCCATGTCATGCTTCCTTATTCAAGAGGTTCGATTGGAAGGGGTGGATGACCGGTCCGCGCCAACTCCCAATCTTGTTTTAACTCTTCTCGATGATTTGACGCCCATTCCAGAACCAAAGCCAAGGCTCTTCTGGGGAGTTGACCTCGTAACACCTCAAGTGTGGTGATGTTAATCAATGCCTCAAATTCACCATAAGTTGCGTGAAAATGGGCAGGCTCATGATCGTTACCAAACATGCGGATGATTATTCCAAAGAATCGACACAGTTCTGGCATGACGCCACCTCTGCTTGTTTCACCGTGGCGTTCCGCCAGGAGCAGGTTCATTGCCGTTCCTCAATGACGGCATCGCTTAAGCACACTTTGATATTCTTAAGCTTCTCGCGTGTTTTGGCAAAAGAAAAACGGTCCAGGCCTCTGGATGTGACGGCTTGATCCTGATCTGCGGCGATTTCTTCCAAAAAAGTTACTACAACTGGCCAGGACCGACCGATTGGCACTGGATGTTCCAGCTTGATTTGGCCATCATGATACATCCCTTTGACACTAAGCATGCCGATACTCCTGTTACGCTTGGCGAAATTCATATGGAGGCCTCCGATTCTGCAGTCTTCAGATTTGGAAGCAATGGATATACTGTCCCCAGATTTCAATATACTGTCCCCAGATTTCACAGTCCCCAGATTTCACAGATTTCATATAAAGGAAATCAGCAAGGTGTCCCCCGATTTCTTGGCTCGATAAAGGCGTTTATGGATACCCCCGTTTGGCGAATGATGGCTCGAAGAGTTCCCCTGTCTAGTTGTTTGTGATCAGGAACAACCACTTGGGAGAATGGTTCGTCACGTCGAACAACAATATGGCTTCCCTTTTGACGCACGATATGAAAGCCAAATTGTTTCAGAATGATGATGCACTCTCTACCGGACAGTTGCAACAAACCGCTCATACCGCTAACAATAGTGCTTCAAATCGTTCTTCCGGCACACGCAAATGACTTTCCTCTATGGCCTCAATGTAGACCTGGATGGCCTCTCGAATGTTGACAATGGCCTCCTCTTTTGTCGTCCCTTGGCTGATGCAGCCGGGCAAACCAGGGCATTCCGCCACCCAAAAGCCGTCCTCTCCAGGATAAATCATTACTTGACGCATCGCTACTCCGTAGAAAATTAGAATTTTATGTTCACCACGCCTTTTCCTCAACGCTCACCACCATGGCTCTTGACCACAGCAGCTTGAGATGGTTTGAAGCCTCCTCCTAACAAAGCGGCTCCGAGGTGCCCTACCCTCATCTTTCATACAGCAAGAACCTCACATCCTGCGGGGTTCGTTCATGGCTCCTTCACGAGGCGGAAGCCTACATCGTCATACTTGTTGTTCGGGTTGTTCGAAAAACGCTTGGTGGAGCGCATGATGACTGAGCTATGACGCCACGCAGCACCCCGGAATAGCCGAGAAGAGCCATTTGATGGACCTGGAGGATCAACCACTGCAAAATTGCTATAGTTACCATACCAATCCGACACCCATTCCCACACATTTCCATACATATCATATAGCCCCCAAACATTGGCCAATTTTTGAGCAACAGGATGGCTCTTTGAACCGCTATTTGATGTGTACCAAGCATGATCCCCAAGAATATTGGAGTTATCCCCAAACGACCAAGTCGTTGTCGTCCCTGCTCTGGCGGCATACTCCCATTCCGCTTCTGTCGGTAGACGGTAAGCCCCTTGGCCCAAACCATTTAAAGTGGTAAGAAATGTTTGAATATCAGTCCAAGAAACCATTTCCACCGGGCAAGTGTTACCACAAGTACTAAAATTGGAAGGATTGTTCCCCCCCGTCATTGCCTTCCACTGACCTTGAGTCACCTCCGTTGTTTGCATGTAGAATGGTCGGTTGATGGTAACTTGATGGGCCGGTTGTTCATCCAACTCACATGTTTCACCCGAAGCCGCAGGGCCACTACAACCCATCGTAAACGTCCCAGGCGAAATTAGTTTAAAAATCATACCCAGAGAGTTGGTGATTTGCGCAGCAGGCGTTGCCTTGACTTCCGCAGAAGTCACACTTTCCCCCACCGGAGTCACGGATGCCATGGAGAAAAAATAGGGAGTGCCATTGGTCAATCCGGTCACTGTATAAGGACTCGTCACCCCGGTAATCGCCTTGCCATTGGCCTTGGATGCATAATTGCTTGCGTTGACTCCTGATTCTGTTGCCAGATAGAGATTATAGGAAGTGGCACCATCAACAGGATTCCAGGTAACCGATGCCTGTCCAGAACCACTTGGGCTGATGGTGACATTTTTTGGCGTGGTGATGGCTTTGATGTAAGCACCCTCAGCACTCGTCGAGAATTGCTTGGCGGTATTCATGGCGTAAGGCGCAGAGGTCATTTCCATCCGTGGTGTCATCTCACCGTCGGTATTGACTTCCATGCTTATATAATAGGTCTTGTCAAATGGCAGGCTGGCCAATGACGTGGTTTTGCCCAGGATGACCTTGAAAATGCCATCTGTGACCGTCACAGTGGGCAGAACTTCCTCCCAGAGTTTGACGCCTCCTGTTGCGGCATCATAAATGCGAAAGGTGATCTTGGTTGGACCATTAACTCGCACACCCTGCGAGGTCTTCAATTTCCCCTGATAGGTCATTGTGGCCGGTGGCGCGGCATCCAGAGTCGTACCGATGAAAAAAACGGATACAATAAAAACAAATAAAACTGAATAAATTTTCATGAAGTATTCCCTCGCGGTTAATGACACGCTCAACGTTGCAAATGGCCATTTGCACCCGCACCATTTTTTTTCTGGCATTGTGAGCAATTTCGTTTGTATAATCAAGCATCAAATTGGATTTTTTTGGTCTCCCACTTCAAGCAGGACAAACTGTTGGGGGTAAGGGGAATCATTCCAACTGGTTGAGTTTGGGCGAGAGTCACCATAAAGCAATTTAATCAAATTGTTCCGGCTTAAATGGAAGGCCACATCAAAAGAAAACAAAACAGAAGGAAAAAAGCAAAGTTGAGCCATGATGGGACAAAAACATGCTGGCATTGCCTGATTGCCGCAACGCTGAAGGAGTTGCTGGAGCCGGTGGGCATCGAAGTCCGCACAGAAGTTCCGGTGGTCTCTCAGTCGCCAAAGGCGGACATCATCCTTTTGCAGCGTCAAGCAGGCCGCACCGAAGAGCAGCGACTGCTGATGGCCGATGGACTTTGGGATTTGGACGTTGCGCAGATCCTGGCCGACGTCAAAGTGACACAAAGCCTGAACGAAAGAGTCTTTGCCAAGGCCTACCGGTATGATGATTCTTACCTGGAATATGCCAAGTTGGAACTCTACCAGTTACGGACAGTCATCATCAGCTCAAAGACACCGCAAAAAGCACTCCTTGATCGCTGTTCATTTCAACCGATTGGAATGAATGGCGTCTATGAGAACCAGCCAATCTTCGGCAGAACTCTTCGTTTGATTGTGCCGAATCAACTCGATAACCATGCCAGGAATGCCCCACTGAAATGTTTTGCCTCACGCATGGAAGAGCGGAAAAAGGCATTTGAAACGCTGGAGATGGATGGACTCCCTTACATGTCAGAACCTTTCCATGCCGTTGTTACCGGTTTAAGGAGTAATCTAATGAAAAATTCATTGAGTAATCTCGACCATGCAGGCCTGACTCCAGATTCCGTGATGCTGGTCGGGAGGCGCATGCTTGAAGCGACGCTTGATGTGATGCCTGATGAAAGGTTATATGCCATCCCGAAGTTGGAGCGTCTTTTTTTGGATAGCCACAAGGAAGGTGAGGCTGCAATGCTTCTGAAGCAGATGCGCCGCAAATTTGGCCAAACACCAGACTGGGTGACCGAGAAGGTGAAAATGGCCAGCCTTGATCTGCTCGGTACATGGGGCGAGAACGTTCTGTTCGCCAATTCTGTGGACGAGGTGTTCGCCGACCGGCACTAACCGGCAAAAACCATGGCTTTCAAAAAATTATTTAACAAAGAGAAAAGACCAAAGGAATCTGTAAAGAAAATTTTTGTCTTTAATTTTGATTTGCTTCCTTCTCGACGGGTATCATGTGCTTTATTGTGCATCTTGTTAAAACAGGGGATGCTTGATGAATCAAAAAAAGAGTTTATACAAATCTAAAAATATTTTTAATTTTTCACCTCGATTCATAAACATATGGATGCTTGGTTTGTTATCGCTCTGCCTGATGGGGTTGACACCGACGCAGGCCAACGCAATGAACAGTACCTCATATGTAACCGACGATCTGGTTGCCATTGAAGGAGCCGCAACAATCGACAGCCCCTCTTATCGAACCGATTCACTGTTGGGCGGTGAACTCGATGCAGATCAGATGAGTTCCTCTGGTTATCTGGTGCAAGGCGGGTTGATTGGCGATTTGGAGTCTGCCGGCACGACCACCACCTCTGTTCCAACCACGACCACATCCCCCACAACCACCACGTCGGTTCCGGTTGTCACAACCACAACACCAATTACCACCACAATCATTCCAACCACGACCATTCCTGCCTCAACCACCACGGTTCCAACCACCACCTCCATTACAGCAAAACATCCACCCACCATCACGGGAACTCCACCTGTCACAGCCACTCCTGGTATCGCGTACAGTTTTACTCCTGTAGCCAGCGACGCAGATGGTGACGCACTCTCTTTCTCCATCAAAAACATGCCGCCATGGGCCAGTTTCAATACATCCACAGGATCCATCACAGGAACCCCGCCAGCCAAAGATGCCATTTACGGCACCATCATCATTTCAGTGACCGCAGGTTCGGATACCGTCGCTTTGCCCACCTTTGATATCTCTGTGGTCAACACAACCAACCCGACCGTGACCATCACTTACCCAACAGACGGCACCGCGTTCAATGCAGAAAACTCGTTGTCCGCCATCTCCGGGTCCACTACGGATCCATCCGGGGTGGGCATGGCCAAGGTCGAACTCCAAATCACCGATGGCACGCTCTATCTGGTCGGAGAAAGCGGAACCACCCAAGGACTCGTGCCTGACAATGCCTCCTGGGTTCTTGCCAAAACATCGGATGAATGGAAAAAATGGTATTTCGTGACCTCCAGTACCATTTGGAAATCCGGCAAAAAATACACCATTACCGTGCGCGCAACAGACAAAACCGGACGCTCTGTTTCAAGCACCAGCCAATTCACCTATACCGACAACTTCGTGGTTTCCGGTGCCATTCTGGATAACAGTGCCAAACCGCTTGCAAACGTTCTTGTCATTTTCTCCGATGGCAATGATACTTATAAAAGATTCACCGATACCTCCGGAAATTATACCTGGGAGGTTCCGACTGCGGGTTGGTCCGGTACGATCACTCCAGAAAAACCAGGATATACTTTTACTCCTCCAAGCCTTGCCGTAACCAAACTCAAAGCCAACCAACTCAACAGTCATTTCACGGCCACGGCCTTGGAATTGGAACAGGATGCCAGTGCCATCATCGTGGCCGGCGGCGATATCAAGGATCACCTCTGGCCCGCCACCAAAAGTGTCGCCAATCTCGCTTATACCGCACTCATCAAAAAAGGGATCGCCAAAGAAAAAATCCGTTATCTGAGCATTGAAAAAGGCGGTGATAGTGACACACTCTCCAGCTCCAATGCCCTCCAAGAGGCCATCACAACCTGGGCTGCCAACCATGTCTCCAGCAAAAAACCTTTGATCCTCTACATGGTCGATCACGGAAATGAAGAAAAATTTTATCTGACCAAACCAACCAACAGTGATCCCGACATCGTCACCGCAAAAATGCTGCAAGGTTGGCTGGATATGTTGCAAACCAAAACCGATGCCAAGGTGATTTTAATCATCGATGCCTGTTATTCCGGCAGCTTTTTGAAAGCCATGATCCCACCGGCAGGTAAAAAACGCATCGTCATATCCAGTTCTGGACTCAACGAAAAAGCTTATTTTTCCCATGACGGCACCCTTTCATTTTCCGGTTACTTCTGGAACAACATCAAACAAAGCAAATCCCTGCTGGAGAGTTTCAACGCCAGTGCTGATGCCATTCAGAAATCCAGTACCCCGGAAAATCCTCAACATGCCCGCATGGATGCCGACTCGGATGGTGCCTATATCACCAGCAAGGATTGGGTTCTCGTCAAAGAGACCTTCCTGGGCGACCCGCGCATCATGGCGGGGATCTCCCCGGAAATCACCAAAACCATGGATAACACTTACATGGATGAAGGAGGAACGCCCCCAACCCTCTGGGTCAAAGTCAATCAGGAGCCAAAAGACATTCTGCGAGTTTGGGGCGTGATCACGCCACCTGGGGCCAACAGTGAAGGAGAAAATCCCGTGATTCTCGACTTGCCTGCCCTGTTGTTGAAATACAATTCAACCAATGCCCGCTATGAAACCCCGTTTGATGGCACCTGGTCACATGGCAAGTACATCATCACCTTTTTTGCCCAAGCCAATGACAGTGATGGATGGGTCTCCGTGCCCAAATCAGCGACCATTCAGGTAGGCAAGGATTCCTTTGAAGCGGATGACACGCCCACTCAGGCCAATATTATCGTTGTCAACAATGAAGTGCCGCAGTATCACAACTCTCATGTCTCCAGCGATGTCGATTGGGTCAAGTTTTATGCCGTGCAGGGTCAGAAATATCAAGTCACAGCCAGACAACTGGAAAAATTGGCCAACGTGGTCCTGGAACGCTATGACTCCGACGGCACAACCAGGATCGGCAGTGCTGCCAAAGCAGAGATTCCCGGTCAGGATGTCATACTCGCATTTACAGCGGAAAAATCCGGGATCACCTTCATCAAGGCCAAACAATATGAAACCAATAATTTCGGGGCCGAGACAGGATATTACCTGAAAGTCACTTTCCCGGACGCTCCCATCGTGATTCCGATGATGGCACTGCTCACCCATGCCGACAAAACACCGGTTGCCAATAGCGTGATCAAAACGGGTGGCAATGAAACGGCGATTACCGATGCAAAGGGTCAATTCATCCTCATGGCAGACAGTAAAAACAGCACGATTGACCTTTTTGACAGCACAGGCCACTCCATCCAGGCAGGAGTAACCGTCAAGCTCTCAGGAAAAACACTCGCTTTGATTTCTGTAACTCCAGTCACCTCGACATCTCCGGTTCTTGATGTGGACAAAAGCGGCACCGTGGATGCCACGGATGGGGTGTTGCTGCTGAGGAAATTGAATGGCGCATCCACCATTGATACCGGTGTGGCACTGCCGACCGGACAAAACAACACCACCGTGATGAACACCATCAACGCCATGGCCACCAAGCTGGATGTGGACCAAAGCGGCTCGGTGGACGCAACGGATGGGGTGCTGATTCTAAGAAAATTAAATGGCGCATCCACGATTGATACCGGGGTGGTGCTGCCATCAGGGCAAAATAATGCTTCGGTGATGACGGCCATCGATGCGATTGCCAAATGACACGTTGAAACTCAACAGTGAGAGTTTGAGGTTTAATGCTCGATTATTGCAATGTAGGTGCAGACAATGTGTGATATTAATATGTATTAATATTTACAAACAATTATGAGACTTTAAAGTCCAGATTTACATTATTGAAAAAAGAAACCGGGCATGAGATAGTAGTGCATGTCAAACCAGAAGAGGAAACGGACATGATGTCGCAATTTGCACAAGAGATCTTGAACCATGCCAAACCGAAGTGGGCCACTATGGTGCGTCAGAATGGCCGCAAAGAAGGCAAGGCCGAAATGCTTCTGAAACAGATAGGTCACACGTTTGGCCAGACACCTGATTGGGCGACTGAAAAGGTCAATACGGCGAGTCAAGAACGGCTCAATGCATGGAGCGAAAACTTCGTGTTTGCGCATTCTGTGGACGATGTGTTCGCCGACCGCCACTGACCGAAAAAGGCCCTGTTCACGGGGTTTCGTCTTGAAGTGGCAGCCCAATCATCAACACAATCATCATTGAAGACTTCTCAAACAAAAGGCCGCAATGGCCAAGGAGACATGCCATGTATCAACTGATTCCACTGGGAATTTCCTCTTTTTTCGGTTATCTGCTCGGCAAAAAACTGTTTGGACCCATCTCTGAGGCTGAGGAAGGCTCTCCACCTCCAAGCCATCCCTCCATACAGATACTCGCAGAGCGCGTCCTGACCGAAGAAAGCATGATCCTGGCCACGGAGGAAATCCCTCTGGACAACCGGTTCGGCAACAAGCTGTTATCCAGCGAACATGAATTCGCTCGCACAGCCACAGTGGCCATCAAACTGGACCGGACCTCCAAGCTGGTGTCGGATTTCAAATCAAGTTTCTGGAACCTTTTGGAAACCAGGACTCAATTGGAACTGGGCAAAAATATCGGGATCACATCCGGTTCGGAAATCACACGTCGCATTCGTTTGAAATTTGCCGTGGATCCAGGACGTTTTGTCATCTATCGGGTGAGTTGGAAACAGACTTCACGGCGCGGGGTGGTCGAAATCGCTGCTGGTGACAGAATCGTGGAAGTGCCCTATCTGGCCACCTATGGCCTCACCCATGTGGTGGAGAGCCTCCACAACAAGGCTGATCCAGGCAAGAACAATCCCCACACCCCAACAGGTAACGAGGCAGAGTGGGAGTAAATTGACAATCATTGTATCGTCGATGTTGAATCACTTTACGTTCATAAATCACTCTGCTTCATACAGCATGAAAACAAAAAAGCAAGACCTTGGGGGGCGGTGAACCGCCCCCCAATACCCCCCACCCTTTTTTTTTATTTTTTATTTTTTTTAAAAATATTAAAAAAAAAGAGGGGGTCTGGGGGATTCATCCCCCAGGGTTTTGACTTTGACTTTTTGCCCGAAGGACTACGGCCCTGCCTCCAACTCCAACGGAGCTGTGATCGCAAAATCCCCACCCCCTGGCAATTGCATCCAACGACTGGCGGTTTTATATCCTGGTCGTGAGACCTCCACCAGATAACGCCCAGGCTTCAACAACATCCCTGGACGATACGCCTCTCGAATATTACGAATACGAACCAAAGCATCACCCGGCACAGGCTCCACCCGCAAGGATGAAAACAGTTTAGGCTTTGCAGGTGCTGCCTTGGATTCTTGCTCAATCGGTTGCGACGGCGTGGAAGAAGAGGATGCTGGAGACTCTGGTATGGTCGTGACAGGTGTCGCGCTCCGCGCCAACTTCACTGGCACCCGCAAAGGGGCGTTGTGCAACGCAACCCATCGTTGTTGGGCCTCAAACCCCTCCTGAGAGACCTTGATATGATACCGCCCCGGTTCCAAAGCCATGCCTGGATAATACGGAGGGTCAATGTTGAGAACCTGTACCTGGGCATCAGGGGGATCGGATTCCACCGTCAAAGGATAAATCGCTTTGCCGACCGAAGGAACGACCGGGGGCGATTTCTCCTTGCGCAACGGAACCGGCACAGTCGGCAGAGGCAGGGTGTTGGGCTGCTCTTGCACCTGAGGCAACGAGGGAGTACCAACATCCACCTGGGGCCTGACCAGAGAGGGAGAAGCATCATCACGCACCACGACGGATGAAGCAGAGCGGCTTGATGCGTCATGCTTGGCGTGTGTTTCTTGATGCACACTGGCAGGTCTGGCAGCCTCGTGCATGTCAGGAACCACTGGCGGCGTCTCCTGGGGAATCGGCTGGGCTGCCGCAGCCGTTGCCTTGGCGATTTGCTCCGATGTCATTTTTTTTTCCAGGGCGGTCACAGCGGCACTCGCCTCGGCATGCCCCCTGGCAGCAGCCCTTTTGTACCACTTGAGGGCATCCACCGGATCTCCGCCTGCATCCGCTGCCAACTGTCCCAAATGGAACTGGGCCATGGCATACCCACGAGCCGCCGCCATGCGAAACCACAGGGCACTTTGCCCTGGATCCTTCACCACCCCTGTGCCGTCTTTATACATGAGTCCCAGCCTCAACTGGGACCATCCAACTATGTCGGTGGACGAAGAATCCATCGGAAAATGTTTGACTGCCACCTGCCGAAACCACTGCACGGATGCGGCCTGATTCCGCGCAATCCCCAACCCTTCCGCCAGCATGACCCCCAACTTGAACTGGGCCAAAGCCTCCCCGTGATGGGCAGCTTTGCGATACCAGAACAATGCCTTGGAATAATTCTTGGGAACGCCCAATCCATAATAATACATGGCCCCAAGATTGAGTTGGGCCAAAGCATCCCCCTGCAAGGCGGCCTGCCGGTTGGCTTCCAGGCCTGCGTCTGGAGAGAGGCCTGCCGAAAATTCCTCGGCTTCAATCGAAACAAAGGCATGCACAGGAGTTGCCGCGACAACATAACAAAAAACAATAAAAACCAATAAAAAAATTATATTTGTTTTTGACGATAAAATACTCACACCCCGTCCTGCGCCAATCGCGACGTCTGCGCCTGGTCCTGTGCGAGCCATGATGTCAAAATGGTGGTAAAAAAAAGCCATGCGTCGATCCTTCCCTTGGAGTGGAAGCTTGCCAACGACATTTTTTGCAATTTTTACGCCATATTGTACCTAAAAAACAAAAATTCTTTAAACTGGATGCTCTCAGACAAAAAATCAAAATCAAAGTCAAAACCCTGGGGGATGAATCCCCCAGACCCCCTCTTTTTTTTTAATATTTTTTTAAAAATAAGGATGGAGGATTGGGGGGCGGTTCACCGCCCCCCAAGGTCTTGATTTTTCCCCTTTCAAGGTTTTTTGTTCACCACCGCCGGCGCAGAACCACCCAACACCTTTGGCACCATTCCCGGCATCCCTGGAGGCAATAAACGAATAAAAGATGAACTGCCAAAAAATAAATTATCTTCCTTGTGATGCTCAGAATGATAATAATCCACATGTTCAAATCCCGTCAAATCGGCCAGATACTGCCATGGAAACGAGGTCACACGGGTGTTGAAAACCCGAATCGCCTCATTGGCCACTCCTCGACGTTTAAAAATGTCATCTTCGATCTTGATCAAATCGGCCATCAGTTGCTTGTAAGTGACTGAAGATTTGATGTCTGGATATTGTTCCACCACAGCCAACAACCGGGCCAGACTGGCCGAGGTGACATCCCCGGTCAAAAGGGCCGCATCCACCCGTGCTCCTGGCTCTCCCTGAGGTGATGGCACAGGATTCTTCCCCTGTGCTGCCCCTGCTGTGACCTCAGAGGGTGTACTCTGCGCAGAATTGAAATCCTGACGAACCTCAGCCACATGTCGGAACACCTCGCGCTCCAATTCCGCATGATTCAACGTCAGATTCACCAAAGTATTAAACAGATTGGACCTCCGTTGCACAGCGGCCTCCACATGACCCCTGGTGGCCATGACATGCTCACGCAGGGTCACGAACATATTATAATTATAAAGAGTTGTGGCCGCAAATATAACAATAGTCACGAACGAAATAAAAATAATGATGCCACTCCCCCGCACCGGAGGCAAACGGATCCGTTTGGCTTCGAATTCCTCCTTGTGAAGCTGGCGCATCAAACTCTTCATGCGCCGCATCCGCTCTTCGTTCAGCGGTTCCTGGTCCAGATCATCCAACTGCAAATTGGCCATGATGACGACCTCTCAAACCGAATGTCAACCAACCCGCCGTCCATCTGACAATTCCATGGCACGTTTGAAAAACTGCACCGCTTCATCCCGTTGCCCCTGCTGTTCGAGTATGAAACCAATGGATTGATAGACCCGTGGTTCCTTGGGACGAATCCGAGCTGCAGCATGAAAAATCTCCAAGGCTTTATCGAACTGCCCGGTCTTGTCATAGGCAATCCCCAACCGATAGTGCAGGTTGAAATTGTCCTGATGACTCGCCAGGGCCTGTTCCAAGGTGACAATGGCCTTTTCGTACTGCTCCCCATGAATATAACACATACCCAACACTGCGCAGATACGGGGATCCGTGGCATCCAGTTCAGCGGCCCGCTCCAGCAAGGCCGTGCCCGCCTCTTCCCGACCGGTCTTGAAATAACAAAACCCCAAATGAAACAAGGCCTCCAAATCATAGGGGATCTCTGTCACCACCCGCTCCAGCAAAGGGATGGCCGCCACATAACGACCCCGCTCGGTATGCGCGATTCCTTTCTGACGGAAAAAATCCGCCCGCAAGCTGTCATCCAGTGTGAACAGATTGCGATACCCCTCAATGGCACGCAACGATATGCGCCGCAAAACCTCTCCCCAGGAATAAAACAGATAACCGATTTCTTCCAATCCACTGACGTCACTCTTCTTGGGAACGCCCATTTTCTTTGACTCGCTTTGTCTGACAGTTGTTGATTAATCTTAACAGGCCTGATTCATGAGTACCTGTGCATCGTGCGTTCACCTGGAAAAAAACCACCTCCATGGAACGGGCATCCTCTCCATCACACAGCAAAAACATCCTCTATGGAACGGGCATCCAAAATACGTTCTGACCATTTTTCCAACACGCCTTTGTCAGCCATCTGGATCTGACCAACCACCTGATCGGAAATCGGACCAAAACGATGACAAAGCTGATGCGATAGAATTTCACGCTGACCTTCCGCCAATGCTTCCTGCAAAATTTTCGCTGGCTTTGAAAATGCGAACAATTCTTCCTTGGTCAGGCTGTTCATCCTGTTTTCAATCCACTCCCTGCCCCATTCCATCACGACATCAACGGTGATGACATCCTGTTCCAAATCTTGTACATTCTCTTTCATCAACATTCTCCTGATCCCAATGATGGCCTGCCATAACGTTTCTGACAGGTTGAACTGGCCATGACGATCCATGCTGGCGAAAGCCTTCTTGCGTTCCTTCTGCACACTGGAAAAACATTTCAAAACGGCATTATGGGGTTCATCCGTCAATTGATTCAACACTATAATACGCAACACATCGAACATTGGAATCCGGGTTGCGTAAACACCTGCCTTGTCCGTTGGTGCAAAACCAAAACGCTCCATGGTATCTGTCGTCGGTGTTTTGGCAAGAAGCAAAAAACTCTGCAACTCACTGCGTGACAGCTTCTGCTTCACTCGATAGAGATGATCATACACAAACAGTTGCGCGATGACAAATTCAGACAAGCTTTCGGTAAATTTAAACTCCAACATCACTTCCCTGGCCGTGGTATCCCGAAGTCCATCGGCCAACCACATTTTCTGGGTTTCCGTCCAGGTCTCCCCTTCCCGGCGCAACAAGATGATATCGGCCTTGGGTGATGCACTGACCACATCCACTTCGGTCTGCACCGAGACCCCACACCACGTCAGCGTCTCCTCCAACAACTTGCCCAGCAGAGCATGCCAATGAACGATCCGGCTGGTCTCACTTGGCAAGATCTCTGGTGTCGTGATCGTCATGGCCTGATCGCATGACAGGCCTGACACGGGCCACGATCCTGATGAGGACGTACCGCACCCGCCCGAATGACAGGTGCGGGCAACAAGATACTGTCCGGGTCTGGGGTGATATGACCTGTGGTGCCAATGGCATGACACTCTGTACAAGCCCCACGATAAGCGTGTGGTCGTAAATCGCTGGCGCGGATCATGGGGGCAGTCTCCATCTGGGCAAACCCCAGTACCCCATCCGGGGCACGCATGACAAAATGCATCCAACGTCCCTTGCGCCAAGCCGTCAACTGCACTTCAGACCGATGCGCCACCTGCCTGGAAGCCTGATGCAACGCCTCCAACGTGCCAACCGGCATCCGTTCCACCGCGACAAGCACATCCCCTGCCAAAAGACCGGAACGGGCAGCAGCCAATGTGGTTTCCCCCAACAACACCCCTTCCAGGGTCATGGGCAGACGGAGTTTGGTCTTCAATTCAACCGACAAATCCATGGCGTCCATGCCCTGCCAATGGCCTTCGGAAAGCTTCATCTTGGGGGCGACATAAGAGGCCGGAGGCTGGGCAGAAACCACCGACGCCTTGTTCCAGGCAACGGGCACTGCGACCGGCACGCTCCCTCCCCCCTTTCGCGCCACCGTGCCTCCGACTCCCGGATCCTGGGAAAAAAACAAGGCCGTGATCACCAGGGCAATCACCCCCAGGAACATCCATGAAACCACCCATGAAGCAGCCCGGCTCATATCCAGAACATCCTTCCGGCAATGACAAACATGAGGACAGCATACAGCCAGCGCAACACCCCAAGCGGGGCAACCCGTGTCATCCAGGCCCCGATCCATCCTCCGACATAAGCACCTGGAATCAGAATAATCGCCAAATGCCACACCACCCACCAATCAACCCCGCCTGTCAGCACCCCATGCAACAAGACAACCACCGAACCGGCCAGAGAAGCAAAAAACACCAAAACCGCACTGTTGGCAATGGCATTGCGCAACGGCATCCGGGCGAGATAACGCTGCAAGGGGACTTCCACCACCCCCCCCGTAATACCCAGAATACCACTCACCACGCCCAAGGACAATCCGAGTATCCCATGATTGAAAGAAGATTCAACCCTGTTTTTTTCCAGAAGATCCTTTGTGCCGAACCAACGAGGCCATCCTTTGGGAGCCCAACCCTGGGACTCGATGATTTCCGCCACCATCTTGACCCCCACCAGCAAGGCAAAGCCACCCAGGAGATAATGCAACATGAGTGTCCCGATCACATTGCCCAGAAAATACCCTATCACCACACCCAGCACGGCCCATGGGATCAATCGACGGGTATGACTCCAATGTATGAGTTCATACCTTTGATAACGCAATGCCGCTGCCCCGTACATGAAAATATTCGTCAAATACACCACCGGGCGAATCAGCAGCATGCCGTAACCAAAAAAGAGGATCAAACCGGAAACCTTGATAATCCCACCGCCCATGGTCATCATGCCACCGGAAAGCCCTGAAACCAATCCCAGGATCAACAAGCCAATCAGATTTTTCGCATCCAAACCCCATAAACGCCAACTCTGATTCTGGGAACTCCCATCCACCAGCACCGATGCCGGAGCCAAACTCTCCTGGGCAGCGGCATACAGACCCACAGCCTGGGGTGGCTGATTCCCGACACGCCCGAACACCTGGGCTGCCCGCGCCCACCAGTCATCGGCTGGCCGTCGTTCCCGTCCTGCAACCTCCTGGCCTGCTCCTGTTGTCGTCCCTGGCTGCATTGGGGCAGACTGAACAGGGGCTGGCTGAACCTGAACCATGGCCATCGAAGCCGCAGGCAGCGTCACTGGAGCAGGAACACGTGACGGCGAGGGGACCGGAGTGGCTGTAACCCCCTGATCTGACTGGTTCAATACAGGAAAGTTCACCACATCCTGAAAATGAGCCAACAAAACATGCGTCGGTATCGCATACCCTTGTACAAGACCTCCAGGGGCTTCCAGAACCACATTGATCCCGACCACCCGGCCCTTGACATTGACCATCGGGCCGCCGCTTTGCGACCAATGCGAAGGTGCCGAAGTCTGAATCAAGTGGGTACGCAGACTCCCTTCCACCACCATCTGAGTCTCGGCATGCATCACGGCACCCTGCCGGATAATCGGATCCACCCCATGAGGATCCCCCCAGAGTGTGACCGCATCCCCCAAAATCACTCCAGGCCGGGCAGGCTCCAGGGGGGCAAAGGGAAACAAATCACGAGAAACGATCTTGATGACTGCCAAATCATGTTGCGGAATCGCCTTGACCAGTTGGGCAGGATAATGTCTGGGGCCATCCGGGCTTTGCAACCTTACTTGGATCTCTTGCAGCTTTTCGATCACATGCTGACCTGTAGCCACATAACCGTTGGGCGTGACGATCACCCCGGATCCCGCAGAGACAAACCTCGATACCTGACCTTGCTCTGGTTTGGTCATCCCGGCCACATTGACCAAAGCCGCCCGCATGCGCCAATCCGCCGGAGAGTTCAGTGTCGCCGTGAAAATCCCACGATAGGGATGACCGCTTTTTTCTTTTTTGACCTCACGTTCCAGGTCATCCAACAGATAAAAACCCCAGCCAATGGTCGCAAAAAAAATCAGCACAATGACAACAGCGATGATCTTCCAGGGGGATTGACAAAACATGATCAATCATCCCCCTCGGTCGTTGCCACTGCCGATTTTTCGCCCAACTTGGAAATGTCTTCACGAATCACATGCAGTTCAGGGAGCGATCCGGTCACAGATTGAAAATGTACACTCACATCGCCCAAATGAGGAATGGAATCCACCAAAGTCCGTTCCACCCGTACCACCACTTTATGGGCATCCCCTACGGACTGATCCGGTTGTACACCCACAATCATATCGACCCAGATCTCCTGACCCACGCGCCGGGTTCGCAATTGCTCCACCTTGAGTACCCCTGGCACCTTCGCCGCAACACGACGAATCCGTTCCACCACATCCCTGGAGGCTGAAGAGTCCATCAATCCCTGGAAAGCATCCCAAAAAATCCCTCCGCCCAGATAAAGCAGATCCAATGTCTCACCCACAGCCACCACCGTATCCAGCCACGGCATGCCCAGGTAATGAGATCCCACAATACCCAAAGCAACCGCCACAGAAGCAGTCGCGTCTGAATGGTGATGCTTGGCCAATATTTTGACCATGGGGCTGTTGATCTCTTCGGCCACACAGTGAGTGTAACGGTTCATGGCCCAGTTGACCGCAGCCGAAAACAACGCAGTCCACAATGCAATCAGGTGGGGTGCCCGATGTTCACCTCCCATGAGATGTTCAGCAGCATAAAAAAGCAGCAGTCCTGTCACCCACATCAACAACAAACTCACCACCGCAGAAAGAACAAACTCCACCTTGCCATGGCCAAACGGATGTTCCCGGTCAATGGGTTGTTTGGAAAATTTCAAACCCACAATAATAAGTAAAGATGTTACAACATCCTTGGCTGAATACAAAGCATCCACCACCAATGCCTGTGATCCAGATACTATGCCCACAAACAATTTAAGCGATGAAAGCCCCAGATTGACTATCAACCCAACCCAGCCAACTATCTGGTGACATGTCACACAACGGGAAAATCTCATGGCAAATTTGTTATTCCAAAAATATCAATCATATCCGCACATCATATCATCATTCAAGAGCTTGCATGAAGGGCCTATGGAACCACTAGAAATCGTCTTCTTCAGCTTTTTGCTTTGCTGAGACACGTACAATGTGATTGAAAGTCGAAACTGCAAACCCTGCCACAAACGCCCCCAGCAAGGCCAGAATCATGGGCATCTCCACCGGCGAACCAAACACGAACCGGACTGAAATCACATGCATGTTCTGCGAAGTGAAAATCAACAGCAATATCGCCAAAATCAAAGAAAATACAAGCTTGACCACAATGCCTCACCCATGCCCAATTCGACAATCTGACCGCGATGTGCCCCCCAATCACAAAGGAAGGGTGGCATGGTCACCTTGATGACCGCCACCCCTCACCCCTGCCCCTCTCCTGATCAGGAGAGGTTTTTTTTTCAACATTACAGATTTTCAGCCCACTTCCCGATTACCGGCATTTTCCAGGCCCGCCCCAAAATCACGGACAGCACCCCAACCAATGACAATGCCAGACAGGTAATCGAAGAAAACCGGAAAAAAAGTTTACCCAATCCCGGCATCAACAGGGTATAAATGGCAATCACTTCCCACATCCACAGAATCACCCCCTGACGGGCATGAAACCGGACATAGGGATCATTTCGATTGACTATCAGAGGCACCAGACTCAAGACCCCCAAATAGCTCAACAACGCCATGATTCTGGAAGATACGGACGCATCCCTTTGCAATAATTCTTCTTGCATGACACTCTCCTTTTTGTCAAACAGATTGGTTATGCGCCCACTTTTTCGCCGATTTGATCCCAATACTCAGGAGGCAATTCCGTGGCCAGTTTCAAGGCACCTTCGGCACCGGCAAAATCGGCATCACTGGCCAATGTGACTTTCACCTGGCCGTAATCTCTCAAATAAGCCTCGATCATCGGACCCAATCCACGAATGCGTGATCCACCGCCAGCCAGTACCAGATTGGCCAAGGCCTCGGATTGGGATTCGGGATCAAACAACAGCAACATCCGTTTGACGTTTTCCACGATGTCCCCAAGAATGGTCTCGCAGGTGATGCGAATGGCATCGGTCACATCCACATCTGCCGGCTTGCCGTTGACCCGCAACGAAATCACCACATTCTGCTCTGGTTCGCCCACGAATCCATAGCGTTCCTTGATACTCTGGGCCAAATATCGATCAATCTGGACCCCGGAGTAAGCGTCACGAATGGCTGCTTCCAGCAAGCCATCGATGTAATTGCCTCCCTTGAGGACACTCAATTGACTCTCTGGACCTGGGACGGTTCCCCGCATGGCGCAGACATCGATGGTCCCTGCCCCGACATCGATGATAATGGCATTGTTCAGTTTGTTTTGACCATATGCCACCATGAAGGGTTCAGACACCACCATGGCGATATCCATCAAGTCTTCAGCGATCTTCAACAACTGACCCTTGTTGGAAACCGACGCCCTGGCCGGAACGCCGATGATCCCACAAATCTTGTCTCCGGCCTTGGGTTCAGCCAGTTCAATGATGTGTTTCATCAATTCATGGGCTGCTTCCAAATCCTTGTCGCTTGCCTCTTTCAACACCCCATCCTGCAACGGATAATAAAGATCCAGGTAGGAACGTTTTTCAATGGCTTCCGCCCCGATCACCTGAGTGCGATTGAGAATCTTCACCCCGATGATGTCCTTGGGATACCCCACCACGGAACGCACCAACGCCTTGAATTGACGGTTGCTCATCACCGCTGTCCGCGCTGTGCCCAGATCAATGCCCAACAACAAAGCTCTTTCGGTCTTTTTGGTCGTCATGACTCCCTCCGATGTAATAAACGCCCGCTTTGATGCAATCACAGGGGCCCTTGATTTCGAATCCTGCGACGTGATGCCGCACCATTTACCCAATTTCACTGCACCTTTTTGTCAACAGACCGACCGCCGACCATACTTTGTCCCACGGTTTCCAAAGCACCCACCAGACAACCGACTGTCCCCAGTGCGATCCCAACCCCTCCAAACAAGATGCCACCCATGCCAGAAACAAGAGTGCCAAACCCCTGAGAGACCTTGCCGCCCATGCGATCAAAAAAAACCGGAGCCACATCCCGTTGCGGTGGTTTGGGTGCCAACAACCCGGTCACCGTCACAATCCCACCAGCCGCATCTCCCAAAAGATGTAAAATGCCGCTTCCCAGAGATTCGACCGGAACCCATTCGCTCTTGATGCCGCTTCCCAGAGATTCGACCGGAACCCATTCGCTCTTGGCATCTGAAGGCGGTTTTATCGATTCTGTTGCCCCATCATCTGGAACACTGTTTTCCAGATTGGCCTGCGGATCAACCCAAAGGACTTCATAAATATCAATGGGTTGAAATTCATAAGATTCCTCTTCCTCCTCCTGGGCTGCCCCGACAGATTCCTGTGATACTTCAACCTCTGCAGAAATCTGCTCCACCTGGGCCAACTCGACGGGTTCAGGAGCAGGTTCAACAACTGGAGCTGTCTGATCCACCGGGGCCAACTCGACAGGTTCAGGAACAGGTTCAACATCTGGAGCTGTCTGTTCCACCGGGGCCAATTTGACGGGTTCAGGAGCAGATTCAACATCTGGAACTGTCTGTTCCACCGGGGCCAACTCGACGGGTTCGGCAGGAGACTCGACCACACCGGGAGAATCAACAGGGATCTTGTCCAGCGAAGCCAGCTCGACGGGTTCAGGAAGAGATTCGACCATACCAGATGAAACAGTGTTCAGCACCGACAGGTCACTGACAACAGGAATCGCATCCACTGGTGGAAAGTCCGGCAGAACCGGGCTGACCAGAGAGGCATCCTTGACCATCACACGCAATTGCTGAAACCGTACCCCTTTCAATGCCGTTTTTTTATCACGACCCGTCTGAGCTGAAGCCGATTTTTCCAACCAGATTTCCGTCCATGGCCGTCGCATCTGCTGCTGCTCTTTTAAAGAAAACCTGCGTTCCTCGACTGACATCCCTCTTGCTGACTCTGTGGCCAATCCTGAGGCAGCAGCATATCGTACTTGAGGCATGACCCGCCGCATGGCCTGTGGCAAAACTTCATCAAGGGCTTCGGGCAACACCTTTTTTAAGGCAAACGGCATGATTTGAGTCAACAAATCCGTCAAATTCGATGATGCATTTCCATGATCATCCTGTTGAAGATCCTGCTGATCCTGCTTTGGCTCCATCGGAATTTGCTCCTTTGTGATCTCTGCCGAAGCCTCAGCAGCTTTGACATCCACCCTCTCATCCAACCACACATGACCAACATGCTCAGGGATAACAGAGTCTGGGAGAGCCAACGACGACTCAGGCATTTCTTCGGACTCAGGCTTTTCTTCTGACTCAGGCATTTCTTCGCACTCTGGCATTGGATCTTGCACAGGTTCTGGTGACACCTGCCGGTTGATCGGACGGGTCAACCGTTCATCCACTCCAGAAATCAATGCCGCAGCAATCAAAAAATCAGTCGCTGTTTGCGAACGTTCATGGCCTTGATAGCCCTGCAAAAGAGTCGCAGCCTTGACCGCATGTTGATCCGGTTCTGGTTTGAGTGCCTGCTCAAGCCTCAAGGGCTGTTGCAGCTCAGGTTCTGGTTTGAGTGCCTGCTCCACCCTGAACAATTCTCTTGGCGAGTCCGGTACAGAAGAGGATTGTTCCTGAGATGATGAAGGTTCGATTCCTTCCAGGGCGCAACGAACCAACTCAGCCAATGTTCCTGGCGACTCTGATGAAATCGACGGTTCCGACTGCTCTTGTTCTGTAATGGCTGCCGATGCAACACGAGTATCATGCCTGCTGACACTCTCCTTGTTCACTGGCGTCCTGACTGATGGGTCCGTCTGCAAGGAACGTTGCCACATACCCACAAAATCAGTCAGTTCTTCTGACCTTTCTGACCTTTCTGAGCTGACAGAGTGATCAGACGCACCCTCCTCCACCGGGATCAACCCGCCTTCCCCCACAGGTCGCTCCCATGCATTCAACCGTCCTGGGTGAAGCAGTGACCAAAAGGGAGGGAGACTTTCAACCGTATCACGTTCACTCTCATACTCTTGGATGGGTTGATCCTCGTCCACAGCATCCTGCAAAGCTTGCCATACATCCTTGGCAACGGCATCGGCTTGATGATCCAGAAACAGGATCTCTTGATCAGACCGCGTATTCCAAGCACCCCACGCCCTGTCGGACGGAATTTCTTGCAACAGGCCCTTTTGCTCATGGCTTTCATCCTGGCTGCCACCTTGGCTTGCAACCACAGGATCTGATCGCCCGGTTGCACCCCATGGCGATTCTTCAAACCTTGCAATGGATCCCATCATGACAAGCCCTCGAACATGCCCCACTCCTGAACATCCATTACATCAAGGTCGCATACAACCGCTGATTGTTCCGGTCCACTTCCAACAAGATGCTCTTGCCCCCGTTGGCCGCCTTGATGGCCTTGTCCAAAGCTCCGGCATCCCCGACCGGTTGCGTATTGATGGCGATGATCACATCTCCAGCCTTCAGACCTGCCAAAGCCGCTGCGGTGCCTGGATCCACCTCCGCAACCAGTGCCCCGACTTTGTTGGCCAAGGTTGGCTGTTTGGCTCGCATGGCCCCATCAATGGGAGACAACTCCAGTCCCATCCATTCGAATTCAGCCAATGCCGGTGCCCGTGGCGTATTGGCCGCTGGTATCATAGGAGTTGTCGTCATCCCGTTGGGGGCATTGGGATCTGGTGGAATCAGCGCATTCTGCTCTGGCACGATCATGCCAATGGGACCGGGAGAGACAGGACTGTTGGAAAAAGTGGCTGCTGCCGGGACCATGACTCCAGGAGAAAAAGCCATGGCAGAGGGATCTGGCACGGGTGCGGGGGGGGCGGCGACTGCGACCCCCACGACTCCAGGGGTTTGTGGCGTCGCATTGGCCTGTTGTTGGACATAGGAGGGTGGTTTACCCTGCACGGTCAATGACAAATTCTGACGCTTGCCCTGACGCACAATGGAAACCCTGGCCTCATCGACCTCCCCGACCAACAAAGCCGAAAGAAAACTCTGGGGTGTAGTTATTCGACGACCATTGAACTTGAAAATAATATCACCCACCAAAAATCCGGCCTTGTCAGCTGCGGATTTGGGCAATACCCATTGCACCAGTGCCCCTTCGGTATAAGGAGACTGTAATTTTTCAGCCAATTTGGCATCCATGGGCAACAGATCCAAACCCACCCAACGGGCATTGCCCTGAATCATGGAGGCAATGGCTTGCTGAGTCTGTTGGGGTTGGGCTGTATTGATACCCACTGCCCCGCCAGGGGTATAAGAAAAATTAGGATCCACCCCACGAATGGGATTGTTCATCGCAAAGGTATTGGACTGATTCCCGGCAGTGTTATCCGTGACGCCTGGAGCCATCATGGCAACAGGCTGACCTGATGCCGTGGCAGGCAAGATCTGATGACAACTCTCGCAAGGTCCACGATCCTCATGCGGCATGATTGCGTTGGCCACGATGGGAGGCGGCGTTTTGGCTGCAACGGCTGCGACCGTTTGACCGGGGGGCAGAATCTGATGACAACTTTCGCAAGGTCCACGATTTTCATGGGGCATGACTGCGTTGGCCATGATGGGGGGTGGTACAGCCTGAGCCGCAGCCGTGATGGCGGCCCCTTTGCCACGCAACGGGGGTGTGGGGATGGTTTCTTCCATAAACTCAACCACCCGATCCGCAGGGACGGCAAAACCGATACCAGCAAAGGCACCGGTCGGGGTATAAATGGCTGTATTGATGCCGATCACCTCACCGCGACGGTTGACCAACGGTCCGCCGGAATTGCCCTGATTGATGGCGGCATCGGTCTGCAACAACCCCTTGTGAACCTGTCCTTCAATCGTGACGGTATTGCGTTTGCTGGAGATGATGCCCTGGCTCACACTTTGAGAAAGACCAAACGGACTGCCTATGGCAATGACGTTTTCACCCACCAGCATCTGATCGCTGGAGCCGAAGACAGCGGGTTGCAAGGCGCGTTGGGGTTGGATCTTGAGCAATGCCAATTCCCGTTGTTGATCCATGCGCACGATGTCGGCGTGATAACGATTGGTGGAACCATTGGTTTCAAAGGTGGTCACCCAGACTTCATGGGCATTTTCCACCACATGATGATTGGTGATGATATAGCCATCGCTGGTGACGATGATGCCAGAACCCACACTCTCCAGGGCTTTGCCACTGAACGGATTGGCAAAACGCATGCCTTGGGTTTGAGCATCGGTTTGAGCTGGAGCCTGGGCTTGGGCTGGAGCCTGAGCCTGAGTTTGTGCCTGGGCCTGAGCTTGCGGTTGAACGGGAGTCTGGGGAGATTTGCCGTTGTTCTCCATCCGTGTCGCGCTGACATTGACCACACTGGGCATCAAGATCTGAGCGGCATTGGCAAAAGAGCGACCACCGCCCCCGCCTGCGCGCACTGGCACGGTAAAGGCCGCAGGCTGGACTGTCGGGAGTTGTCCGCCGATTCCAGGGGCATTGGCTGCCATGGTTTGTGGTACTTGATTGAGCAGAGAAACCCCAACGCCTTTGAGATAATAATGCGAATACCAATAAGACCCGATCAGCACAAAAATGGCAATGATACTGATAACATATATATATTTGCGGACCTCTTTTCCGCAATAAAGGGAATCGTTTGCAGTCATCTGACTCTACTCTTTAAAAAGACGAAATTATTTTTCACAACGAACCGTCAATCTAACCATTGATTTCATCCAAACCGTTTGGCTCCACAGGATTCAGGGATTTTTGTTCCCGTAAGCGGGTCATTCCAGCCCCTATGGCAATCGGACCGATGATGATCAATAAAATGGGCACCACGCCGCGCAACACTTCGGTTACAGACCACCACCAGGCTGACATTCCCCACAACCCCAGGGCCAACATCACCAAGCCAACACCAATATTCACCATGGTCAATCCACTCCCTTGTTACGCATGCTTTCGTGTATCTAATGTGATGCAATCGATCCGGTTTCCCTCAATCAGGTTTCATCTGCCAAGCCTGACAAGGTGGAATCCGGACGTGTTTTCAGAATTGACAAGCCGAATATCATGATCAGCAAATTCGCAAAACCGGTAAAGACAAACGGACTGGATGGACCCAGCCAATCAAACAGGATGCCACCCACCTGCAAAAAAAAGATGATGCCCAAACACCCGACCGTATTGAAAACTCCCAACAAGGTTCCACGCATGGAGTCAGGGGCCAGATCCAAAGTCAAGGTTTGTGGAGCCAACAGACATCCAGCCTGTCCCAAAGCGGTGATGAAAGCCGGTCCCAAGACCCACCAACTCAAGGGATTTTCGATCAACCCCATGGACATGAATCCGCACCCGGAGAGCAACAACCCCAGGATGATACTTGGCACACGCCCAAAACGGGCGATCAACTCGCCCCAGATGGGAATGGAAATCAGCACCACCAATCCGATGAAACCGATCACCATGCCGGCCTGGGCAGCGGCTTCGGTGTGGGTCATGCCCAGCAGGTCGGCGAAATAAATACACCACGTCATCAGGAACAAGCCGATGATCACCATATCATTACGCGAACAAAAAGCGGACAAAAGACTCAACTGCAATGCTTTTTCTTCTTTGATCAACTGGATGATGGCCTTCAACGGCACGGAGTGCTGTTGATACTTGGGAGCGACATCCACCAGAAAACCATTGGCCAACCAGGCACCGGCCAAGGCGATCACAGCCAAGAGCATCATGGACAGGGTCATGCCAGCGTATTTGGGGATCTGCATCAATACCGCATAGACCAGCGTGGCACCAAAAGCCATCATGAAGCCGGTCCGGGCCAGGAGGCGGGGGCGACTTTCGATGTCGGAAAAATCCCCGGTCAAAGTGGAGACCTGGGGCCATACTGCGGTGATCCCCAAGGACATGACGGAACGAATCACATAAAAAAACAGCAATGCACCCATACCCAACATCGACCCCAATTCCACACTGTACGGCATGGCCATTGCGGAGAGGCCCGCCAGCACAAACCCGCCGGTCATCAGGGGAATACGGCCAAACCGGTCGGAAAGAAAACCGAGATAACCCACAAAAAAGAGATCCACCACTTCGGTGATCACCTGGATATTAGCATTCACAAACCCGGCATTATCCCTGCCCAATCCCAGGACAGTACGCAAATAGAGGGGTTGCAAGGCCAAAGCCAGCGTCATGTAGATCATGGTCAAGGCCGCCAGCAGATACAGGGTGTGATAATGGCGTTCTTCTACTTTTTGAACATTTTTCACAGTTTTGCCGCCAGGCCCCCAATCAGGGGCAATTTCCATTGCTTTGAAAAAAGAACCCCAACCATTCCGGCCAGACTCAGTACTACAATAATCACCACCGAAATTCCGGCCAGAAAGGGGCCTAATCCTGGCAAATTCAAGCCGATGATACAGAGCAACCCCCATAACCACAACACCAACCCTTGCCGGGCGTGAAAATGGATAAATGCGTCATCCCTCGAAAGAATCAAAGGAATCAAACACAAAATCGATACATAACTTAAAAGTGTCAAGACACGAACCTTCATGGATCTGGGTCTGTCAATGGTCAATCGATAACCACTGCTGCCATGGGATGGTGTCAAAAAGCGGAAGATCCTCTCCCAAAGGGCACGGATCCCTTGAGGTGCCCTGTTAACCCTGCGTCGTTTTAAAAAAAACATAACAATATAACCTTGTTACAAAAAATAATAATCACCCAGGAGGATCCACAACCTCAATCAATTCATGCTCATTCGCATTACGGTATTGAAGAAAACTGTAGACCCCCACACCCACTGCAATGAGCGTGCCCACAAACAACAGAGGCATCACATTCACCAGGGTCAAACTCCATTTTCCGAGTCCCAGTTTCCCGGTTCCGGTCCACATCGACCCGGTTTTGACTGAAACGGCAGCGGTAGTCGCATGGGTGGCTGCGTTTTGGCCCACGGCAGCTGCTGTTTTGGCAACCCCACCGGCATTGCCGATAGCCAAGGAGTTCATGATGCCTCCAACCCCCTGTTGACTTCCATTAAGCACAACCTGAGTTCCAACACCAGTACCAACAGCCCCATTGGCCAGCGTACCCTGAGCCAATACCCCGGTGATCGTCTCCGTCACTTCTGCCAGTTCAAGTTCCATGACTACCTTTTTGTCATTTTCAATTAAAATTCAAACGGAAACCAACAGGAACAACCTGCCAGACAAATCATTCAACACCCAACCATAACAACAAGTTCAATACGAAAGATGTAATTGAGCGTCTGGGGTCTCACCTTACCAGTTGTGCCCACTGTCTGGCCTCGTCACTGGGGGTCAGGATGCTTTCCTGACTGCCAGGGTCTGGCGCGGTCAAGGAATAGGTTGTTGGCGTGGATTCTTGAGTGCCCAATGGATAGTCACGCGCCAATTCCTTGCGAATGTCGGCCATCCGTTGCATGTCGCCTGGAACGGGAAAGACCCGACGCAAAAATGAATCGTAACTCAAATCCCTGGTAAAGGTGGCGGAATAAGCGGCATAAGCCTTTTCCACCTCAGCCCCAATGGTCTGACGAATGCGATCCTGCATCCCTTCGAAGAGAGCAAACCAGAACAGTTGTTCGGCATCGGCAAAGGCCTTGCGCAACAAAGGCAATTCACGACGCAGAAAACGAAATTCTCCCTTGGAGGCCTCCAAGAGGGCTTCCAGATCAGCCAACTCCTGACGTGTCAAAGCCACCTTTTCACGAATTTCGGTCAGTTCATCTTGCAAATGTGGGGAACGAGGATTGGTGGAATAGGCCACCAATGAGCGTTCCTTGACATGTTCGGCCCTGGTCAAAAAAACGGTCAGTTGGAAAATTTTCTTTTTGGTGTTTTTGAAACGTTCTTTCAGTTCACGCGCCCGACTTTCCGCCTGGGACAATGCTTGAAAGGCATCATTTCTGACCTTGAGCCACTCGTTCATTCCTATCACTCCCGCTCACATCTGCATCCCGATCTTCAAGACCTGGAAGCCGTTTTCGTAAGTTGTCTTGCCTTCTTTGAAATGGTGCTTGATTTACTTTACAATACAACGCACAGCAATGCAAATCCTGTTCGCATGAACCAGGCAAACAAAATTTCATGGTGATCTGGCGTGCTTTGGAGGTGCTGTTGGCGTTCCGCAAGAAACATGCCCGCCGAAACACAACCATTTGCCTCTCAAACAAATTTATGTCAAAATAAATGAAAAGCAAAAAAAAATCAAGACAGAAAAATCCTCTGGCTTGATTCTTGCGTTAACGTGATTCATGGATTGACCCAATCAAGCTCAAGGTGGGCAATAAGATGATTGAGTGGATTTTCCATCTGTTCAACCACCCCATCACGCCAAGGATCACTGCTGAGTTGATTCCTGTCCTGATCACCGCAACCCCAATGATGCCATCTGTCAATAAAGTGACTCGTCCACCAGCCATGCAGACCACACCTGCCCGACAGATCATGGCAACAACAGCCAAGGGCATCACCAGTGCCCATCAAGGCTGTTTGCTCTTGCTGGATCGTTATTTGCACAAGGATCCATGTCCGCCTGTTTGTTTGGTGAATGCGATCTGGTCTTCTTCTCTTGAAAGTTACGGGCCATGAAAACCTCGTTGTTTGGTATACCGGTCATTTTTATTGACCTGCTGGCAGGTTTGATCTTTTTATTTTTGATCCTGGTGACGGCTGCCCAGTTCAATTTCCGTCTGGCCACGCAAGGGCAGACCCAAGGTGCATCTCCCAGTGCGTCCATGGCGGAGACACGCAAACTGCGTGCGACCAATGCCGAACTGGCTGCGCAACTCCGACTGAAAGAGGGACAACTCCAAGGCATCCAAGCAGACAACGCGCTTCTGACCGCCAGTGCGGCTGCAAATGGTATGGATACAGCCAATCTGGATCACAACAAACAGGCACTGGCTGGTAAAATACAAGAGCAGGAGACCAAAATTCTGACGTTGACAGAAGATCGTGCGATCTTGATGAGCCAGCTCAACCGACGCAAT
Organism: Magnetococcus sp. YQC-5; assembly: GCA_039908085.1. Classification (GTDB taxonomy): domain Bacteria; phylum Pseudomonadota; class Magnetococcia; order Magnetococcales; family Magnetaquicoccaceae; genus Magnetaquiglobus. Next base: position 29,653 of record JAMOBH010000102.1, read on the forward strand.
CGGGAGATGAACCGGTTGTTGCAAGGGGCGTTGACACTGCGCGGGGAGCAGGCCGAATCTGAACAAACCCGTGCTTTGCTGCAAGAAAAAGCCACTCTGGCTCAACGGCTGTTGGAGGAGGAAGATGCCCTGTTGCGTTTGAAACAGGAAAACGAACGCCTGACCGCACTGCAAGCCGAGCAGAGCCTGCAAGCCGAAGAGAAAAAACGTTTATCGGAGCGTCTTGCTGCCCAGGAACGAGAGTTGACGGCCTTGAAACTGGATCGTTCTGCACTGGTCACGTCCCAGGAGACTTTGAAGGTCAAAGAAAACGAAAAAAAACAGTTGATGGAACGCATCGAAAAGCTTGATGCGGAGATGTTGCGATTGCGGCGCGAGCATGCCGGAGTTGCGGATGCCCAAAAGGAACTTCAGGCCATGGGGCGTGAAAAGCAGTCGCTGGTAACGCAGTTGGCCCAGATGGATCAACAATCGACGGCATTGCGTCAGGAAATGGCGCAAAAGAACAGACCAACGACCCAGGCGAACACTCTGGCTGGATTGGCGGAGTTGCAAGGAGAAGTGGCCAATTTGACGGCCAGGAGTGCAACCCAGGAGCGTCGATTGCAGTCTCTTGAACAAGAGAAAAGTGCTTTGTCTGAAGGTATTCGACAGCGTGACATGGAATTGGCGACCCTGCGTGCCGACACCTCGCAAGCGGTGGAGGCCATGCAACAGATTGATCCTAAAGTGTTGAGTACACAATTGGCAGCCCGTCAAAGCGAGATCAAGGTGTTGCAGGAGGAAAACGCACGCCTGGCCAAGACACGCCAGGAACAAGAAGGTCTTGAACAGGAAAAGAAGCGGCTGCTGGCGACCATGGATGGTCGTGACGCGCAGCTTGAGCAATTGCGTGCGGAAATTGGACGTTTGGCAGCCGGAGCCGAAGAGACGACGCGGACCACAGCCGGGATGCAAAAAGCCAGGCAAGAACTGGAAACCCAACTCCGAGAGCGTGATGAACGGATTTTGGAACTCAAAAAGGAGGGACAGGTTTTGGCAGCCAAATCCGGTGCGGAGGATGTCTTGAAGTCATTGCACCAGGAGAAAGAAGAGCTGCTGGATTGGATCCGTCGTGATGAAGATGAAATTGGCCGCCTGAAACAAGAAAATGCCAAGCTGGCATCCCTTGCCGGTCAGACAGGAGGCAAACCGACTGGAGAAGTGGAATCTCCCCGTGAACTGTTCCGGGAACTGACGCAACTCAAGGAGCAATTGCGCAAGCAGGGCACGGAAGTCACTGCGCTGTTGGATGACAAGGAGACGTTGCAACAACGGATTCTCCAGATGACCACGGATGTTCAGTCTTTGCGCCAAAATTCGGAACAGACCAAAGCACCCCTTG
>JAMOBH010000493.1:0-2817 GCA_039908085.1 Magnetococcus sp. YQC-5
ATATCGCCCCACCAAATCCTTCACGAACATGACGGCAGGGGCATTGTCCATGATCGACCGCAGACGTTCCTCACTTGCCTTAAGCTGTCGATGGACATCTCGCAACTCTCCTTCATCCCGCTTACGTTGGGTGATATCGCGAGCGATGCCGTCAATGGCCAACAACCGCCCCTGATCATCGAAGGTAGGGGTGTTGCGTTGTTCGGTCCACAGAATGGATTGGTCCTTGCATAACCAGCGCATTACAATGGGTTGGGTAAAACTCTCCTCAATCCTCTCCAGCAGATGGCGATCCTCCGGATGGACCAGTTTTAGCCCCAATTGTGGGTCGGCGTAGTGTTCCTCCTGGGTGTAACCGGTGAGTTTGGTGACGGAGGGGCTGACATACTCAAAACCGGGCGGGTCAAAACAGTAACGATAGATGATATCCTGGGCCTGCTCAGCCAGCATGCGGAAACGCAGCTCACTTTGGTGCAAGGCTTTTTCGGCCAGCTTGCGTTGAGTGATCTCTTCCTTCACACCAAGAAAATGAGTGATGTTGCCATCCGCATCCAGGATGGCGGTAATGACGGCATTTTCCCAATAATACTCACCGTTTTTCCTCTTGTTGAAAAATTCACCGTGCCACTCGTTGCCAGTGGTGATTTGTTGCCAAATCCATTGATACTCCTCCTGGGTAGTCCTGCCCGACTTGAGGAGGCGAGGATTTTGTCCAATGGCTTCTTCCAGGGTATAGCCCGTCACTTGGCAGAAGCGGGGATTGACATACTGGATGGTTCCCTTTGGATCGGTGATGACGATGGAGACCGGGCTTTGTTCCACTGCTTGGGAGAGTTGACGCAGTTTCAACTCCATCTGTTTGCGCTGGGTGATGTTCTCGATGGCGGCCAGGAAAAAGTCCGGCTTGCCGGCATTTCCCAGGATCAGGGTCACGGTCAGATTACCCCAAATTTGGCAACCGTCCTTGGCAAAATAACGTTTCTCCATCTGAAAGGAAGGGATGGTTCCCGCGAGCAGTGCTTGCAACTGAACGAAGTTGCGTTGCATGTCATCCGGGTGGGATATCGCGCTCAAGGGGCGGTTGATCAATTCCTGCGGGGCGTATCCCAGCATGGCGCAAAAGGCGGGGTTGGCCTCCAGAATGGTTCCTTCCAGATTGGCCCTCACGATGCCCACGGCGATGTGATCCACCATGGTGCGGAATTTGGCTTCGCTTTGGCGCAACAGGGCCAGGGATCGAGCCTGTTTCTGGCGCATGTCGTGCAGTTCGAGGAATACGCCCACCTTGGACAACAAAATTTCATCGTCGATGGGTTTTTCGATATAGTCCACCCCTCCCGCCCGGTAGCCGCGCATGCGGTGGATGTGGTCCTTGAACGCCGCCGTGATAAAAATGATGGGGATGTGACGGGATTCCCGCACCCCCTTGATCATTTCCGCCACCTCGTAACCATCCATGTCGGGCATGTCCACGTCCAACAGGATCATGGCCAAGTCGTGTCCCTCCAGCACCACCCCCAGAGCTTCGGAGCCGGACCCGGCCTCCAGGATATCGGCGGGAACCTCTTTGAGCAGGCGTCGCAAGGCCAACCGATTGGCTGCGCGGTCATCAACGACCAGAATCTTTGAAAATGGCTCATTGTTCATGGAAATTCTCTTTTTTGGCATGACACCGTTGCATCGGCAATGTTTCCAGCAACTGCCAAAGCTTTTCAATGGCAATGGGTTTGTTCAGGTGGGCATCCGCTCCCGTGATCTGGGGCGCATTTTCAGGCAAGGATGCGGTCATGGTAATGACCACAGTATTTTTCAAATCAGGATCATCACGCATGCGGCGCACGGTCTCCAGACCGTCCATGCGCGGCATCATGATATCCATAAGTACCACATCCACCTCGGGGTGGATCGCCAACTGCTCCAATGCCCGCATGCCGTCCTGAGCGACAAAGACATGCTCTACGCGGGTTTGCAAGGTACGCACCAGGGAAAAGGTGGTGCGCGGGTCGTCCTCCACCACCAGCACCGTCATGGCACGTCCGTCGATGCACAAAGGCGACCGGTCCGCAGGGGGCATCACGGATGGCGTTGCGGTCGGAAAAGGGGCCTTTTCCTGAACGGGAATCGCCACTGCCGTGGTCTTGAGCAACTCCTGCATGAGGCCGAACAACTGTTCGGCATGCACCGGCTTGGGCAGATAATCGCTGGCCCCGGCCTCCAGGCAGTGTTCCCGGTCACCCGGCATGGCCTTGGCGGTCAGGGCGATAATGGGCAGATTGACAAAACGCCCCTGCCGTCGAATCGTCCGCATGGCCTGATAGCCGTCCAGGATCGGCATCATGATATCCATCAACACCAGGTCCACCTGGTGTTGCGTTTCCAGCAGGCGCACCGCCGCTGCCCCGTCGGCGGCAGTCAAGACCTGACGCACCCGGCCTTGAAGAATCTTGCAAATGGCTTGACGGTTGCGGTCATCGTCATCCACAACCAATATGGTGGCGTTCGGGTCTCGGAACCCGGCACCCCCCTGCCAGGTTCCATCCTCCTTGGTGAGAGCGTGATCACTGCGCACCTTGTCGGGAAAGGGAAACGTTTCCGGCAAATACAAGGTGAAGGTGCTGCCATGGCCCGGCCGGCTCTCCACCTGGATTTCCCCGCCCAGCAAGTGGGCAAATTTGCGGGAGATGGAGAGTCCCAGCCCGGTGCCGCCGTATTGGCGACTGGTGGTACCATCCACCTGACGGAAGGCGTCGAAGATCAGTTCCTGCTTGTCCTCCGGGATGCCAATGCCGGTATCCGTCACCGCCAGGGCGACCATCT
>JAMOBH010000122.1:0-14581 GCA_039908085.1 Magnetococcus sp. YQC-5
GAATGGTGATGGTCAACAGGGCCGTATCGGTAAGAGTGCCATCGGACAGGGTGTAATTGAATGTGTCGGTAATGCTCTGGCCCACTTTCAATGCCTGGACTGTGGTGTTGCTTTCGCTTACCAGGTAGGTATAACTGCCATTGGTGTTCACAGTGAGTGAGCCATAAGATCCGGTCAAGCCACTGCCGATTGTTCCCGCAGTTCCAATCCCTTCGGTGCTGCCGACCCGAATCCCCGTGACAGTCAGGGTGGTGCCCGTATCCACATCCGTGTCGTTGGTCAGGAGATTGCCCGTCGCACTGCTGCCAGCCGTGCCATTGGCTGTGCCGCTGGCTTCGGTGGCTGTGCCAACATCATCCACACCAATCGGGGTTTCGTTGCCACCTTGAATGGTGATGGTCAATACCCCAGTATCGGTCAGTGTGCCATCGGAAAGGGTGTAATTGAAAGAATCCATGAGGGTTTGACCCACTGGCAACTTGTCCACAATGGAATTCGTGTTGTCGATTACATAGGTGTAGCCGCCACTGGCGTTGAGGGTCAGGGCACCATAGGAACCGGTCAAGGAGGTGCCAAGAATGCCAGCTACACCTTCCCCTTTGACACTACCCACTCGAATGCCGGTGACGGTCAAGGTATCGGATTCGGCATCCGTGTCATTGCTCAGGACAGTGCCTGTGGCGTTGCTCCCGGCAGTCGCGTTGGCAACTCCGCCTGCTTCGGTGGCATTACCCGTGTCATCCACGCCGACTGGTGCGTCATTGGCTCCATGGATGGTGATGGTCAACAGGCCCATGTCCGTTGCATTCCCATCGGAGAGCGTGTAATTGAAGGCGTCACTGAGGGTTTGGCCCACCTTTAATGCCTGGACCGTGGGATTGTTGTTGTTGACAGTGTAAGTATAGGCTCCATTGGTCGCCAACGTCAGTGAGCCGTAAGAACCCGTCAGGGCTGTGCCGATGACTCCTGCCGTACCACTTCCTTTAATGCTGCCCGTGCGAATGGCGGTTGCGGTCAAGGTGTCGGATTCGGGATCCGTATCGTTGCTCAACACATTGCCTGTGGCACTGCTGCCACCTGTACCATTGGCAGTACCTCCGGCTTCGGTCGCACTACCGGTATCATCCACCCCGACCGGGGCGTCGTTGGCTCCTTGAATGGTGATGGTCACCACGGCCATATCCGTCAAACTGCCGTCAGAAAGCGTGTAATTGAAACTTTCTGTCAGAGATTGGTTCACCTTCAATGCCTGTACTGTGGTGTTGCTGTCATTGATTGTATAGCTGAAACTCCCGTCGTTGTTGAGGGTCAGGGAGCCATAACTGCCAGTCAGCGCAGTACCGATCTTGCCTGATGTCCCGTTCCCTTCGACATCGCCAGTACGAATGGCGATTGCCGTCAAGGTATCGCTTTCGGGATCGGTGTCATTGGTGAGGACATTGCCGGTGGCATTGTTTCCGGCTGTGCCATTGGCTGTCCCTCCGGCTTCGGTGGCGTTCCCGGTGCCATTCACCCCGACCGGGGCGTCGTTGGCTCCCTGGATGGAGACGGTCAATACGCCCATGTCGGTCAATTTGCCGTCGGAAACGGTATAATTGAACGAGTCGCTGATGGTTTGGCCCACTTTCAATGCCTGGACCGTGGGATTGTTTTCGCTTGCCACATAGGTGTAACTGCCGTCGCTTTTCAGAGTCAGCAAGCCATAGTTGCCAGACAATGCAGCACCGAGAGTGCCTGTCTGGCCTCCACCCTTCACGCTGCCAGTGCGAATGGCTGTCACGGTCAAGGGATCGGTTTCGGGATCCAGGTCATTGGTCAGCACATTGCCTGTGGCAGAATTGCCAGCAATCCCATTGGCCGTGCCGCCGGCCTCACTGGAAACGCCGGTGTCTTCCACGGCGACCGGGGCCTCGTTGAGATTGGTCACGGTGATGGTGACTGCCTTGGACGTGGATTTCCCCGCTTTGTCTGTGGCTATTACACTGATTTCATAGACATTATTTTGGTCAGCGTCCTTCGGTGACTCGAAGTCTGGACTGTTTTTGAAAGTGATTACACCCGTTGTGGCATCCATGTTGAAGAGGCTGGCATCTGTGCTGGTCAAGGACCAGGTGATACCGTCGCCTGCGTCATCATCCGTGCCAATGGCGGCATAGACCGTACCCGTGCCATTTTCGGCAAATGTGGCCAAAGCGGGTGAGGTGATCACCGGGGCTTCATTGACATTCATGACCGTGATGGTTACCACTTTGGAACCGGTCAGTTTTCCTTTGTCTGTGGCGACCACAATGATGTCATAGACGTTGTTGCCGTCAGAATCCTTGGGGGCCTCAAAGTTTGGGGGGTCTTTGAAGGTGACCGCACCTGTTGCGGCATCGATGTTGAACAGGTTGGCATCGGTGCCATTCAATGACCAGGTGATGGTCTCGTTTGCGTCTTCATCACTGGCAATGGCGGTATAGACTGTGCCAGTGCCGTTCTCAACGAAACTGGCGGAACCCGCCGAGGTGACTTGAGGAGCGTCATTGAGATTGGTCACGGTGATGGTGAGTGCCCTGGAGCCGGAGAGTCCCCCTTTGTCCGTGGCTACTGTATTGATCTCATAGGCATTATTATGGTCTGTATCCTTGGGGTCTTCGAAATTGGGCGGGGTCTTGAACGTGATTGTCCCCTTGCTGGCATCCATGTTGAACAGGCTGGCATCGACTCCGCTCAATGACCAGGTGTGGCTGTCGCCTGCATCCACATCTGTGGCTGTGGCTGTGGCGACTGTGCCGGTGCTGTTTTCGGAAAAAGTGGCGGTTGTGCCTGAGGTGACTGTCGGGGCTTCATTGACGTTGGTGACGGTGATGGCAACGGCTTTGGTGCTGGAGAGACCTGCCTTGTCCGTGACGATCAGGTTGATGTTATAAATGTTTTTCCCTGCGCTATCCTTTGGGGTCTCGAAATCCGGCGGTGTTTTGAAAGTGATGGCTCCGCTGGCGGGGTCGATTGAAAACAGCGCAACATCCTGTCCGCTCAAAGACCAGGTCAAGGGATCGCCTTTGTCTTCATCGGCACCGACGGCTGAGTAAGCCGTGGCCGTACTGTTTTCGACGAAACTGGCGGTACTGGCAGAGGTGATCTGCGGTGCGTCATTGAGGTCGGTCACGGTGATGGCAACGGCTTTGGACGCACTCAGCCCCCCCTTGTCGGTGGGGATAACCGTGATGTCATAGACATTATCGCGGCCTACATCCTTGGGATCCTCGAAATTGGGCGGCGTGATGAAGGTGACGCTCCCCTTGGTGGCATCGATGGCAAACAGAGTGGCGTCTGTTCCGCTCAAGGTCCAGCTGAGGGTATCGCTTGCGTCTACATCGCTGGCTGTGGCGGTATAGACAGCACCTGTACTGTTTTCCTGGAAACTGGCGAGTGATCCAGAGGTGACTGTCGGGGCTTCGTTGACATTGGTGACGGTGATGGTCACGGCCTTGGAGGCGGACAAACCGGACTTGTCAGTAGCAATCACGTTGATATTATAGATATTTTTTCCTGCAAGATCCTTGGGGGATTCGAAATCCGGCGGTGTTTTGAAGGTGACCTCACGGGTCGTGGAGTCGATTTTGAACAACCCGGCATCGGTTCCGGTGATGGACCAGGTGAGGGAATCTCCTGAGTCCTCATCGGTGGCAACGGCGGTATAAGCTGCGGTTGTGCTGTTTTCGGGAAAACTGGCGGTTGCGCCGGAGGTGACCAGTGGTGCGTCATTGGCGTCGGTCACGGTGATGGCAACGGCTTTGGATGCAGTCAGGCCCCCTTTGTCTGTGGCCACCACAGAGAGATTATAGATGTTTTTCCCGCCCAGATCTTTGGGGTCTTCGTAATTCGGGGGTGTTTTGAAAGAGACCTCCCCGGTTGCGGCGTCGATTTTGAACAGTGCGGCATCGGTCCCGATGATGGACCAGAAGAGGCTGTCTCCAGCGTCCAGATCTGTGCCAGTGGCTGTGTAAGCCGTGCCAGAGCTGTTTTCGGCAAAGCTGGCAACCGGACCAGAGGTGATGGTCGGGCTTTCGTTGACATCGGTAACGGTAATGACGAGTGCCTTGGAAGAGGTCAAACCTCCTTTGTCCGTGGCCACCACGTTGATGGCATAAATATTATTGATGTCCGTGTCTTTGGGGGCTTCGAAGTCTGGAGATTTCTTGAAGATGACCGCGCCGGTAGTGGGATTGATATCAAAGTGGCTTGCATCTGTGCCGGTCAGGGACCAGGTGAGGGTATCCCCGGAATCTTCATCTGTGGCTGTGGTGGTGATTACAGTGCCTGTGCCATTTTCGGCGAAACTGGCCGAACCGGTCGAAGTGATCACCGGGGCTTCATTGACGTTGGTGACGGTGATGGCGACTGCTTTGGTTGTTTGGCCCCCTTTGATGGTGGCGACCACGTTGATGTCATAAATGTTGTTGCGGTCCCCATCGGTGGGGAATTCAAAGTTGGGGGCTGTTTTGAAAGTGAGATCACCTGTTGAGGCATCCATTTTGAACAGTGCGGCATCGGTTCCGGTCACAGACCAGGTGACGGTATTGCCTGGGTCCATGCCTGTGGCTGTGGCGGTATAAACCTTGGCCGTGTCGTTTTCGGTAAAATTGGCGGTATTGCCTGAGGTGATCTGCGGAAGATTGGTGATGTTGACCACGGTGATGGCGACGGCCTTGGAAGTGAAGAGGCCCGCATTGTCTGTGGCAACCACATGGATTGAATAGATGTTGTTGCCATCCGCATCCTGGGGAGTCGCGGTGGCGGGGGGTGTCTTGAATGTGACAAGACCTGTGGTGGTATTGAGATTGAACAGAGATGCGTCAACTCCGGTCAAGGACCAGGTGATGGCATCGCCTGCATCCTCATCGGTGCCGGTGGCTGTATAGGCCGTGGCCGTACTGAACTCAGGGAAGCTGGTACTGGCCCCAGAGGTGATCACCGGGGCATCATTGAGATTGGTCACTGTGATGGCGACTGGTTTGATTGCGGTCGCTCCCTCTTTGTCAGTGGCGGTCACAGAGATTTCGTAGATGTTGTTGCGGTCCGCATCCTTGGAAAATTCGAAGTTGGGTGGCGTTTTGAAGGTGACGGCTCCGGTTGCAGGATCGATTGCAAACAGGCTGGCATCGTTCCCGGAAAGGGTCCATTGGATGCTGTCGCCGCTATCTTCGTCGGTGCCGGTGGCGGTATAGACCGTGCCAGTGGCGTTTTCGGCAAAAGTGGCGGTCGAGCCAGAGGTGATTTGCGGGGCATCATTGGCATTGGTGACGGTGATGGCGACGGCTTTGCTGCCGGTCACTCCAGACTTGTCTGTGGCCGTGACGGTCAAGCTGTAAATATTTTTTTCGTTCGCATCTTTGGGTTTTTCAAAGTTTGCTGGGGTTTTGAATGTGATTATTCCAGTTGTCGGATCCAGGTTGAACAGGGCGGCATCGACTCCACTCAATGTCCAGGTGACCGTGTCATTCGCATCCTCATCACTGGCTGTAGCGGCATAGACCGTGCCGGTTTTGTTCTCGGCGAAACTGGCTGCTGCTGCTGAGGTGACTTGTGGGGCGTCATGGATATCGGTGACGTTGATGGTGACTGGCTTGGAGCCTGACAATCCGCCTGTGTCAGTAGCGACCAGATTGATTTCATAGGTGTTTTTGCGATTGGTATCCTTGGGGGCCTCGAAATTGGGCGGTGACTTGAAGGTGAGGATGCCTTTGGTGGCGTCGATGTCAAACAGGCTCGCATCTTTGCCGGTCAGAGACCAGGTGAGTGTATCGTTTGCGTCCACATCACTGGCTGTGGCCGTGAGGACCGGGCCGATGGTGTTTTCGACAAAGCTGGCGGTATCACTTGAGGTGACCTGGGGAGCTTCATTGAGATTGGTTACTGTAATGGCCACTGCCTTGGAGCCGGTCAGTTTCCCTTTATCGGTGGCGACCAGAATGATTTCATAAATATTATTGCGATCCTGGTCTTTGGGGGCTTCGAAGTTGGGAGCGGTCTTGAAGGTGACGCTTCCTTTGTTGGTGTCGATGTCGAAGAGATCTTTATCGATGCCGTTCAAAGACCAGGTGAGGGTATCGCCTGCGTCTGGATCGTTGGCTGTGGCGGTTAGGACCGTGCCAGTGGCGTTTTCAGCGAAACTGACGGTTGCGTCTGAGGTGACGATGGGGGCTTCGTTGACATCGGTGATGGTGATGGTAAGGGCTTTGATGTTGGTCAAGGCACCTTTGTCAGTGGCGACTACATTGAATTTATAGGTGTTTTGGCGATTGGCATCCTTGGGAACCTCGAAGTCTGGAGATGTTTTAAAAGTGATTGTTCCCTTGCTGGTGTCGATATCGAAGAGGGCGGCGTCTGTTCCGGTCAACGACCAGGTGACGGTATCGCTTGCGTCCGCATCGATAGCCGTTGCGGTATAAACAGCACCGGTGCTGTTTTCGGCGAACGTGGCGGTTGATGCCGAGGTGATCACAGGGTCTTCATCCACATTGGTGACCGTAATGGCGACGGCCTTGGAGGTGGTCAGATTTCCTTTGTCAGTGGTGACCACGTCGATATTATAGATATTATTTTGGTCAGCATCCTTGGGATCTTCGAAATTGGGCGGAGTAATGAAAGTGACCTCACCTGTGGCCAACTGGATTTTGAACAGGCTGGCATCCGGTCCGCTCAAGGACCATTTGATGGGGTCGCCATTATCCCTATCAATACCAGTGGCGGTATAGGCCGTATCGGTGCTGTTTTCAGCGAAACTGGCGGTTGCTTCCGAGGTGATGACTGGGGCTTCGTTGACATCGGTAACGGTGATGGTGATCGCCTTGGAACCAGACAATGCTCCTTTGTCTGTTACAGTTGCAGTGATTTCATATTTGTTCTGCTGATTTTTGTCTTTTGGATTTTCAAAATCAGGAGAGGTTTTAAATAGGATTGTTCCCTTACTTGTGTCGATGTCAAAAAGGGCGGCGTCTGTTCCGGTCAAAGACCAGGTGAGGGTATCGCCTGCGTCCGCATCCGTAGCCGTGGCGGTATAGACCGTACCGGTGCTGTTCTCTGCGAAAGTGGCGGTTGAGGCGGATGTGACAACCGGAGCTTCGTTGGCATTGGTTACCGTGACAGCGACTGCCTTGGATGCGGTCAGTTTGTTTTTGTCCGTAGCGATCACGGTGATGTTATAGATGTTTTTCTTGTCCACATCCTTGGGATTTTCGAAATCGGGTGGCGTATTGAAGCTGACCTCATTTGTGGTGATTTTGAACAGGTTGACATCCGGTCCATCCAAGGACCATTTGAGGGAGTTTGTATCCAGGCCAGTGGCCGTGGCGATATAAACCTTGCCGGTGTCGTTTTCGGCCAACGTAGCTGTGCTGGCAGAGGTGACTGTCGGGGGGGTACGGGAGACCGGGACCGAGGTCGTCGCAATCGTGCTGGCAGCAGGTGTGGAAGCAGGCGTGCTTTTTGCGGGTTCTGTCACCGTTCCCGGCCCCAGTCCCAAGATGGAACCGGTCACAGGCGGGATCACAGGCCCTGGAACATCCGTAGCTGGTTTGGTGGTGTTGGTCGCGGGTTTTCCTGTATCTGGCGCGGGTTTTCCTGTATCTGGCGCGGGTATGCCATCCGGTTTGGTGTCGGTCTGGCCTCCACTCCCGGCAGCAGGTTCTGGTGTGGTTTTCGGGACGGTTCCTGTTGACGGTGCCCCGGTGGATTCTCCTCCAGGCCCTGGCGTTGGCGTCACGGGAATCGTTGTGGGTGCGGCACCTGGCGATTCGCCACTCTTTTTGACTGTATTTTGGACGGTGTTGGCTTCATTGAGATTGACGCCCAACCGGGTGGCATCATTGGTTTGTTGCGTTTTGACTTCTGTTGCCTTGTTCTGGAGTATCTGATCCAGAGGTTTGCCTGACTTGACCTCTGTGGCAATTTTATTGGCGAACTGTTCCACGGCCACCGAGCTGGTTTTGACAGCTTCTTTTTGCAGCGTTTCCGAAGGCTTGCTGGTTGAAATGGCAGCCAGATTCACGGTGGGAATCGATTGAACCTGTTCTTTTTCTTTCTGGATCGTCTGGAAAGCCGCCTGTTTTTCAGGTGGCACGACCGCCGCGACCTGTTTGGTGGTCTCGATTTTGGCAGCCTGGGTCAGTTCTTGTGTCTCGGCCATGACCGATTTGACTTGCGAAATGGCGGCAGGGGGCAAAGCCTCCTTCATTTGCTGGTTGGCCATCCGTTCGATACTGCTGGTTTGTTTTTCTTTGTTGCTCAGAATGGCTTGGGCCTTGGCCGCCTGTTCAGGTGGCACCACGGCTTGGATCTGGGCAGCCACTTCTTTTTGCAGGGTGGCGGCCTTCTGGTCATTCAAGTTCAGAATGGCTTTGACATCTTTGTGTTTTTGCGCATCGGTCACTTCCTTGATTTTGGCTGTGGTCGTCTTTTCCACCTTGGTGGCCTCTTGCTCCATATTGAGCAGAATTTCCTTGACTTTCGCCGCCTGTACGTCGGGCAGTACTTTCAACTGATCGTTCAACTCTTTGACGGTCATGTCCGGCTTGGCTGCCTTGACTTCCGCGATTTCTTTGGCCTTTTCAAACAATTTTTCTTCAGGCACCGCCGCTTTGATGGCTTCTTCCGTCTCTTTGGCCACCAGTCCAACCTTGTCTGCTTTTTCGGCGAGGAGTTGTTTGATCTGCTCGGCTTTTTCTGGGCCAAGGATCTCTTGTAATGCCTTTTCGGTCTCTTTTTCCAAAGCGGCGGCTTTTTTCTCTTTTTCAGCTTCGATGGCCTTCAGTTTTTCCATGGCATCTTCGCCCACGGCATTGGCGAGTTTTTCCTCTGTTTCCGTAGCCAGGGCAGCTTTTTTATCGGCTTTTTCAGCTTCGATCTCTTGGGCGGCAGCCACCAGGGTCTCGTCGCCCAGTTTTTCTTTCAGTTTCTTCTCTGCTTCTTGTTGCAGGATCTCTTGTTTGGCTTGCAGTTTTTCTTCGGCGGCTTGCATTTTCGCAAAAGCCTCTTCGCCGACTGCTTCTTTGATCTTGGCATTCAGTTGTTCGATTTTTTCCTCTTTATCGAGTTTTTTGTCGATGGCACTGACCGTTTCTTCATAGAGATTTTCTTCTGCTTTTTCAATAACTTCATGCATGGCTTCCGGTGACTTGGCCAGCATCTGTTCCGCAGACTTGATATCTTTGGCCGCACCCTTTTCCACCAGGGATTTGGCCAACTGTGTGACGATGTTTTGTTGTGCCTTGGGAGAGAGTTTGCGAACCACGGTTGCGGCATGGGCCCCTTTCAATTCATCGCGTGTTGCCTTGCGGACCTCTGGGGCCTTGTTGGGGCTGCCTGAGAGACGTTCGTTTTGTTTGACGTTGACCGGATCTTTGGAAGTGTCTGCGGCAACGGCCTCGCTGATCAAAGACCATGCGGGTGAAAAATAGATCTCTCCGAGTGAGCCGGTGGTGCGTGAGGAGGGATCTTCCATCCAGACCAGGATCTCTTTTTGCAGGGTGATCACCTCGATTTCCAGATCTTTGCTTTGTCCTTTGACCAGACGGGCAAATCCTTCTGTCCCGCGCACGCCCATGGTGGCCACGGGTGTGACCACCTTGAATGGACGATTCTTGAGTTGCGCGATTTTGCCTGAGGTGAATTTGACCATGCCTTGGGTCATGTTGACCAGACCATTGCCGGTTTGATCCTTGGCGGAGAATTGATAATCCTGGATCAAAAATTCGCTGTCCGGGCCGAGGGCGATGACGGCGTCATCCTGCATTTTCAGGATGAGACGGGCATCTTTGCCGGTAATGATTTGATCTCCCTGGAACAGGGGGTCTCCATCGGCGAGGGTGCGTTTGATGTTTTCGAAATTGGCGAACGCCAAGCCTTTGAATTGAGTCACCGTGCCCACCACATCCCGTTTGGCGGGTGCGATTGGGGAGGGTTGATCAGGATCGGTGGGGGTGGATGGGGTGGATGGGGTGGATGGTTTTTCTGGTCGGGCGATTTTGGCCCGTTCCAGCACGATTCCTTTGCTGGTTTCAGGGGTCGTTGGGGCAAGCAGGAGATATCCACCGGCTGCTGCGACGAACGCCAGGATCAAAATGGCCACCAACCATTTGTTATGCAGAAGATTGCCCATGGATCGAGAATCCCTTGAACGGAAATGGACTGAAGATGCTGCCGAAGTTTACCGAGTTTTCAGTATAGCGGATTTCAAGAAAAATTCTATTGATAATTGGGTAAAAAAGAGTAACCCGGCGTACAGAGTTGCTGGCATGGACGCGCCTGGCCAAGGAGTGATGTGAAAGAGGCCAAAAGCCGCATCGGACGCCATGTTAATGTGATTTATCGCACAATTGCCGTTTGATACCAACAAAAAAAAGCCGTCCGGAAGGGACGGCGCGTAAGAAAGAGTGTCACATTCTTTCAAGAACCGTCAATGAGTGACCAGTCTGGCTTGCAGAGTTGTGGCGTTGGTCAAGCGTGCCAAAGCTTCGGTGGCCTCTTTCTGGCCAGGGTAGGGACCGGAGCGCAGGTGGGTGACCTGTTGGCCTTCCAGCATCAGAGATTCCTTGCGCAACGACAGGCCCAAGTCGGCCAGTTGTTGCTGAATTCTATCCACTTGGGAGAGGTCACGGTAGGCTCCCAAGTCCAGAAAATAGCGTTTTTGTTCTGGTGCAGGCTGCAAGGATGCCTCGTGACCATCAGGTGAGGCGTGTTTTGGTGCCGCAGCTGCCGGGGGTGCTGGATCTGTTTTGGCTGATGGAGCGACTGGTGCTGGCGTTGCCGCTGCCGGGGGTGCTGGATCTGTTTTGGCTGATGGAGCGACTGGTGCTGGCGTTGCCGCTGGACTCACTGCTGCTTGGGCTGCTGGATCTGTTTTGGCCGATGCCGATGAATTGACTGGTGCTGGCGTTGCTGCTGGAGTCACCTTTGCCGGGGCTGTTGCTGCCGGATTGGCTGGGGCAGTCGTGGTCGCTGGAGCGGCAACCGTTTGTGCCGACGGTGGCGTTTGTGCCAACGGTACGGCTTGGGAGGGTGCTGCTGAATGGGTTGCTGCCGGTGCTGTACGGGGCGTGGTTGCGACAGGGGGTGGGAATGCCGGGTTGGCAACCGTTGGGGTCACGATTTCGAGTGTGACTGGATTCCCTGGTGTTGCGGATTGGGGCGAGTTGGTTGTTTGCTGATTGATATTGGCCAACCCTTCCGGGGTGGTGAAATCGAGATAGCTGCCAACCGTCATGGCATGGATCTGTGCCGGGGGTTGGGTTGGAGTCTGGGTTTGGTTTGGTGTTGGAGTCGGCACCTGTGCCGGACCTTGTGTGGAGTTCTGGGCCGGGAGTGGGGTTTTGGCCGGGGTTTGGCTTGGTTGTTCGGTGGACGTTGATCTTTTTTTATCGTTGTTGGTGGTGGCAGGTGTATTTTTATCCTGACTTTCTTTCGCTGTGGTTGTAATTGTGGTTGTGGCTTTGGCTTCTGTGACTGCACTGGGATTCTTGGCCTGCGCGGCGGGTTGTGCGTTGTCACGACTTGGCATCTGTTTGTTTTGTTCCGCGACCAGGTCGCGGGGTTTGCCATGGGTCATGACGACCGGACGCAGGAAGATCACCAATTCGCTCTTGGACACGCCATCGTCTTGTTGGCTGAACAGCGTACCCAGGGGGCCGGGGAGTCTGGACAAAAGTGGCAAACCTGAAGAATTGGCATTCACGCTGTCCTGCATCAGGCCTCCCATGACCGCCACCTGGCCGCTATGTACGCGCATCATGGTTTCCATTTCCTTGACTTCGATTTCTGGAATGGCATTCGGAATGGAGGCGGTCAATCCTGTCTGGTTATTGCCGGCAACCAGGGCCGGGTTGGGATCGTTCACCCAGCGACTGATTTTAGAGATGGTGGGTCGCACATTCAGATTGACGATGCCATCCTTGGAGATTTGCGGGGTCACGGTCATGACCAGACCCACGGGAACGGTGTGAATCTCGGTGTCGAAAACGGGTGTGGAAGCCACAGTGCCTGGGGTGGGTGTGCCAGTTGTCGTATCATGGGTGCTGGTGCTGGATTTCAAAGTGAAGAAGACACGATTCTTCACGACTTTCAGGATGGCCGGTTGATTGTTCAACGCCATGATTTTTGGGCTTGACAAAATTTTGGCATTGCCAAAGGTTTCCAGCATTTTGATGGTCGCACTGACTCCGCTGGGGGTTTTGGTCGGATCGGTGGCGGAGCCTCCACCCAGCGTGAAATAATTCAAAATCCCTGGGGAGGCAAGGCTGCCAAGATTCATGGCATTGAGGTTTGACGCGAAACCTGTGCCTTTCATGACCACGCCGGATGATTTGCTGAAGATGACGTCCCAATCCACCCCTTCCTGGAAACGGTCTGACAGTTCCACCTCCACGACTGTGGATTCGATCATCACTTGACGATGGACGTTTTCCAGCACGCTGTCCAGATAGTTTTGAATTCTTTCATGCTGTTGTGCTGTGCCAATGATGCTGATGATTCCGGCTTCGGTATTGATCGAGACGAGGCCGGATCTGAATGTTTGCGTTTTGTTTTCCTGGCCCTTGTTCAGGTTGTTTGCGCCCAACCCTCCTGGAGATCCGGGCAGTGCTGGCATCAATCCATCCAGACCTCCACCCAAGCCTCCACCCAAGCCTCCACCCAAGCCTCCAGCCATACCTCCGCTCAAACCGCCTCCGCCGACGGCACCGATACCGGGCAGAGTGGCACCGGGATCCGTGGAGTTGAGGGTGTCACTGCCCATGTTTGCGCCAAGAATGGCTTCTATGTTCTGCGTGATGCTTTTCCAGAATTTGCTGGATGCCAACGTACTCAACGTGCTGTTGGATTGGTTTTGATCTGGTCCTGTCAAGGGATTGGCTATGCTGCCAGCTCTGGAGGTGGAGAGTTGGGTCGAGATTTTGTTGGTGCTGAGCATCTCCCGCTCGACACCCAGGTAGTCCACCTGATAGAGTTTCAAAAAGGGCAGGTCAGGAGTGACGAGAATGGTTTTGTCGTGGATTTCGTAACGAATGCCCACCTGTTTGGCCACCCGATCCAGGATTTTGGACAAGGGTTGATCAATGGCACTCAAAGTGACGCGGCCCTGGATGCCGGGATAAACGTCAATATTTTTGTTGGCATCTCTGGCCAGGGCAAACAGGAGGTCGCGAACCGGCATTTCTGTGACGGTTATGGTATAGACTTCCTCTTGGCTTGGGGTTTCAGGAGTCGTGGCTAAGAGGGGCGATCCCTCTTTGTTGGTTGCTGGACTTGCAGAGATTTCCACTTGAGGATTGGTGGGCTGCAGGAAATGTTCCCGCGATTGTTTGATGCGGCTGGGCGTTTCGCAGGCTGCCAACATGAGGCAGACGAGCAGCATCAAACTGGTGCGATACACACCATGGGTGGGTATCATGGGTGGAACGCTTGTTTGGTTGCGAGCATGCGTTGGTTCTTGACGGTCCATGGATACTTTTTTTCCCTGGTGGATCCTGAAGAAGACGGCAGTCAGTGGCACTCCAAGCTCGACAGGAGTGGGGGTATGTCCAGATCTGCCGAGCAAATCGATTTATGCATCAACCATGCCGCTTCTCCAGAATTCTTTAGGATGCCTGATTGTCATGCCGGAATTTCAAGTGGGGGCGTAGGGTTGCGGTTGGTGCCAAGCGGTTTGTTTGGGGTATTCAAGGCAGGATAAAATTGCCGGTTGCGGGTTAGGCTGGGATGAATGGGTGATTTCATGAGGTCTTCATTTTTTTAAATGATTGTGCAGGGGATCGAGTGATGATTTTCAACGCCAGGAACCGCTTGGGATGGGGCGGAGCAGGGCAGTTTGCAGGCGGGCAAGAAACGCGCTGCGGGAAATTTCCCTGGCTCCAAAACGGCGCATGTGATCGGTGGTGATCTGGCAATCGATCATTTCGAATCCCATGGCTGTCAGTCGGTTGACCAGGACCACAAAGGCGGCCTTGGAGGCGTCGGGTAGAAGTGTGAACATGGATTCTCCGAAAAAGACTCCTCCCAGGGCCACACCATAGACCCCGCCGGCCAACAAGGGAGGGGTTTGTTCGTTTTCCTGCCACCAGGCTTCGGCGGAATGGGCCACGCCCAGGCGATGGAGGCGGATATAGGCCCGTTCCATTTCCTGGGTGATCCAGGTGCCTGATTCCTGGCGCAGTTGAGCGCATCCACGGATGACCTGGGCAAAGGCGCAATCAAACGTGATGTGATAGGTTTCACGTCGCAGGGTTTTGGACAGACTTCTGGGGACGTGCAACTCCTCTGGATTCAGGATCACGCGGGGATCAGGACTCCACCACAGAATCGGCTCTCCTTTGGAATACCAGGGATAAATTCCCTCCGAGTAGGCCACCATCAAGCGTTGTGGGGACAAATCCCCACCTACGGCCAAAATACCCTCTGGTTCGGCCAGTGAGGGGTGGGGAAATACGGGTTCGTGGGGGAGTCGGAAAATGGGCAGAGGCGCATTGATGGTGATCCGGGAGAAGCTGAATGCACTTCTGGCAAAAAAAAGCAAAACCCTGGGGGATGAATCCCCCAGACCCCC
>JAMOBH010000494.1:0-2798 GCA_039908085.1 Magnetococcus sp. YQC-5
TATTAAAAAAAAAGAGGGGGTTTGGGGGATTCATCCCCCAAGGTTTTGCTTTTGACTTTTTACCCGAAGGGCATTCATGTTCTACCGCATCCACATTTCGGGCCAATAAACAGAAAGAAGAATCCAATGCGTCTCCTATTGACGACTCTCGCGCTTTTTATTGTCCTGTCAATCACCGGCGCGGGAGTTGTTTTCTACATGCTCGCCGAACCAGGACCGGAAGGACGTATGGCTTATCTGCTGTCAGGCCTTCGACTGATGATGTATGATCATGGTCTGCTGGAAAAACAACTCCTGACAGACGCAGAAAAAAAACGACTTTATCAAGCCACCTGCACCCGGAAATGCCACAGTGCGGATCTTGTCGAAAAAACCCCACGCACTGCCATGGAATGGGAACGGATCGTACACAAGATGCGTACCACCGACCGAAACGGCCAACGAGCCGGATTCTCCCCACGAGAAGGCATGGTAATCGTCGAATGGCTGCAAAAAAATCACCTCGGCACCCTCCCCACGCTTTTGCCGGAACAGACCATGCGTTTCCTGAAAAAACATCTCTGGCGCATGGACTTTGGCGAAAGTGACCTGTACCTTGATGTCATTCACATACCCCAATCCGCGCGCTTTCTGGTGCCCAATCTGGTTTTGTCCCAGGAGATCCCAACCGGGGAGGAAGTCCTGTTCGTCGTCTACGTCAACACCCATACCGGAGTGGTTCCACCCTGGAATCTGGCCAAAATGACCCGGCTGACAGATGCCAAAGGGAGTGAATATCTGGCCAAAACATGGCAACAAATCTATGAAGATGGACAACTGCACCACCGGCAAGGAATACTCAGCTTTCCCAAAATGGACACCCTGCACCAACCCGGCACCCTGTCTCTTGCATTTCGCCTGCCCGGACTCAAGGAACGGATATTTCAATGGACCCTCCCCATCCCCCCCATGGAGCATCAGGAATGAGAGTGATACCCCATACCAGCAGGTTCTGGGTTGGCCTGCTGCTGACACTGACATTATCGGGCTGCACAGGAGATGACCAACCCGCCATCACCGCCAAACGCATCGCCCCCGATTTTACTTTGACGTTATTCAATGGCCAGGAATTCAAATTGAGCCAACACCAGGGACATCCTGTCATTATCAACTTTTTTGCCTCCTGGTGCATCCCCTGTGGTGAAGAGGCCCCGGTGCTGGAAGCAGCCTACCAGGAACTCAAACCTCAAGGGGTGGTCTTCGTGGGAGTCGCTGGTCAGGACACCCCCAGCAAAGCCGAAGGATTTGTCAAAAAATGGGGCATGACCTTTCCCACGGGCCTGGATGCAACTGGCAAAATCCTGGAAGCCTACGGTGTTTACGGCATGCCAACAACTTTTTTTATCGACCGCGCCGGGGTCATCAATGACCTCCATATCGGTGGCGTCACCAAGGAGTTGATCCACTATGAACTGGCAAAAATGCATTAAATTATTCTTGCTCGCCCTGCTGGCCGGGTGTCTGGATGGAACGCCACTGGAACCCTTGCGCACCGGTGACCCGGCACCCCCCTTCACCCTGACCCTCACGGATGGCACCACCCGCTCCCTGACGGATTATCGCGGCAAGGGACTGGTGATCACCTTCATGGCCTCCTGGTGTCCCTGTTCCAACGAATCACTGCCCATGTTCCAAACCGCTCATGCGCAATTCAAAGAAAAAATCGCCTTCCTGATGATCGGCATTCAAGAATCCGAAAGCAAATTCACCCAATTCGTCAAAAAACGCGACATTCCTTATGCCACCGGCTTCGACAAACACAACATGGCACGGGATTACGGGGTCAACGCCCCTCCCACCACGATCTTCATTGACCAACAAGGCCACGTGCAACGTTTTTTCTACGGCAATATCAAAAAAGTGGAAAAAGAGTTCCCGACTTGGGTCGCGGAGGTGAACGGATGACCGCCTTGACCGTTTTCCTCAGTGGCTTTGCCTCGTTTTTTTCCATCTGGCAGGTGTGCATCCTCCAGATCAGTCCGTTTTTCATGATTTATCTTGTCGGAATCTCCGCGACAGCCCAAACCCTGCAATCTCCTCCCAAAGGCTCCCTCATTGGCTGGACCCTGCTGCCCAGTCTGACTTATACAGTCGGTTTTGGAGCCGTCTTTGCATTGCTCAGTGCCCCAGGACTCTACGCAGGACGTTATTTGAACTATCACATCAATGACCTGCGCATGGCATCCGGGTTCTATTTTCTGCTCATCGCAACTGGTCTGCTCCTGGCTGACCGCCTCCCCTGGCTCGGCAAGCATCTGGGACCGTGGCTGATCAATGGCTTGACGTTGGGCACAGGAATCGCCCTGGCTTTGATCTACTCCCCATGCATCACGCCAACACTCTCCCAGATCCTGGGTCTGGCCGCCCATACCACCACCGCCCGACAAGGGGCATGGCTCGCCTTGTTCTATGGTCTTGGCATGAGCTACGGATTTGCGTTGGTTGGCACACTCCTGGTGGCGGGTCTGCATGCCTGGGCAGGCTGGTTGCGTCAGGCCCGACTCATCAAGGATCTTGCAGCCGGGGTGTTGTTGATCCTGGCTGGCATGAACATCACCGGCGTGATGACCTATTACAAGGCGTTTTTCCTTGGACTCCTCGTAAAATGACAGCAAACATACACTATGAACATGATGCCCTTCGGGCAAAAAGTCAAAAGCAAAACCTTGGGGGATGAATCCCCCAAACCCCCTCTTTTTTTTTAATAATTAAAAAATAAAATAAAAAATAAAAAAAAAGGGTGGAGGGGTCTGGGGAGG
>JAMOBH010000495.1:0-2796 GCA_039908085.1 Magnetococcus sp. YQC-5
TCCGGTTCCCGGAAAAATCCTGCCATTCCCACCTCCCGCATCCAACGTGATCAATGGCGGATAGTTTACCACATCACACGGCAGTTTGCCTCATTTTGCGACAGGCTCTAGACCCCACTGATTTGCGACAAGGTCACGGAATGGGACTGCCAGACCAAGGCTCCTTCGATGCCATGTTGTTCCAGTTTGAACTGGAAAGGTGTTCGTGCAAATTGACGCTGATCTACCATGATGCAATCTGCCCCACGTTGTTGAAGTGCCTGAACCACCATAGCCACAGGCGATTCGCTTGGAATACCAACTACTAAAACAATATGAGTCATTGTGAATAACCTACTAAATTATCAGGAATCAGAGTCAGATAACGAGCGACATCCACCAAAATTGATAGCTTTGATTCTTTCAAATCTGGCCATGGATTGGCATGCAGAAACAGCCAATCATCACGGGTTGGACAGGCAAAATGGAGTTCCAACAATGGGGTATCCGCCAATTGACAAAGCCGTTGAGCAGGGATATGTAAATGATAAGGAAGATAATTATAGCAGGTATTTGACAGCATAATAATTTTATATGTTTTAAAACAATATAAACTATTTTGTTCTGCCCGTCCCAGACCGTCCATCAACAAAGGCATGATCGGCAATCCGGCTTGGATGGCAAGCATGCGCCATTCCGCTGTGGACCGACTGGCCCCTGACAGACCACGAGATGTGGGTGGATTGAGAATGGGACAGCGCAGGGCATGCATCCAGCTCAGCAGAATGGCCATGTACTCCTGTTCCACGTAGAGGCGTTCCTCTGGGGAAGCCCTTTGCCAATGGAGCGGCATCACTCGAAAAAAACGATTGTAGATGCCATGAATGGCGGTATCCTGCAACCGAATGGCGTCAGCCAATCCGATTTGACTGGAATGTTCACCAGTTGTCAGATGCTGGCGCCAAGTCATGGCAGTGCAAAGGGTTTCCGGTGTGAGCAACAAAATGCGTCGTGATGTCATACTTTGCCATTGTTGATAGACCCACAGGGCGGCAAAGTCATCTGCAGACGCCAGCACCAGCCAGCAAGCTTCATTGGAATCGGATGTTGATTTCCCTTCGGTAACGGACAATGGTCATCTCCCCTGACGTGCAGGTGGCTGCTGTCCATGCGAACAGCAGCCACCCATTGGTTCAGAACGCTTGTCGCTCAGCGTGAAAAGTTCTCGGAATCCTTGACATCTTTTGCGTTTTTTGCATCCTGTGCCTGTTTGGCCAGGGCGTCGCTCAAGGCTTGCAGATCCTCTTTATTTTGAGCTTCCTGTGACAAAGGCGACTGGGAAAGGTCGGGGCGTAAAGAGCTGTCGATGAAGTGCATGATCTGGCCGAGTTGTGTTTCCAGGGAGTTCAGACGTGCTTCCATGGATACGGGCATGCTGCGGATATTAATGTGGTCATCCATGCCGATATTTTCTCGGATGTCCTTTTCTTTGTCTTTTTCTTTACGGTCTTTTTCCAAAAATTCTTTGACATCCTTAACGTCTTTTTCTTTGATCTCCTTGAAGTCTTTTTCTTTATTTTCCTTGAAATCTTTTTCTTTGATTTCTTTGACCTCTTTTTTTTCGCTTTTCTCTTTTAAGTTTTTATCCTTTATGTCCTTGATATCTTTTTCTTTGATCAAAGGTTTTGCAGGAAAGAGTTGCGCATGGAGGGCCTTGAGATCAGGGCGATTGCCGATCCTCTCTTGGACAGGCCGACCAGGAGCATCCTGCTGGGGAGAACCGGTGGTTCGCAACAGGGTACGGGCCTTGGCGGGTGTCAGCAGAGGTTTGTTTGCCGCGCGCAACCACCCCTGAGCGCATGCCAAGGCGCCTGTGACGACGGGTGAAGCGCTGGAAGTGCCGCTGAAATGATCGGTATACCAAGCGTTTGGCCCGCCGTTGTGAAGGTCGGCCACGCCCCAACTGCGCCCGGTGGTGGTAACTTCCCGTCCCCAGCCTTGGGCATCCACACAAGCGCCGAAGTTGGAAAAGCTCAGACGGGAACGGTCAGGGCCATGATTTTGACCATGTGTGCCTGGAGGAGGTGCGCCGGCGCCACACAGAATGGCACCGCACTGGGGATTGTTCCTGTCGAAAGGATTTTTCCAGTTGGCCTGGAAATTTGCCGGACGGATGTTGTAAATGTTATCGTCCAGATTCTCGCTGCCATTGCCTGCAGCTTCGCAAACGATTATTCCCTTGCTGGTGGCATAGAGGATGGCGGCAAAATCATCGGGCCACCACTCCACAGCAATATACCCTGCTTGATCATTCCGACCTTGGAAATTATGTCGGGGGCCGGGTCGATGGATTTCGAGCAGCATGATATCTCCTGCCTGCAAACGATCTGCTGCCTTGCGGATTGCCGTGGCAGTGGGCAAGGAGAAGGACACGGCACTGATATTGGCGTCAGGCGCGATGCCCAATACCCCAATGGGATTGTGATCCGCACTGATCACACCGATGACGCAGGTGCCGTGATCGGTATCCGCGAATCCGGCACCGTCTACGATGCCTCCCTGGTTTTGGAGAAGGTCCTCATGGGCGAAATTCCATCCCCATTCCAGATCAATGATCCGTATTCCGGCACCTCTGCCACCTGGTTTGGTCCATGCAAATCGGGCGTTGATGCCACCTGGCGCGGCTTCCAGATAGCCCTGTTGGTTGCTGAAATCCGGTGTGTTTGCCGGGGTGAAATTGGCGGAGGCAGGTGCTTGGTTGCCATCATACCAGATTGGTGTTTCGCCAGCAGGTTTGTGATAGGCTGCTTCGATGGT
>JAMOBH010000496.1:0-2775 GCA_039908085.1 Magnetococcus sp. YQC-5
TATCCGGATGCTGATTGGCCGGTGGATATTCTGATCGATCAATTTGCTTTTTTACTGTGTTTTTATCAATCAAATTCAATAGGGGAAGTGTATATGGCTATTTTTGTCGCATCTGTTGTGTTCGCTGTTTTGGTCGTCGCTTGTCTTTCGCTTGTAGGCCTTGATCATCGTCTCGGCCACGAGCCTCCCTGGATGCCCGCCTTCGCGGGCATGACGTGTGTTGAGAATGCGTCATTCCCACGCACGCGGGAATCCAGTGCGCGTACACTCGAATGGCCGAAAGGATGATCAAGGCCCGCTTGTAGAACCTCGCCACGCTCGTCGTGATAGAAGAGAGAAAGTAACAAAGATCGCCGAGTGTGTATAAAAGTAGTCCGGTGGACTGGCTTTCCTGCTACTACGTCAACCCATGCTCCAGGAATGGTGCACATTGCAAAGGAAACATCCATGAAAAAATTCACCAGGAAATATCGCAAACGGGCTATTGCTATGGAAATGGCATCCAAAAGAACAAAGCGGTTGCTGGAATGGCTGGATGCCACGGAAGAGTGACAGGGAAATTATTCCAGCACACGGCACCTAGCCGCTTTTGCTTTGGGGGTGGTGAATAATGGGGCAATCTTCGCAGTTGGTGACCGTTATCTTACTGGTAGCTGCATCTGAAAGCAGTCATGCTGAACCACAGGAGGATCTGCAGGCCATATTTTTTGCCGCTCGACAGGGAGATATCCGATCACAACTAAAGCTTGGCTTCCGGTACAGGTTCGGTATAGGTGTTTCTATGTGCCACAAACAGTCTGCGCAGTGGTATTCGCGGGCTGCTGAAAATGGACACTCTGGCGCGCAAACGGTTGTCGGGTTGATGTACGCCCTAGGTGAGGGAGTCCAGCAAGACAATAGGGAGGCTGAGGGGTGGTTGTAC
This sequence comes from Magnetococcus sp. YQC-5, assembly GCA_039908085.1. Lineage (GTDB taxonomy): Bacteria > Pseudomonadota > Magnetococcia > Magnetococcales > Magnetaquicoccaceae > Magnetaquiglobus. The sequence continues at coordinate 923 of JAMOBH010000496.1, forward strand.
AAAGCTGCAGAGCAAGGAGACACCGAGGCACAACTGCAGATCGAGTTGCTGTGGGAGGAATCAGAAACATTAGCAGTGACGTAACTTATTGGGTTACACGCTCTATTGGATTTTAATCGTCAGAAAAACAATCTTTCAACATCAATTACAAAGAGGGAACAAAAATGAAAAACACCGCCAAAAAATTTCTCGTCCGCCTTTGTGTGTCAGCCACTGTTTTTCCGTGGGCGGTTGCGAGTCTGCATGCGGATGCAAATTCACCGACCTCACCTGAGGCTGTTCTTTATGGTACGAACAACACGAAGTTGTATCAATCTATTGCCTACAAGATGCAACAGGAGGCCGTTGCCAACCAAGCACCTTCTGTCGTACCGACTTCTCCCGTGAAAACATCTGGGGAACATGCGTATGGTGCAACGGGCTACACCTTTGTGCCGGGTGGAGGGGTGCCATCCGCATTTAATAACAGCAATATTGACTCAGTGGGTTATTGATCTACAAAATTTAGAGACGTCGAATGATGGCCGGGTGCAGGGGTGAATAAAATACCCACTTTCTTGGGGGGAATAAACCCATCGTCTCATGGGCGTGGGACTCCCGGCCTTTCTTCGCCTAATGGTTCGTGCCGCATAATTGGAGCCAGACATCTATGCGCATCGCTCACCAAACTATGGTCTTGACACATGCTCATCCTGCGATTAGACTCGCTCTGCATTAGATTTTCTCTAAGGGCGTGCCGTTCGTGGCCCTGCTGCACGGCATCCCTGCATCACACGGATCTGTGGTGGTAGAGACTCCTTTCGAGAAACGAAGGCCACCTGCTCGCTCGGGTGGCCTTCCTCGTTGGTGCCGCGTTCCAATTTTCCCACCCCACACCTGCCCGATGCAGTCTACCAGGTTTCCAAAATTTCCCTTTTACATTGGGATGTTCAACTTGGTAGGATTGCAATTCAGCCAGGGAAGACACGTTGTAGAGAGGGATGTATGTCTGCCAAGGATGCCCAAAAACGTCGCTCGCAAGCCCGGGCCGCCAGGAAGAGAGCCAAGAGCAAGCCCGGCCCGCGTAGCAGGGCGGTGGTGATGTCGCAGGAAGGGTTCCGTCGGCTCGCCGCACCAGTCGTGTCAGGGTTGGCCAAAAAGAACGATCTGTCAGAGGAAGTCGTCGCAGCCGTCATGGAGGAGATGGTGGAGGAAGGTCTGCTGGGGCTTGATGAGCACGGGTTGTTGGCAGTGAGAAAAGCGGTTCCTGGGAACTGACCAAGGGGGAGTCATCATTCCCCCGTCTCAAAAAACCCAACGTTGCCCACCGCACCCCCCGCGCATCCCGGAACGGAACGCTCAACTGACTGCCGGAAATCCCAACAAAACCCGCTGCTCCTCCCACCCCATCGGCAACGCCACCATCAAATCCGTCAGCGTCAACCCCTCCGGACAATTCCCAAACAAAACGGCCTCCACAATATCTGGTGCCAAAAAAGCCAACCGCAGGTGCCGCGCCAGATACGACGGATCGATATTCTCCTTGGCGGCCAACTCTTGCACCGACGCCACCTGCCCAGTGTCCAACATTCCCTGCCACCGGTGCCCCCGGACAACAGCCCTGACGAGCGCATCATCCTGCCTGGCCACCGGGAGAAACGCCGACTCGGCACCCTCTGGCGCAATGATCTGTTTGCGTCCGCCAGTCCGCTTGAAGCGATAGGGGATGCGGATGATGATTGTCTTGCCGTCCTCACTCATGCGTGCGTTCATGCAATATTCTCCTCAGTTTAAGTCACACAGTTCGTATGTCAAGGCGTCCAGTCCCTCGCCAAGAAGGTGGACATCGATATAATCCAGGCCGATTGTCACCT
>JAMOBH010000497.1:0-2772 GCA_039908085.1 Magnetococcus sp. YQC-5
AGTGATTATGAATCATCATGTGTCTCACAAGATGATAGACATGCAGACTTTTTTGAACGTCCCATTTTTCTCCTGGAGGAGACCAAGGCATGGACCGCACCGAACGCTTTTATCGGATTGACCAACTCCTGCAGGAGAAACATGTGGTTCCCATTGCCACCTTCCTGAAGGAACTTGGAATTTCAACACCAACATTTATGCGAGATCTTGAGTATTTGCGTGACAGGTTGAACGCTCCCATCGTCTGGGATGTGGTTCAACGCGGGTACCGCTACGAAACGGTACAGGAGATGGCTGGGCCCCGTTTTGAGTTGCCCGGCTTGTGGTTCAACGCTTCAGAAATTCACGCCATCTTGACCATGGAACACCTGCTGGCCAGCTTGCAACCTGGCCTCCTGGCACCACACGTCACCCCTCTGCGCACCCGGTTGCGGGTACTGTTGGACAGTGGAAATCACAGCGTCGATGAGGTGGTCGCCCGCATTCGGGTGCTTCCCCTGGGTCGTCGGGATGTGGAACAGCCGCTTTTCGAGACAGTCGCCAATGCGCTGCTGTCGAGACAGATCCTGCAGGTGCAGCATCTGAACCGGGGACGGGGAGAACTCTTGGAAAGGGAGGTGTCGCCGCAGCGACTCGTGTTTTACCGGGACAACTGGTACCTGGACGCCTGGTGCCACCTGCGTGAGGCCGTCCGGAGCTTCGCCCTGGACGCCATACAGAAGGCAACCCCCACCATGAAACAGGCCATTGATCTATCCGATGATGAATTGGATCGTCATCTGAAGGCGGGATACGGCATTTTCAGCGGCGCCAATACCAGAACGGCGGTTATCCGCTTTTCCAAGGAGAGATCGCGCTGGGTGGCCAACGAGTCGTGGCACCCTGAACAGAGGGGAGAATTTGACTCCGAAGGTCGCTGGGTACTCTCCTGCCCCTACTCCAACGACATCGAACTGATCATGGACATCATGCGCTACGGCCCGGACGCAGAAGTCCTGGAACCACCTGAACTACGGGAAAAGATCCAAGACAGACTCCGCAAAGCGTTGTCCGTCTATCCAACTCACACCACTGCATAACCCGTTTAATGGCTCACCCTGGAACACCCACACTGTTGCGAGACTCAGATCCAGCCGCTAACACCGAAGATGCGCGAAGCTGCTCAATTCTGGGAGTGAGCATCTTGGGCACATTCGGCAAAATACTCGGCAAAGCCAGCCATGAATATCGAAGATGCGCGAAGATGCTCAATTTTTATGATGAGCATCTTGGACACATTCGGCAGAAACACCAGGCAATTTCAGCCGTAAACGCAAAAGATGCGCGAAGATGCTCAATTCTGGAGGGGGGAATTTTGAACATCTTCATCTGGATCAAACACCTCAACCCCAGGCATGAACCACATCCACCCCCCTTGAAAATCGACTTTGGCCGGTTTGATGTTGAGCAACTTCTGCGCCCGCCGTACCGATGCCCATGAAATCCCCATCCCGGTGGCATCTGCTTTGAGATCCTTCGTGAGCTGTGGCCCCTGACCCAATGCCTCCTGCAAGAAGGCCTTTGCCTCATCCACTGCTTGACGTGCCGACGGATTGAGATGTGCTGACAAGGCTTCATCTGCCGATATCGCCACAACATCTGGCTGCCACACAAGCCGAGGGGCCTTGATATCAACCGATAACTCTACCTCCTCGATCCGAAACGACAGCCCCAGCGAATCCTTCCCCATGTTCATCTTGACCGGCAAAAATAAGCGCAGTTCTGGATCATCTCTATCCCTGCATACCAGATACACGGCACGTGCGGCGGCCACGAACGCACCTGACCCCGTTACTCTATCGATGGCACTCCCGGATCCCTTGTTGGGATGAGTGATCGCCACGACGGCAACAGCATGCCGTTCTGCCACATCGGACAGAGAGGCCAACAACTCCCTGACTTGGGCGTTGCTGTGGCTGTCAACCCCCTGCATATACTCAGAAATCGGATCAATAAGTAATAAGGATACCCCTGCATGCTCGACAATCGCAGACTCCAGAACATGCATGTCCTTCTGTAAACTGAATCTCCTGACAATTGGCCTCTCCGGCTGGCTCATGTCTTCAACCATTTTGATGGAGATCACATTGGTCATGTCTGCCCCAGCGGCTTCCAATCGGGGTTTGGTTGTGTCGGAGGGGTCGTCCTCTGCCGAAAGAATGATCACCTTCTCAGGGGAACCCTTGAAACCAGCCTCTAACCCTTTCCCTGCCGAAGTCATTGCCGCTAAAAATGCACCCACTTGGCTTTTCCCAACTCCAGGAGGTCCAACCACCAAGGTCAGCTTCCCTTTAGCAATGCGGTTCTTCCACAGCCAACGGATCGGTTTTTCCTGAATATCATGAAAATACTGGACAATAGCACGGACGTTAGGTGTCTCAGAAGACATTGATTTGAATAAATCCTCCTTGATGGGCATTTCAGGTTACGAGCTTCACAGATCCAGGTAGCGCAAGTCAAAGGCATTGGAACCCGCCATCTGACCAGCAGTGCCACACTGGTTGACAAACCAGAAAAATGCCAGACATGCTGCACAAAATTCATCTTTTCGTCAAGATTATCGCAATGCAGCCCCCCCACCCAAACAAAGATGTTCGAACGCCATGTTTGAACATCTTCCGCTCTTAAACCCACATGTTCCCTTCTCTATCATGGCCTCACCTACACTGCATCACACCAGGAGACGGCCCTTGATCACCCCCCACCCCGCCCAAATGTCCGACGACGACCGCC
>JAMOBH010000123.1:0-14374 GCA_039908085.1 Magnetococcus sp. YQC-5
GGTTCCAATTCAGGCTCTGGTTCTGGCGCAGCTTCTGGCTCTGGTTCCAATTCAGGCTCTGGTTCTGGCGCAGCTTCTGGCTCTGGTTCCAATTCAGGCTCTGGTTCTGGCGCAGCTTCTGGCTCTGGTTCAGGCGTAGCTTCTGGCTCTGGTTCAGGCGCAACTTCTGGCTCTGGTTCAGACGCAACTTCTGGCTCTGGTTCAGGCGCAACTTCTGGCTCTGGTTCAGGCGCAGCTTCTGGCTCTGGTTCAGACGCAACTTCTGGCTCTGGTTCAGACGCAGCTTCAGGTTCTGGTTCCAATTCAGGCTCTGGTTCCAATTCAGGCTCTGGTTCCGACGCAACTTCTGGCTCTGGTTCCAATGCAGGCTCTGGTTCCGGCGCAACTTCTGGCTCTGGTTCCAATGCAGGCTCTGGTTCCGGCGTAGCTTCTGGCTCTGGTTCCAACGCAACTTCTGGCTCTGGTTCCAATGCAGGCTCTGGTTCCGGCGCAGCCTCTGGCTCTGGTTCCAATTCCGGCTCTGGTTCATGCGCAACTTCCGGCTCTGGTTCCAATTCAGGCTCTGGAGCAACTTCCGGCTCTGGTTCATGCACAAATTCCGACTCTGGACCCAATTCCAGATCTGGTTCCGAATCAAAGTCAGACTCCAGATCTGGTTCCGACTCAAAGTCAGCTTCCAGTCCAAGTTCATATTTTCGTAACGATTCCTGCTCAGAATCCAATTCCGGTTCTGGCGCAGGTTCCGGCTCTGGATTCAATTCCAGGTCTGACCCCAACTCTGATTCCGACTCAAAGTCAGCTTCCAGTCCCTGTTCATATTTCCGCAAAGGTTCCACAGGTCTGACCAGGTCTGATGCGTGTTCTGCCATGCTGGCCAAAGCCAGTTCCATCCCCGTCAGATCCAAAGGCTCATCCTCATCCAACAGAGGTTCACTTCTGGAATCCGTCAGTCCGCTCTCCTGGAGATCCACCTCGTCGAATGACGATTCGTCATAGACATCCCATCCCTCACGCGCCAAGTCAGCCTCATCGACCGCCGACTCCAACTTGATTTTTTTGTATTCTTGTGGATCATCATTACCATCAGCGAAAAAGTGGCCTTCTACATCCGAATCCCCCTCATAATCCATCAGCGACATATCGTCATTGCCGTCGAGCAACTCTTCCAGAGAAGCCAATATTTCTTCCATGGAAGGACCATCCTGTTCCTGATGGCCATACGCCTCACCGGCATCCAGGAAGGCCCCGCCACCAAAAGATCCTCCAAAATCATTGAATTGGGAATCCTTTTTTTTCGACTTTTTACCTGACATCGCTTAATACCCCAATCAATCGGTCCAGATGAGCTGTCAACGCAGTCACCATCCAATGGCCAAGCGTAATGAATCAATCATGACACGAAAAATATTACCACGCTCCACCGCAGATCCCGCAATGAGAGATCGCGTGAACAACTCCTTGCCTCCAGACTTGACAACCACAGTCCCAATTTCTTGTGCCATGGCAATGGGAGCAACCAAGGGTTCTTCATACAACACCCCAACCTCCAAAGAAGCACGCTCCTTGCGTAATACCGTGACTACCAACGGATCTTTGAGCACCCCCTCGACTTCACGCGCACTTCCCTTCCAGATCCGCAACTTGCGCACAACCGCCTTGGCATCAAAAAATTTGACCGTCTCATACATCTTGTTCCCGTAATGAATCAGACGCAAGGCATCATCCTCACGATTTTTCCTGGTCCCAGCCCCAAGAATAACCGCTGCCAAACGTTGCCCATCCTTGTCACTGGTTGCAATCAGACAATAACCAGCCTCACGGGTGTGACCGGTCTTCAACCCTGTGACAAAGGGATCCCGCCACAGTAAATTATTGCGATTGTGTTGACGAATACCATTATAAGTAAACTGCTTTTCTTGCGAATAATGACTGTATTGAGGAAATTTGCGGATCATTGAGCTGGCCAGCAGAAACAAATCGCGGGCCGTGGTATAATGCTGTGGATCCGGCAACCCGGTGGAGTTGGTGAAATGAGAATTCACCATGCCCAATTCCGCTGCCTTGACATTCATTTGCGCCACAAAGGCCGTTTCCGTGCCGGTCAAATGTTCAGCCATCACCACACAGGCGTCATTGCCACTCTGAATGGCAATGCCTCGAATCAAATCCTCGACCCGCACCCGATCACCGATTTTGACAAACGTCTTGGAACCTCCAGTGCGCCAGGCGTTTTCGCTCACAGGCACCTCGGTATCCAACTGGAGCGTACCGGCTGCCAGGGCCTCGTAGATCAAATAAAGTGTCATCACCTTGGTCAGTGAGGCTGGAGGCAATTTGGTATCAGCATCCTGGATGAACAAGACCCGTCCAGAATCGATATCTCCCAGTACCCCGGCCATGCCACGCACCTTGAGTGGCGGGTCGTCTGCTGCGATGCCAACCCCGGCGATCAGCAGCAGAACCAGCATCCCGAACAACCTCAACAGATAGTTACCATTCAGTTTCATCATGACCGCTCTCATCATCACTCGGTTGTTCTTTTGTATTCTCACTAAGAGTCCAGAATCACTCCAGAATGATCTGTGCCTGGTCCACGTTCAATTTTCGCAGGGCACGCACAATGGCTTGTGTCTTGTCCAAAGTACTATAAGGACCAAATCTCACCCGATACATGATCCGGGCACCGATGGAACTCTTGATGACCTTGACTTTGCCAACCCCTTGCAATCGATGAGCAAGTTGTCTGGCATTTTCATAATAACCAAAAGATCCGATCTGAATGTAATGTTCCGGCTTCTGCGCAGAGGTCGCAGAAGTCGTGGCAGCTGGTTCATGGCCTGGTTTGGGCGGAAGTTCCACAGCTGCCTGCCAGCCAGTCTTTTTCGATGCGGAGGCCTTAGTTCGACTGGCTTCCATCGGATCGACCTTGGGCAGTTGGACATCCGTCCCAGGGCGCAAGGCTTCGACTCGAACTCTGGCAGTGCCCTGTTGCGCATAGCCCAGTTTAACCGCAGCGGCATAGGAGAGATCAATCAATCGATCATCAATGAACGGACCTCGATCATTGATGCGGATTTCCATGGATTGTCCATTGTTCAAATTGGTCACACGCGCCCACATGGGCAAAGGCAACGTGGTATGAGCGGCTGAAATGCCATGCATGTCATAACGTTCACCAATGGCGGTTGGACGGTTGTGAAATTCCTTGCCATACCAGGAAGCGATCCCCTCTTCCACATATCCCACGGCCTCTTCGTCGCTCATGGGGTAATAGGTTTTGCCAAACACCACATAGGGACGAGGCTTTTTGCCTTTGACCACGGGAGGTGGTGCTTTGGCCAGAGGCTCTTGGGATGGTATTTCCGGTGGTCGTGTACACGCTGCCGGAACCAACAGAAACAGCAGCAGCAGCAAGAGCCAGCCTCGATTTTTTCCATTCAGACGATTCTGCATGATCACTCCAGCCGACGTAAATCAAGGGCGAATTCCTGTACCACCTTGGCAAACCGGTTGGAGCGGTTCCATTGAGTAATCACCCGAAAATTTTTGAACGTCATATAATAGCGAGGTCCTTGTCGTTCTTCCAGTATAATCAATGCGAGAGATGCATCCAAATCCGGTTCTTTGGTGTCAGGAGGCCAGGACATCCCCAACGCACGCCATTCGCGCCAGGGTTTGTTGATTTTCTGGTATGCAGCGAACCATTCAGCCAGTCCCGGTTGCCAGGAGAGGGCCACAATCAGGGGAGCATCGACACACCAGCCATAGGCCCGCAAAAACGCAGCGATAGAGGCCAGACTGTCGGTTACATCATGCACCACATCTCGTTTGCCATCCAGGTTGAAATCCACGGCAATCCGACGGAATGTGCTTGGCATCATCTGGACTTGTCCGAACGCACCGGCATATGAGCCTTTAATCAGGCGTGGATCCCATTGTTCTTCTTTACATAATAGCAGAAATTCCCGCAACTCGTTGCGAAAGAAATCAATCCGTCTGGAATAGTGGGCCGACAGGGTGAACAAGGTACGCAGGACATTGAAATGGCCCTTGTCTTGACCGAAATCGCTTTCAATGCCCCACAACGCCACCACGAATTCAGCAGGAACCTGATAGAATTCGGCCACCCTGGCCAGTACGGCATGATGTTTTTTCATCATCCGTCGCCCATCCTGAATCCTCCTCTGGTTGAGGAGCAGGGCGCGATATTCGAAATAAGGCTTGGCTTCGGTCTGATGATCCATCAAGGCCATCACCCGTGGATCAGGCTCCATGGCACCGAGGAGATTTTGCAACTGGACCAGAGTCATGCCATCCTGTTCGATCCAGGGTTGCATCCAGGGATGCCGCTCAAGCAGGGTGGCAGCTCCAGGTTTGTTTCCGGGTTTGTTTCCTGGTTTGGCCAATGCCATGGTCGGCCCATACAGCCCAACGATCACCGGAATTTGCACCAACCAACGCAAACAGGCCCGACGATCTGGAAAGAATGGTGTCATCATGCCTTGCTCTTGAGCGATATCGGGTTCATTCTGATCCATCATCTCATCCTTGTGCATCCCCGTAAAGCAGGGTGATTTGACCAACATGAAGGCGGCGGAGTGATCGGTTTGCCATGATCCCATGATGTTATGATACAAAATTCCATCCCGGTAAAAACCGTTTTTTTTCGCACCTGTTATTTTAGGCCGGAACCGTTTGACAAATCAATGCAGTGATACTCTGGAATGGACACTTTTTTGCACCACGGAATACACAGCAAAGCACAAAAAAAACAAACCCGGCCATCCGTTGTTGCTTTTTTTAAGTGTTTTCCGTGGTTTTTCGTGATTGATTGGTTTTTTATATCATGAACATCCCGCTCTCCAGTACCACACAAACGCGCTTGCGCCATCTTCTGCCCCATTTGCGAGGTCAGGGCAAGGCTTTTGTGTGGGGATTTTGTCTGCTTGCAGCCACCAATCTGACAGCAACCACCATTCCATACATCATGAAACTGGCTACCGAGGCCCTGATGAATCCTGGCAACGGCATGCTGAAACTATGGGTCGGGCTTCTTGTCGGATTGGCCTTGGCCAATGCTTTTTTTCGCATTCATTCCCGCATTCGCATTTTTGGCATCGGGCGGGACGTGGAATACGCCTTGCGCAAACAGTATCACACCAAGCTGCTCTCTTTAGACGCTCCTTTTTTTGACCAGGAAAAAACCGGGGAGCTGGCTTCCCGTGGGTCAGCGGATGTCAGTGCGGTCCGCATGTTGGTTGGTCCCGGCTTTTTGCAGATCTTTAATTTGTTCATGGTCGCACTGACCACAATCCCGGTGATGTTGGCTTTGGACCCCCTGTTGACTTTGCTGGCCTTGGCACCGATTCCCGTGGTACTGGGGATTTCGCGTTTGCTCACCCGTCGCATGTATCGACTCAGTCGCGTGGTGGCGGATCGTTTTGGGGCGTTATCGGGTTTCATTCAAGAGGCGGTGGCCGGAATCGCCGTCATTCGCTCTCATGCCCGCGAGGCAGACTGGAACGCACGTTTTCGCACAGAGGCTCGGATACTCTGTCAGGCCAGTCTGGAACATTCCCGTTTGCAGAGCCTGTTTGCGCCCATGGTACTGTTCGCCGGCAGTTTGGGTGGTTGGATCATCCTGGCTCATGGCGGCTATCAGGTGGCCCAGGGACGCCTCACCATGGGGGATTTCGTGGCTTTTTCCGGTTATCTGGCCATGCTGATCTGGCCGACGGTGGGCTTTGGTTGGATACTCACGGTCATGCAACGGGGTCTGGCTGCATTGGATCGCATCAGTGGGGTGTTGGATGCCCAACCCTTTCTGGAGAGTTCCCTGGCATCTGCCGTGGAAACCGGACCACGCTGGAGTGGTGCTTTGTCCATTCGCGACTTGCATTTTGCCCATCAGCCTGGTTTGCCTGTATTGCGGGGCATCACGATGGAGATCCAACCTGGGAGCCTGATTGGTCTGGCTGGCAAGGTGGGATCAGGCAAATCTGCGCTGCTCCATGTTTTGGCCCGACTTTACCCTGTGCCGACCGGGACCATTTTCATGGACCAGAGGGATCTGGCAACCATTCCGGAAGTCGAATTGCGACGCAATCTCGCCATGGCTCCCCAGGAGAGTTTTCTTTTTTCCGCGCCTTTGATTCAAAACCTGTCCCTGTCAGACAACAATCGGGAAGAGGTCTGGAAAGCCTTGAGTCTGGCTGCCCTGGACGAAGAGGTGCGTGCATTGCCCAAGGGTCTGGACACCCTGATCGGAGAGCGCGGAATCACCTTGTCAGGAGGCCAACGACAACGGGCTGCCCTGGCCCGCGCTCTGGTGACCAATCCGGTCATTTTATTGTTGGATGACGTTTTTTCCCATGTGGATGCCCGTACCGAGGAGATCATCTTGAACAACATTCGCACCTTGACCCGAACCCGAACGGTGGTGATGGTCTGTCATCGGGTAGCGGCTTTGCGTCAGGCGGATTGGGTCTGTTTGTTGGATGCCGGACAAATTGTCGCGACAGGTCGGCATGAAACGTTATTGGAAACCACTCCTTTGTATCGGGAGTTGCGTGACACCATGACCCGTGCCGAAGCCCTGGAGGCGTTGGCGCGATGATGCCCGCAGTGACATCCGAGACAGAAGAGACCCGTTATGGGGTGTTTCTGGATTTCAAACTCATGGCGCGTTTTTTGGGGTATACCCGGCCCCATCGTCGTTGGGTGGTGCTGGCATTGTTGGTTCCGCCGGTGGCTGCCTTGTCCCAGTTTGCGCAACCGCTGGTCATTCAGATGGCGGTGGATCGTCATATCGTGACCGGTGACATGGCGGGTTTTCCCATGTTGTTGGCAGCGTTGATCGGTTTGAATCTGTTGCAATTCATCACCGGAACGCTGCAATTTGCGGTCAATTCCCTGTTGGGGCATCGGGTGGTGCGGGATTTGCGGCAGGAGTTGTTCGCCCATCTCATGACCCTGGATGCCGGTTTTTATGCCCGCAATGCCAGTGGCACGTTGACCAACCGGGTTGCCCATGACGCGGAAGCTGTCAGTCAGATGGTCAGTGCGGGATTGGTCAATCTGGTGGGAGATGTTTTATTGTTGATTGCCGTGGCCACTGGAATGGTGTTGTTGTCGCCTCATTTGTCCCTGGTGGTATTGGCTCTTTTGCCGCTGGTGATTCTGGTGGCTTTTCGGGTCACCCATCGTATGCGTCTGGTGCAACGTCATGGTACGCTGTTGCAATCCCGCATGGCGGCCCGCATCACCGAAGAGGCTGAAGGCCGAGATGTCATTCGTTTGTTTCATCGTGGAGGGGCGGCGGCAGCGCATTTTGATGCTCTCAATCGTCCGCATCGGGAGAATGCCGACAAAAGCAATTTTCTGGAGGCCTTTCAATTCAGTTTTGTCGAAGGGTCATCGACGATTCTGGTAGCGTTATTGTTTTTGTATGGGGGTTGGCTCATGGCCGAGGACCAACTCACGATAGGAGTGTTGACGGCTTTTATTGATTCGGTGCGACGATTGTTTTTTCCGATTCGGGATTTGGCAGGCAAATTCACCACCATGCAATCGGCCATGAGTGCGTTGGAGCGGATTTTCGCGTTGATGGATACCCCATCGGCGGTGGTGGATGCCGTATCTGTCAATCATGCTCCGAAGCAGACGCAGGCACGGGGGGAGATTCGTTATTGTGGGGTGCAATTTGCTTATGGTGAAGAGGTGGTGTTGTCGGACATTGATTTGACCATCCGTCCTGGGGAACGGGTTGCGGTGGTGGGTCCGACTGGAGCGGGCAAGAGCAGTTTGATCAAACTGCTCAATCGCACGTATGATCCGGGTCTGGGCCGGGTGGAGGTGGATGGAATACCGGTCAACCAGATTCCTTTGGTGGAATTGCGACGCAGAATCGGGGTGGTGCAGCAGGAGACGTTTTTGTTTGCAGGGAGTATTGCGGACAATCTTGGTTTGTTTGATGTTTCTGTGACGCGGGAACGGATTCAGAGAGCAGCGGAGGAGACCGGGGCGATGTCGTTCATTCAGGCGTTGCCCAAGGGATTGGATTCGGTATTGGCGGAGCGGGGGAACAATCTTTCTTCAGGCCAGAGACAATTACTGGGCATTACAAGGATTTTCATTTTCAATCCACCGATTCTGGTCATGGATGAGGCCACCAGTTCCGTGGATGCTGCAAGTGAGCGATTGATTCAATCTGCATTGGAGCGACTGATGGCTGATCGGACTTCGATGGTGATTGCGCATCGTTTATCGACCATTCGTCATGTGGATCGTATTGTGGTTTTATCCAAAGGCCGGATTGTGGAAGAAGGCACTCATCAGGAGTTGTTGGAGTGTCAAGGATTGTTTGCCAAGCTGTATTCTTTGCAATTCCAATCCACATCGTAAAAAAAATTATTAAAAAAAAGAGGGGGTCTGGGGGATTCATCCCCCAGGGTTTTGACTTTGACTTGACAAAAAAATTATTAAAAAAAAAGAGGGGGTCTGGGGGATTCATCCCCCAGGGTTTTGCCTTTGACTTTATCCTTTGACTTTTCACAACACAAACAAAAAATCTTTATCCTGTCAACCATCCACTCCTGAAATTTCTTACCCAAGCCACTGTTTATTTTGCTTTAACTTTCCCAGACACGGGCCAGATGCGATAAGTATTTGTTTTGTCTCCGCCATTGACATAACCAAAAGCAAGTGGCGCATACCAAGCCAGATCAGGAAGGCAGTCGCTGGAGGTTCCCGACCAATAATGGGCTGATTGGACCCCGATAAACTCAGGACTGTTTTTGGCAATGAGCAAGATGTCCAATTCTTCTTTACTTGGCAAACGCCATTGTCCAGAAACGGAGTGATCGGTCAACCCGCATTGGCCATGGCCCAGAAAAGCCACGGTATCCAAAGCGTCTGACCAGGTCATGGGTTCAAAGCAATTGGCATTTTGGAGCAACAGCAAACCGGTCACGACATCCGTGACTGTCCCATTTTTGTTGGCAACAAAGCGAGCAGACGAGGCGGGAGTCTCTTCAGTCACACTGCCTGCGTTCAACGGTGTTGCCATCCAAAAAAACACAAACAAAAACAGCATCTTGTTTACATACATCTCTATGTAACTCCACTCTTGAGTTTCGATGAACGGTCCCAGATCATAACTGCTTGCCGTTCTTTAGTCAGTCCAAAAAGATCTCATGGATCTCTCATACGCCATTTTGTTTCATCTCTGTTATTTTCATTGACATTTATGCAAGCATCATAAAGACTGACAAAGAATGGATTGAATCATGCTCGAAAGAAGCTCCAAGAGAATTGAGCTACAGGGCGCGCTCATCCAGACATAAATTTTAAAATTCATCCATGGGGATAAAATATGGGTATTCAAACTGTTAATTTCTTCTCGCAACAACACCAACAACAGGTCCAACAGCCGGGCCAACAACTGATCAAACAACAGGATGGCCGTGGGGGAGGTGTAACCTCACTACTGAAGGCTGATCAATCCAACCCAATGCAAACCCAGGCTGCTTCAACCCTGAGTACGACAGCTGGAGACAAGGTCACATTCAGCCAAAGTGCCACCAGTGCCAACCAGGCCTTCAGCCTGAACAACAACCAGCAGACCGCGCCATCTGCAATCTTTCGTTATAGTCAAGGAACCCCAGTGCGCAATTCATTTGGTGGTGTCAACACTGGACCGGGTGACATTTCATCTCCTGGAGGCATCACCGCTCCAGGGGTTGGCAGTGGCACATACAATGGGGGAGCCACCATTCAATTCTCCGAGGATTCCAGCGTCGGCTTTGGCACCAAAGGATGACTTAAATCAAAACCTTGGGGGGCGGTGAACCGCCCCCCAAACCCCCCACCCTTTTTTTTTATTTTTTAAATATTAAAAAAAAAGAGAGGGTTTGGGGGATTCATCCCCCAAGGTTTTGATTTTGACTTTTTTTAGGGCATCATGGCCCCAAAAATGGCGCGCCGCAGAGGATCAAGAAAACGGGTCAGCCCTACTCATCCGATTCATTTTTCCAGTTCTGTTTTTTCTTGCGCCATTCCCATGGAGGTACTCGTTTGTTTTCAGGCAGAGACCACAGACCCTCTTTATTCTGCCGCGCCTCCTGCTCCAAGGCCAACAAATCCTTATCCTTTAAAAATTCCCTGTCAACCCATGCCGCCCCCTGTTGCACCATGACAGCATTGATATCCTTGCCGCCGACATAAACGTGGGCAACAGTACGGCCATCTCGGCCTGTGGTTTGATCCTTCACCTTGACACTCTTGTCTAACACCAAGGTTGCAAGCACTCCCAAAGACTGCCTGCCATAGGGTTGCGACAACTCAGGGGCATCGATTTCGGCCAGATGGACCTTGACCTCATTGCTTTCGTCAACCAGGATCGTCAATGTGTCACCATTGGCGAGTTTGATCACACGACCCTGAATCTCTTCAGCCCTGGCGGTAGCAACCAGCAGCAGGGAGAAGATCCATATGAAGAGGGACAATTGTCTCGTATGCATGGCAGTACTCCTTTGTCAGCATGAATTCAAGCTTCAGGATACCCCCTGCTTCCTCTCTCGTCAAAGGCGCGTAACGTATTTCGACATCCTTTTCCTCACCAAACGCCCTGTTGCAAAAATCCAATGACTACCAAGACCAACAGAATCAATCCAATGCCAATCAACGTGAAACCCGCGACATGCGACAGAATAATAACCCGACGGGACGGCGGTGGAACCAGACAGGCCTCCAGCCTGCCCTCCTCGGTCAGGCGTCTGAACGCTTCGGGCCGTTCGTGTTTGAATTCCTCAAGCGACCATCCCCCCACGAACATGACGATGTCCAGGGGAAATTTTCCGGGCCGAAAGTGGTTGTTGAAAAAATGAATCGAAAACAGGGTGACCACCGCCAGGAAGGCTTCCATGCCATGGGCGATGGTAGCCACGTTGAAAGCCCATCCGGGCAGAAAACGGGCGAAAAAAGTGGGGAACCACAGCATGATCCCTGAGGAACCAATCACCACGAGTCCCCAACCTACCGCCCAATAATCAAATTTTTCCCAATAAGTCCATCGGTCGAAAGAGGGCATTGGCCCCTTGCCAAAAAACCATTTGAACATCATCACCATGTCTTCCCAGTCTTTTTTTCTTGGCAACAAGGAATCAGGACCGAACCAGACGAACGGCTTTGCCCGTGTGATGACCAGTTTATAAAACAAGACCATAAAATGCCCCAGCACAGCCATGACAAATCCAACCGCCGCGATCCGATGCAAAAAAGCTGCCTGTTCCGGGCCGCCCAGGAGTTGGACGCTCCGGGTGGCCCAAACACTGCCAGAAAACATGGCAGTCATGCCAGTCCCAGTCAGGGTCATGACGGACAGCACCAGCAGCCAGTGATTCACCCTCCACGGCCAGGCAAAACGCATGACGTGTTTTTCATGCATGAGATGCGGATGAATCCTGAAGGCTTGGCCAAGGGAGACGCGCTCCTGCCAGGAACGATAAAACCACAAACCTGAATGGACGTAGAAAAAAATCAACACCAGGGCGACCAATCCCACCATGACTTTTCCGGCAATCCACATTTCGGGATATTTCCTGAAATCGTGGGTCGTGCCGTGCGGACGAAAGCTGACAAAATGTTCAGTCGCTTCCTTGTGGCATTCACGGCAGCTCTTGAGCAGATTGTCCGGGTGAGTCTTGGAGAGAGGATCATCGACCCGACGGGTGTCGTGGGGGGCGTGGCAATCGTAGCAACGAGCGGCTTTCCCTCCACCCAGCCAGGACAATTGTCCGTGGTAGGTGCCCAAATAACCAGACAGAGCCTCCGCATGGCACTCCCCGCAGTTTTCGGTGATCAATCGACGAACAGACAAACTCTTGGAGTCGTTGATTTGATGGGATGAGTGGCAATCGGTGCAGACCGCGCTTTTTCCTTTCCAGGGGGTTTGCAGGGCGGCACCATGAACAGAATGGCGGTAAAGTTCCAAGGCCTTGGCGTGACAGACTCCACAGGTTCCAGGTGAGGAGAGCCGATGGGTTGAAGCACGCCAGTCATCGGAACGAAACACTTCATGCGTGCCGTGACAGGCCTTGCACTCGGCGTTTGCACCTTTGTCTCCATGCTTGCGAGGTTGGGCGTGGATGGAATCACGATAAAAACTGGCAGCCCGGTTGGCACGCGCTGGCGTGGGCACGGCGTTGGGACTCAAGCCCGACATGACCAGACTCGCGTTGATCTGGGCCATGAGCGCGGGAGATTCTTTTTTTAACGTCAGATGACAGGAGACGCAATCGACCGGCTGAAACACTCCCTTGGTGTGCGGCAGTTTGATGATTTGCACATGGCAGTCGAGACAGTGCAGACGGCCATGGACGCTGGTCCTGAACAGATCCTCGTCTACATGCAGCACTCTTTTCTCCGCCTCCCCGTGGACACCCACTGGGACAGCGAAACCTTTGATGCCATGACACTCCTGGCACTGCGTGTCTGGAATGACCGGGGCCGCATCGACCCCGATCACGCCTTGCAGAAAAAATGCGAACAACATCCCCAGACACAGCTTGATCACCCGTTTCATGACGTGTTCGACTCGTTCAAAGGTTGGTGGCAGAGGCTTTCCATTGAAGCCGGAACTGGATGCCCTTCGGGCAAAAAGTCAAAAGCAAGACCTTGGGGGATGAATCCCCCAAACCCCCTCTTTTTTTTTAATAATTAAAATATAAAAAAGGTGGAGGATGTTGGGGGGCGGTTCACCGCCCCCCAAGGTCTTGCCTTTAAGTGAAAGTCCGTGGCAGACTATTTTATATTTTGTTGTCCCAGGAACCAACGATGATGCTCGGAATTGAGAACCTCATCCAACAGGGTGTGAATCTTGTTGGCCCCGGCTTCGTTCCCCGCATGACGCGCCTTTTCAATGATTTCCCGAATTTCCGGGATCATCTCGTTATAGAAGCGTTGGGCGACCTCGAACAGACCATGCCAATGGGCGTAATCCGGTCCCATCATGGCAGCCCCGTGGCGGGCGCGGCGTCCTTCATGATGCCACAACAAATACCAGGTCCACTCCAATTTTTCATCGAATTCAGTCTTTGTCAGCAATTTTTCCTCTTTCAGTGCCTTGATCAACCTGACTCCGGGCATGGCGAATTTGTCGTTGTACAACTCAATGAAAGCATCCAGCTGCGCATAGAAATTGTCATAAAAGTTGCGTCCATGACAAGTTCCACACACGTTTTGCATATCCTTGCGCCGTTCCAACCAGGGTTTGACCGCTTTGCCCTGACTGATGGCCTTGGCATCGATCTTTTGAGAAACCGGCGCACGCAACTCCCAGGAAATGCGAGAACCAATATCATGGGTGATGGGCAGATCCCGCGTCGCCGACATGTGGCAGGTGGCGCAGGTCGGGGCCGCACTGTAATCCTCGCCCACGATCCACTTGGGGGAATTCAGATTCATCTTGCCAATGTTGGCAAAAAAACTGATGCCATGCTTGGACGACTCGTAGATCTCTTTTTGAGGATGATCCGGCCCCAAATGACACTTGCCGCACGTATCTGGATGCCGGGCCTGGGCAGCGGAAAAAGTATGCCTGGAGTGACACGCGGCGCAGGTTCCCTTGGAACCATCCGGGTTGAGACGACCAATGCCGGAATTGGGCCAGGTTGCGGCATCCAGGGTGCCATCCGAATTGACTTTGACTTCCGACCCGTGACACTGTTCACACCCGCTTACCGCATCCGGGGATTTGCCATGGAAGGTTTTGCCTCCTGCCACCACTTCGGCCAACACGTTATCCAACGATCCCAGAATCTGGCCAGCGGTGGCGTGATGACTGGCGTCGAATTCCTTGGCCTCCTTTTCGTGGCACTGACCGCACACCTTTGGAGTCACCAGCACGGAAATCACAAAATCCTTGTGTTTGATCGCAGCCGGTTCGCCCGGCTTGGCCTGATGACATTCATGGCAGCCCACGTTGGCACCAAAATGTTTGGATTCTCCCCACATTTGATAAATGCCCTGGGATTTCTCCTTGTGGCAGGAGACGCAGGTGGCACTCTCCTTGCTGAGCCTGGCAAACCCCTTGAAAATTTTTACTTTTTCCCATTTTTCCTGTGAATCTTCTTTTTGCTCAGCTTGTTGATCATTTAAATTATTGTTCTCCTTGCCGGGCTGGGCCATACCCAATCCGGCAGTCAAAAAAAACCAGGACAGCACAAACATGAAAATAATTTTTATTGAACTGGGCATCTCACATCTCCAAATGTATGAATTGAGGCTTAGCACATAAGCCGGGACAGAACAGAATGGCCTTCGGGCAAAAAGTCAAAGTCAAAAACAAAACCTTGGGGGATGAATCCCCCAAACC
>JAMOBH010000124.1:0-14357 GCA_039908085.1 Magnetococcus sp. YQC-5
TCGTTATCGAAGGCAACAGCTTCCGAATGAAAGAACGACTTGAATCATAATGGCGGGCAACATTTTCAAACCGGCCAAATTCATACATTTTCAGACCGCCGTCCACAGAACATGGTGCATTCAATAACTACATGTTCCAGATGATGTTAGGATGAGGCATACCAATGCACAAATTAACATACATCAAGAATTGATTGTGATCCTAATCGGGGACGCTGTTCTCGTCAAGGGGATCTTCCACGCAGGGGGTGGCATGCTCGATCCAATCGGCCCGCCAGATCCTGGCCGAGGTGTGGAGGGAAACCACTATTCTTCAAGATGGGGAAGGCGTTCCGGGAGAGGATGGGGTGCCGTTGCCATTTTCAGTGGCGGCAACACGCCAGGACGGCCTGGAGCCAAACCTGTCCACCAGGAAATCGACAAATTTCCTGACCTTGGCTGACAGGTATCGAGTGGGAGGGTAGACAGCATAAATGCCGAGTTGAGGCATCTCAAACTCTGGCAGTAATGGAATTAATGTGTTGACTCTCAAATCTTCTTCAATGAGGAAATCTGGGAAAACAGCCACCCCTACACCGGCTCGTACAGCGACGCGCATGGCATCACCGTTGTTCACCTGCAAGGGTCCTTTGATGCGCACAACCCGTTCCTCACTTCCTTGGGAAAACCGCCAGATGCTTGGAACAGCCGTGTAGCTGTACGAGAGACAGGCATGCTGCGCTAAATCTTCTGGCTCCTTGGGCATGCCATGCCGTGTCACATATGTGGGACTGGCGCATAACACCAGCTTCGCTGTTGCCAACCGGCGCGCCATCAGGGTTGAAGACTCCAAGACACCAATGCGCACGGCAACATCAAAACCTTCTTCCAGCAGATCTACAAAACGATCATTGAGCACAAGATCCATCTCAATTCCTGGGAAGTCCAACAGGAAATCAGCGATTGCTGGGGAGAGATGTTGAATCCCGAAGGACATGGGGGCACTCACCCGTAAAAGGCCACGCGGTGCCGCATGCAGGTGGGTTACCGTCTGCTCCGTCTCCGTGATCTCCTCAAGAATTTTGCGACATCGTTGATAATAGAGCTCGCCTTCGGCTGTCAGGTGTAACTGTCGTGTTGTACGATTGAGGAGGCGTATACCGAGATATTCTTCCAACACAACAATATACTTGCTGACAGCGGCCCTTGAAACGGCTCCTTTACGGGCGGCCTCCGAAAAGCTGCCCGAATCCACAACGCGAACGAACGTTTCCATCAGTGCGATGCGATCCATCTGACGCCTCCGTTTGCTGGCTTATCCCTTTGCCATCTCCACGGCGGGGGGGTGGGTACGTGATCAAAATCCATACTGTCAACTATTCATAAACAATAATGTCATGAAATTCAATATTGTCAAGATGTGAATGGTGGACTATACTGGCTCTCACCATTCAGCCAGGATGGTGTACAGCATAAACAATTTAGCCGATCAGAGGAGCAACGCGCCATGAAAACCCCTATCGTCTTGGATTTGCCAGCCGGAGAGCACTACATCTGCGTGTGCGGCAAGTCCAATAATACACCGTTTTGCGACGGTTCCCACAAAGGAAGCGGACGCCAACCTCGTCATGTTGTCTTGTCGGAAGCAGGGCAAGTGGCGGTCTGTTCCTGCGACAAATCCGGCTCTCCTCCTTTCTGTGATGGGTCGCACAAGGCTCAAGGATGACGGATCTGCGCGCTGCTTCAGACAAATTTCGCTTCGGAAAAGTTGCCCGAGGTCTGCATTGGGGCATGGCAGTACTCTTGCTGGGCATGGTCGGGTGGGGTTTTTATGCAGCTCATCTGAATTTTTACGATCCGCTGTATCATCGTGCCCTCTCCTGGCATCGCTCCATGGGGGTGTTGCTTTTTGGAGTACTCTTGTTCCGTATTGTCTGGCGGCTGGGCCAGCAGCCTGCACCGTTGCCCGACCCCATGCCCATCTGGGAGAAGCAAGCCGCTCATGTGACCCATTGGGCACTTTACCTGTGCATGTTTCTGCTGCCAGCAACCGGTTATGCGGTTTCCACTGCCGATGGTCGCGGTGTGAATGTTTTTGGTTTGTGGGAACTCCCTGCATGGTTGCCCCCAGACAGGGGACGGGAAACCTGGATGGGCACACTCCATCTGGCTGTCGCCATCCTGTTTTGTCTGCTTGTCTTTATGCATGTGGCCGCTGCGTTCAAGCATCACTTTATTAATCGGGACGGTATCCTCCGTCGCATGTGGTAGATCTTTTTCAAGGAGAAGGCAATGAGTAAATTTCGTTTCGCACCAAGTATGGCACTCGCATGCGCGCTATGGGCGGGGAGTTCTCCGGCCTGGGCAGCGGAAGAAAAATATAAAATCGACCCCACCCATTCCTTTGTCACATTCAGCATTGCCCATCTGGGCTACAGCCTGTTGCAGGGCCGTTTCGATACCATGGATGGCAGTTTCTCGCTGGACACTGACAAGGCCGAGGGAGCCTCCATTCAGGTTACTGTGGCAACGGCCTCCATTAACAGCAACCATGCAGAACGGGACAAGCATCTGCGCGGCAAAGAGTTTCTGGATGTTGACAAATTTCCCCAGGCAACCTTCCAGAGCAAGCGCATCGTGGAACAGAGTGGAAAAACCACGGTGGAGGGCGAACTCACCCTGCATGGGGTAACCAAACCAGTTGCTTTTGAAGCCAAAATGATCGGAGGAGGCCCTGATCCCTGGGGTGGATTCCGGCGCGGCTATGCCGGGACTCTGCGCATCAAACGCGCCGACTATGGTGTCAGCTACAATTTGGGACCCGCCTCGGAAGAGATGGAGTTGGGACTGTATATCGAAGGCATCCGCCAATAATTGCTGGTGACTCTCCCCCGGCATCCCTGGGGGAGAGCTTATTATCAGCCAATCGATACAATCAGTAGATCCCCTGTGCGATCATGGCATCCGCAACTTTCCTGAATCCTGTGATGTTGGCACCCAAAACCAGATTGGTTGGATCGCCAAACTCTTTGGCCGTCTCCCGGCAGTTGCGGTAAATGGAGCGCATGATGTTTTGCAGCTTGTGATCGACTGTGGCAAAATCCCACTGTTCCATGCTGGCGTTTTGACTCATTTCCAGTTGACTGGTAGCGACACCTCCGGCGTTGGCCGCCTTGCCCGGGCCATAGGCGATTTTTCCGGCTTGGAAAAGCCCGATTGCCTCTGGCGTGGAGGGCATGTTGGCCCCTTCGCTGACGCAGAGACAGCCGTTCTTCATGAGTTCAGCCGCATCTTCGGCATTCAGTTCGTTCTGCGTGGCACAGGGGAAGGCGACTGCGCAGGGAACGCTCCATAGCGGGTTTCTGTCCACCGGATAGGCAGTCACCGGCAGGTGGCGAGCGTCGGGATGCTCCAGGAGGTAGGCGTCCAGGTGCAGTTTGCGTGTTTCCTTGATCTGCTTCAGCAGGGCGACATCCATGCCGTTCGGGTCATGGATCATCCCCCTGGAGTCGCTCGCGGTGACGGGCCTGGCACCCAGTTGCTGTAATTTTTCAATAGTGTAAATGGCGACATTGCCCGAACCCGAAACCACACAGGTTTTTCCCTCCAGCGACTCTCCCCGGTCAGCAAGCATCTCCTGTGCGAAATAGACCGCACCATATCCAGTGGCCTCCTTGCGCACCATGGAACCGCCCCAGGCCAGCCCCTTGCCAGTCAACACCCCCTCATGGCGACCGGTCAATCGCTTGTATTGACCAAAAAGATAACCGATCTCTCGTCCGCCGACCCCGATATCTCCCGCAGGGATGTCGGTGTGTGGTCCGATGTGTCGGTAGAGTTCCGTCATGAACGCCTGGCAGAAGCGCATGATTTCCATGTCGGATTTGCCTTTCGGGTCCAGGTTTGCACCGCCCTTTGCTGCTCCGAGGGAGAGTCCCGTGAGTGCATTTTTGAAAATTTGCTCGAAACCCAAAAACTTGATGATTCCTGTGGAGACGCTGGGATGAAAACGCAGCCCCCCCTTGTAGGGGCCCAGGGCGGCGTTAAATTCGATCCGATACCCCTTGTTGACCTGGACGTTGCCCTGGTCGTCCAACCAGGTCACACGGAACATGATCTGGCGATCTGGTTCGACCATCCTTTCAATAATATTGTGCTTTTTGTAGTTGGAGTCGTTTCGCAATAGTGGGCGCAATGATTTCAAAACCTCGGCGGTTGCCTGCAAAAATTCCTTTTGGTGCGGACTGCCGGATCGGATTTTCTTGAGGGAGTCGGCAAGGTATGACATCGCTGGTTCCTTTACTCAGGGGAGTCGCTCATGGCACAGCTCCGTACCAGCCGCCACAGAGTATCCGCAGGGGGAGTGGTAGATGAGCAGCAGATTTGTTCACAAGCTTTCAGGACGTTGACCATGCAGAGTCGGGTCCGCAGAATAAAAGCGGCCCCAAGGGACCGCTTCCGGTGCAGTCAGGCTCCCTGGTTTATTTACAGACGCCCTTGTCGCCTGCTGTGGCACCTGCCGGTTTCTCGCACTTGTTGGAGGCGCACACCTTGTCGCGTTTGCAGGCCTGTCCCGCAGGCAGTGGCGGTTTGCAAACGGGCGGGCTCATGGCAAGGATACAAACCGTGCCGGCACCACACTCGGCATCTGGCTTGGTCGGGTCGGCACCGCATTTCACATCATCGGCGAGGGCAGCACCTGCAAAAACAGTGGCCACAGCAAGGAATATCAGTTTTTTCAGCATGGAAACCTCCTCGAAATGTTGATGACCACCTTCGGAGCGAACAGTTGCGCACAGCATACAGCCAACTCCCACCCATTTCCAGGGAGATATCGGAAGAGCAAACCGCCTCACATATACACTGACCTTTTCTGGCGACAAAACAAGGGGAGCTGGCTGGCGGCTATACCCTGCCTGCCGATAGCTGAGCAGGTTCCCTGACATGAAGCACGCAACCGTGACGCATGGTTGGGGTGAACAGTGTGACACCCGGTCTGGATCGTCCCAGTGGACGATCGAATTCGATGTCGTTATCCGTCATGTGCTCGAAGTGTCTCAACACATCGACCAAGGTTCTCATCCCTGCCAAGGCCTCCGGAGTTTGTCTGGAATCTTTTTCCAGGAATGTCACCCATCTCAGGAGCTCGTCTGAAGAGTATTTTCTCGTTTTTTCCATGGGAATACCTCTCAATGATGCACTGCACTGAAGATCTTGCCT
Organism: Magnetococcus sp. YQC-5; assembly: GCA_039908085.1. GTDB lineage: Bacteria > Pseudomonadota > Magnetococcia > Magnetococcales > Magnetaquicoccaceae > Magnetaquiglobus. Next base: position 5,200 of record JAMOBH010000124.1, read on the forward strand.
GTCACACATCCAGCAATTCAGGAATCGCCATACCAGAAAGTGCGAATGATGTGATTGATGTTAATGGGACTTTATGTCCACTGGGGCATCACGAATATTTTGCTTGCACCGCTGACCCGGACAAAAATGCCGAATCTGCTCTCAATCTGCATTTGAACGAGCAGGTTATGTGCCACTTGTTTGGGGGGGGACGAAGGTCGGAGTTGTATCGTAGGGGCAGAAGCCAATTGGCCAGTTTTTTTTGCGAGGAAGACCGCCCCAAGAGACCTTTTCATCGGCTGGACCCATGAACAGCGCAAAAGGAACTTGCACCTCGTCGTCACGCCGCCAACTGGCACCACCTTGGACAAACCCAAGGCCGGGGGAAACTCGGTCCTCGTGGAATCCAAAGCGTTCCGATCAAAGATGTCTGGATCTACCCGTTGGACCGCAACTTCAAAGCACTCCTGCGTCAGTGATCCGGCAGGGGTGTGGCCGAATCTTTACGCGCTGGGGGAGACTGGTCCCGCCGGGTGAAACAGAGGTGGGCTCTGCTGGAGAGCACCCCATCAAGGGATAACTTGGGCTCACCGAGCCAATGGATAAGACGAGGGGCAAAACTCCCCTCGTGCTTCTCCCATTGGACGGTAGACCCATCATGTCTCAAAAAAACGCAATCCCGGATCTCGTGGAAGTGCCGGGATGTCCCGGAAAGTGCTTACACGCGATGGCCATTTGTATCATTCACGCTGAACCAGCGCACAATAAATCCCGCTGTGTATTTTTTTGTTTCTCCGAAACTTTAAGATTGTCGCAAGACGACAGTGACGGTGGTACCATCCGCCTCTGAACTGTGCAGGCTGATGCTGCCGTGCTGCGTTTCCGCCATCAGGCGGGAGGAGTAGGTCCCCAGCCCCGTTCCCCCTCTTTTGCCATGCGTGACATATTTTTCAAAAAATTTTTCCCGAATGATGGCCGGTACTGCGCCATGATTGTGAATCGCAACCGTGGCCATTGTACCGTTGTGCAGTGCAATTGTCACCGTCTGACCCGCCTCGGATGCTTCCATGGCATTCTTGTACAGGTTGGCGAACATGGTGTAGCACAGCGTTTCATCCCCCAGAACGGTAAATGTCTGTTGCTCTTGAACGGGTTGACCATCCACGGTAATGCGGGTTTCAATCCGCCTCCTCTCTCTCCACGTACGATGATCGGCCAATACACGATGCAAGATGGGCAGCAGGGAGATGGGCTGTAACGTGGCCTCATAACGTCCCTGTTCCATCTTGATCAAACTCAGGGACATGTTGACCATCTCCCGCAACTGGTTGGCGGACTCGCGGATCAGGCGATAAAACTTGTCGAGATCCGGTTGAGATAACGTAGCATCCTGCAAGAGCAGGTCCGTGCAACCGATAATGCCGTTGATGGGAGTTTTCAGGTCATGACGGGTGATGGCCTCCACGTCTTTGCGTAACCTCTCCATCTCTTGCAAGGCAATATACTGTTGCTTGAGTTGTACATGGGCGGCATGCATGGCCAGATGGGTGGCGACTCTGGCCATAACCACCGGCGTACTGAACGGTTTGGGAATATAATCAACTGCGCCCGCCTTGAAGGCTCTGGTTTCATCTGCCACCTTGTCCTTGGCGGTGATAAAAATGACCGGAATCTCCCGCAGGAGAGGGTCCGCTTTCAATTGCTCGCACACCTCAAAACCATCCATTTCCGGCATCATCACATCCAGCAGAATGAGATCGGGATGCGGGGCGGACTGTGCCCGCTTGAGGCCCATCTTGCCGTTGATGGCAATATTCAACGAATACTCCGATTCCAGAATGCTCCTGAGAATGTTGATATCCATGGGATCGTCATCGACAATCAATATTTTTTGTGCAGAGTTCATCTCGTTACCTGTCTGTTCCGCTTGTTTCCAAAGCGATCTATTTCAGAGATATCCCAGCCAGGTGTGCGATCTCACCCAGCACGCTCAGGGCACTTTCATAGTCATAATGTTTGATGTGTTGCGTCAACGTGTGGGAGACCGCTTCCAGGGAGTGTCCCCGCAACTGGGTACTCAAAGGGTCCAGCAACGTATCGGCTTTTGAGTCCTGTTCCCGCAGCAGCACGGCCAACTGCTGCAACAACGGCCCAAGGAGCCCCACATCCAACGCCGCCACGGTATTGGGCACAGCCACCACAGAGGGCTGGGATGAGAAGGCGAACAATGAGTCTATGACTTCCGATAATGACACATCAAATATTTTTTTGAACCTGTCGATCTGATCGTTTTGTTGGGCAATGCTCTCTTCCAGGTTTCTGGCCGCTTTATGGAGTGCATGTGCTCCCAGTTGACCGGCAATACTCTTGAGGGTGTGGGTCAATCGCTCTGCAAGGAGGTAGTCACTGTTCGCCAGGGCGTGGGCAATGCGTTCCGCATCCTGAGAGTGGTCCTCAACCATTTGCCGAAGCAACTTTTCGTACAACGACCGGTTGCCGGCCAGTCGCTCCAGTCCGTCTGCAGTGTCCACTCCAGGCAAGTCGGGGAGAGGGATCGTATTGTTCTCTACCGCATGGATCGGTGCAGCAGGAGCAGAGGCCAACTCCACAGTAACCCATTTGGCCAGGGTTTTGTAGAAATCATGCAGATTGATCGGTTTCCCCACATGATCGTTCATTCCGACCGACAAACATTTTTGCCTGTCTTCCTCCATGGCATGCGCTGTCATGGCAATGATCGGCAGATCCTTGAAGCGTGCATTGCTGCGGATGACACGGGTGGCAGTCAAACCATCCATCTCCGGCATCTGCAAATCCATCAATACCACGTCATAGCGCGCGGTTTGCAGCATGCGCAACGCGATACCGCCGTGATCGGCCTCTTCCACGGTGACGCCCACCCGTTCCAATAATTCACGAATGACCTGCCTGTTGATTGGATTGTCTTCAACAACCAGTACATGCGTTCCGCCGAGAACTGCCTCGAAATGGGCGTCCGTGGTACCCAACTGTTCGGTCGGTGGGGTGTAGACCGCCGTGGTGTTGAACATTTCCAGCAGGGTGTTAAAGAACAGGGATCGCTTGACGGGTTGATCAAAACAGGCAGAAATGCCCGCAGCAGTGGCCTTCTCCGTCACCGATATCCTCTCCCCATTGGTTAGCAGAATGGACTTGGGAAGCTCGACGGATGGGGCCCGGTCACCCAGTTGACGGGTGACCTCAATGAAAAAATGGACCATGTCCTGTGCCAGGTGGTGTTGGTTCAGCACCAAGAGTGCGTACGGTTTGTTGGCTTCATGGGCTTTCTGCAGTGCCGTCACGGTGGCGGTCGGGTCATGGACCAGTGTCGTCAGGAAGGTGAGAGAATGGAAAATTTCTTCAATGATTTCTGTGCTGTGATCCTGTTCGCCCACCAGCAGGACATTTAACTGGTGGAGATTTGAACTGGACTTTGACCTTTGTTCCTCATCGCTGGAGCGAGGTTCAAAGGCCGCCGTAAAGTGAAAGGTACTGCCCGATCCCTCGTGGCTCTCTACCCAGATCTGCCCCCCCATCATATTGACGATCCGTTTGCAAATGACCAGCCCCAGACCGGTACCGCCATATTTGCGGGTGATGGAGCCATCCGCCTGAACAAAAGGCTCAAACAGTTCCAACAACCGATCCGGGGCAATACCAATACCACTGTCGCGGACCAAGAATTCGAGCACAACCCGTCTGGCATACTGTTCCCGCAGGGTGGTCTGGACCATCACATCCCCGCGTTCGGTAAACTTGATGGCATTGCCAATCAGATTGGTCAACACCTGTTCCAGACGCATGGCATCGCCCCACAAGATGGGTATATCCTGCGCAATGAACCAATGCAGGGCAATGCCTTTCTCAGCCACCTGATGCGCAAACATGTCGTTCAGATGATCGAACACATCCTGCAGGTTGAAGGCAATGGGCGTCAAACGCATCTTGCCCGCTTCGATCCGGGAAAAGTCCAGAATATCGTTAATGACACTCAGCATGGAGTGGGAGGATTTATCAATCTTTATCAGGTAATCCTGTTGTTTGGGGGTCAACCCGGATTTCATGGCCAATTGGGTCAAGCCGATGATGGCATTCATGGGGGTACGAATTTCGTGACTCATGTTGGCTAAAAATTCGCTTTTGGCCCGGTTGGCCAGTTCGGCAGACTTTAAAGTCTGGTTGAGTGAATTCAACAGCAAACGGCGTTCGGAGATGTCATGGGCAAAGGCAGTGAAATAGAGAGCCTTGCCTCTGCGAGATGTGGCCAGGGAGACCTCGATATCCACTTTGCTGGCGTCACTCTTCATGCCGGTGACTTCAAACCGCCGCCTGAAGGCAACAGCAGGGTCGGCATGCGCAACAAATTGGCGCATTTTTGTCAAATGTTGTTCCCGTGACTCGGGAGGGACAATCAGGGTGGAAATCTCCTGGCCTGTAATGTCCGCTTTCTGGTAACCGAACAACTGCTCTGCGGCCGGATTGAAATCCAGGACTGTACCGGTGGAGTCCGTAGTGATAATGGCGTCCATGGCATTATCCAGGATCGAACGCAGCAGACTTTCCCGGTCTCGCAGTTGTGCAAAGGTATTGACCAGGTTCAGATGGGTCTGGACCCGGGCTTTGACGACCGGCGGATTGAAGGGTTTGCTGATAAAATCGACCGCACCCAGAGCCAGAGCACGGGTTTCATCTTCCTCACTGTTTTTGGCGGTGATAAAAATAATCGGTATGTTCTGGGTCTCTTCTCTGGATTTGATACGAGCGCACACGGCGAAACCGTCCAGTTTCGGCATGACGACATCCAACAGGATCAGGTCTGGATGGATGGCAGTCACAATATCCAGGGCATCGTGGCCATTCATGGCAAAATAGATATTGTAATCACTGCGCAACAGATCGCGCAATATATGAATATTCTCAGGCTGATCATCCACGATCAAAATTTTTTGTTTTGTCGTGCTCATCGTGCATCGCCCGGTCCTGCTCATTCCTATATGCTGCTCAAGATGTTCCAAGGTGGTCAGGGCACTCCGGTAATCCAGTCGATAGACTTGTGCTTCCATACGTTGCAGTGTTTCCTGGCAATTGTTCTGTGTGAGAGTCTGTTTCAAGGCGGCCAGGCTCAGTTCTGCATCGGTATCCTGCGTCTGTAGACGGTGGGATAACTCCTGTAAACGGGCCTCCAGGCTGATCTCGCCGGAGAGTGCCTCTCCGGGTTCTGTGGCCTCTGTGGGAGGAGTGGGGGATGTCTGCACGGTACTCAAGGTTTGCACGGTTGCGAGTACGCGCTTCAACTCGGTCTCAAAGGTGATCAGCAGGCTGGGCTCCTCCTGGATTTTCCCAGATTCAATGGACTCTTCCATGGCATGTGCGGCATGGAACAGGTCGGTGGCGGCCAGGTTGCCTGCCATCCCTTTCATGGTGTGCACCAAATCCCTGGCGGTGGAGAGATCGTCCTGATCCAGTGCCTGTCTGATCTCGTCGGCCATCGCAGCATAGCGCATGAATCCCAACAACATTCTCTTGAAAAAGGGTTGCTGCCCGCGAAACCGCTCCATGGCAATGGTCAAGTCTATGCCATCCAGGAGAGGGGGCAGAACGACACCAGGCTCAGCGGGATACTCCGTCTGGTCGGCGTGGGAAGGTTGAGCAACTCTTTGCGGCAGAGGCTGGTCTGGTCTGGTCTGGTCTGAGTTTGCTCTTGGCCGCCGGGTCGGCATGCGGGGGATGTTTTTGGCCAAACCGGGGGTTGCGGTCGTCTGGATTGAGCCACTTGATCAGGGTCGAATAGAGTTGTTGGATGTGGATAGGTTTGGTGATATGGTCGTTCATGCCGACGGTCAGACATTTTTCTCGCACGCTGGCCAGGACGTGCGCCGTCATGGCAATGACCGGCAGTTGTGCAAAACGGGCATCAGAACGCAGTTGGGCGGTCGCCGCATAGCCATCCATCTCCGGCATTTGGATGTCCATCAACACCATATCGAAGGGAGTGGATTCGTTCAAGCGGCGCAGTGCCTCCCGGCCATTATTGGCAATTACCACCACAATACCCACCCGTTCCAGAAGCTCCTTTGCCACCTGCTGATTGATATGGTTGTCCTCAACCAGAAGAATGCGGGCACCGCCCACTTCGTTGGCGACAATCGACTCTTCGGTCAGCATCTGCTCCAGGCGATCTCTTTTGGGAACACCCTCTCCGAAAACCTCCAGGATGGTGTTGAATAAATGGACCCGGGAGACCGGTTTGTGGAGAAACAGATCCACACCGGCACTTCTGGCAAAGTGTTGAATGGTGTTCTTGCCGAAAGCGGTCAGCATGACAATTTTTGGAAGGGGGGCACGCGGTGTCGCCATGGCAAGTTTGGTGCGCATGGCAACCGTGGTTTCAATGCCATCCATGCCCGGCATCCGCCAATCCATGAAGACCAGATCGAAGGGTTTTCCATCTGCATTGGCCGACAACAGCTCGGCCAATGCAGCCTCACCGGAATCGACGGAATGGACAAACAGCTCAAAACTGTGCAGCATCTCTTCCATGACGGTCCGGGTGAGTTCATGGTCATCGACCACCAGGATACGCATTTCCCGCAGGTATGTGGGGACAAGCATGTTGGTACTGCTCGTGTCCTGGCTCTCGATCAGGATTTCAAAATGGAAGGTGCAGCCATGTCCCAGGGTGCTTTCCACCCAGATGCGCCCATCCATCATCTCTACCAGTTGCTTGCAAATGTTCAATCCCAACCCGGAACCACCGTAGCGGATGGCAATAGAAGGATCGGCCTGGGCAAAGGGAGCGAAGAGTATGTTGATGCGTTCGGGACTGATGCCGATTCCCGTATCCTGAACCGAAAAATGGAGCTTGACCGGACCGATCGAGTTGGTACTCGGATGGGCCATGACCAGCACCGTGCCCTGGTCGGTAAATTTAATGGCGTTGCGCAACAGGTTGGTAAAAATCTGTTGCAGCCGTTTGGCGTCTCCCAGCAGGGAGGGAAAATAGTCGGGAGGAATGGCAAAGACCAGTTCCAGACCTTTGTCCGCTGCCTGATCGCCGAACATGTCAGCCAGATTGTCAAACAGGTCAAAGGGGCTGAATGGCACCGGATACAACTCCAATTTGCCCGCCTCGATTTTGGAAAAATCCAATATATCGTTGAGGCACCCCATCAAAGCATGCGATGCTTTTTCCACTTTTTCCAGATAGTTCCGGGTGTTGGTATTGGGCTCGGAACGCAAGGCCAGCTCGATAAAGCCCATGATGGCATTCATGGGGGTCCGTATTTCATGGCTCAGATTGGCAATAAATTCACTTTTGGCGCGACTGGCCGACTGAGCCACCTGAAGCAGCATGGCATCCTTTTCCTGGATAATGGCTTGACTGTGCAGCAGTTCCCGATTTTTGCGTACCGCGTTGTCATAGGTGGAGAGCAGCAGGTTCATGGTTTGCCGACGGCTGGCTTTGATCAAATAGCTCTCGCCGGCAAAAGTGACCGTCATCCCTTCCGGGCCTCCCGACCCCTGCCCGGAAACGGAAAATGCCAGCAGAGAACGGATTTGTTCCAACAGAAACTGGTCGTTGACCGGTTTGGTCAGGTAGCTGTCGGCCCCGGCCATTAGCCCATGGATGACCTCTTTGGGATCGTCCAGACCGGTGAGAAGCAGGACGGGAATATGGCGCAATCTGGAATCCTGTTTGATCGCCTGGCACATCGCGTAACCGTCCATCTTGGGCATGGTGATGTCGCTGATCACCAGAGAAGGGCAATGTGCCTGCGCAAGGGCCAAACCCTCTTCACCATCCTGGGCCGACAGGAGCGCGTACCCGGATTTTTTCAGCAGTCTCTGTAGTACCACCCTCTGGACGGTACTGTCCTCCACAATCAGCAGTGTGTTTGCTTCCGGCATGGTTTGCAGTATCCGTGTTCAGAGTGCGCCGGCCAATCTCATCTCGCGCGGGAGACAATCGACGACCAAGGATGTCTCTATCCAATTTGACCAAAAACCCTCTGCCAGGGTACAGCGTTGGCCCGTGCATTTCAAGAGGCACAGAGAGTGACTGGACGCTTGCCGGGAAAAGGTTCTTCCAGGAACGGCCAGCGGAGTCGGGCAGAGGAAAAGGGTTCTTCCAACTGTGGCGCATCGACTGGCAATTGCAGACCGTGCGCCTGGTTGTGTCCGTTCCTTCTGGCATGGTGCAGCATGGCGTTGGCGGCCTCCAGCAGTGGATGGGGCCTTTCCCCCCTGGTCGGTGCCTGGGAGGCGTATCCCACGCTGACGGTGACCACCTCTGAATGGTTGGATGCAGCATGAGGAATACGCAAGGCCTCGACGCCGGCGCGCATGCGTTCAGCCAACAATAGGGTGCCCGTCCAATCCGTATGATACAGAACGGCTGCAAAGGTTCCACCGGTCAGGCGTGCCACACCATCTGTCGGTCGACGAAACGTGTTCCCCAATACCTGTACAACCCGGGTCAGACAGAGATCGCCGTGGTCGTGGCCGTAGTGGGCGTTAAACTGTTTGAAACGGTCAATCTCCAACAGAATCACGGCCAGTTCGACCGACTCCCGCATTGCGCGTCGCCACTCCCGGTGCAAGAGTTCTTCAAAACGGCGTCTGTTGGCGAGTCCGGTCAAGGAGTCCGTATTGAGCAACCGTTGCATCTCTTCCCACCGCCGCTTGTGTCGCAGGTGCATGGCAACGCGGGAGCGTACCACACCAGGACTGAAGGGTTGCCTCATGTAATCCACGGCACCCGCCTCCAGTCCACTCTGTTCATGGTCCCCCTCTTCCGGTGATGCCGACAGAATGATTGGAATCTCCTTGAAGTGACGGTGTGATTTCAGTCGCCTGCAGGTTTCATGTCCATCCATGTCTGCCAGAGAGAGCCCCAGAAAAATCAGGTCCGGGGTATGGGAGTTGGCAATCTCCATGGCATCCCGGCCACTGGTTGCCACGGTTATTTCATAGTGGTCGGTTAAAATATTGGCCAGCGCATCGATGTCTCCGGGCGTATCATCGACAACCATGATGGTTTGTTTGCGAGCGTGCATCTGCAATACTCCACGATACATAGAGATTGATCCTGTCGAAGAGAGCGTTGAGCCTCCGATCAGAATGTCTGCTCTGATCGGAGCATGCCCTTTCCCCTCAAGCTG
>JAMOBH010000125.1:0-14326 GCA_039908085.1 Magnetococcus sp. YQC-5
TGGTGTGACATTGTCTTTCCTATTGGTTTTTTTGAATTAATGATCAATGAAACTTAAAAATTACTTAATTACATGCTATACTATCTCGTTAATTGGGTCAAGCTATAATCTGCTGTGCATGGCGTGAAAATCTCACGGATGGAATGAAAAAATGCAATCAAATACATACTATAGCACAAAATCCTGGATCAGCCGGGTCATGGAAGATCCCTCATGCCCCCAACAGAACCTGTACCACCTCGTCATGAGTGCTTTGGTGTTCGTTTCGGTCGGGTTGGTGATCCTGGAGGTGAAATTTTCCGGGGATCATTTCCTCGCAGCGTTGTTTGCCCGGATGGGTGACCTGCTGACCGTCGGCACGATGGACAAATGAAAGCTTTGTGGGGGTTCATTGGGCTGGGATACAGCCTCTGTCAGCAGTGGTCAAAGGCGTTCAGGAGAGTCGGAGCCATCACCGCGCTGTAGTCGTCTGTTGCTTTCGTCGATGGCCCTCTTGAGATGATTCTCCAGTCTGGGCTTGGGAGTCGCTTCCATGTAGATTTGATAGGAAAACAACCCCTTGGAAAGCCGGATCAGCATGAGATTGAGTGACAACAAAAACCGGCCAAACCAACCAGTACCGAAGATCAGAGGAAATGGAGCCGGAATTCCCTTGATAGAACTCACTTTGAAACCGTACTGATCGAACAGGGCATATATGCTGCGAAAAGTAAACAGACGTTTGTGGTCCAGATCAAGAATCCCCCGTTTACCGTAGTTGAAATGTCCCAGCAGCAACATCAGGCGCATCACGACAAAGGCCACGTTGGCCGTGGTGATGATGATACGAACGTTCGGGGCATGGATGGTCGCTTCCGAAAGTCGGCGCAAGAACCCCTCCGGGTCAACGAGGTGTTCGATGACATCCAGCAGCAAGACCCGGTCAAAAGGTTCCAGCACGACCGGAAAAGGTGTGGCGTCCAAATCCGCCTGGATGAAACGGTCCATGGGATGATCAGGCTCTGGTGGGAATCGGTCTACCGCCACCACATAATCAGCCCGGTTGCGAATCGCCTGGGCGATGTGCCCTCCTGCGCATCCCAGATCCAACACTTTCGCGCCCTGGGGTATTGCCTCCAATGCCATGGAATGGGAACTGACAAAGCCCAGTTTGGCCGGATAGCGGGTTTTGTGTCCTTTGGCTGTCTGAATGTCGAATTTTCTCTGATAAAGAAGGTCATAACGTTGGATGCGGGAGAGCAGCGTCACCTTGAAGACATCCCATGCATACTTGAGTCCGTTCACATGGCATATTTCATCGCCATAATAAGTTGGAATGCTGATCTCCTGAATCCGCATCCCGGCGAGATTGAGTTGAATGATGATCTCGGTATCGAAATGGAAGTCTGAGGTGTTGAGATCAAAGGGAATGGCACGCAACGCATGGATGGAATAGAGGCGATAACCAGAGTGGAATTCGCTCAAGGAGGATGAGAGCAGAATATTTTGCACACGGGTGAGGATCTTGTTGCCAACAAACTTGTAAAGAGGCATCCCACCTCGGATGGCTGCACCGCGTTGCATCATGCGCGATCCGAACACGACATCCGCACGTTCGTCCATCAGAGGAGCCAGCAGTTCAGGAAGGACTTCCGGGGCATATTGACCATCGCCATGCACCAGGGCCACAATATCGAAACCGTGCTGAATGGCGTAATGGAATCCAACCTTCTGGTTGCCACCGTAGCCAAGATTGACAGGGTTGTAAAGTACCGTGATCCGAAAAAAGGGCGTCGTGCGTTGGACATACTCCCTGGCCATTTCAAAAGTTTTGTCTTGCGATGCGTCGTCGATGATGAGGATCTCGGTATGATGCGGGTCGAGGGAGGTTGGAATCCGATGCAGTACGGTTTGAATTGTTTTTTCCGCATTGTACGCCACAATGAAAATCAATATTTTTTTCATGTTGAGAGATTCCTGCGGTTCCCTGTTTTGTTCATGGTTGGAGTTAATTGCCATGAAGACGTTTCAAATCAATGATGGAATAGCGTGCATCACGATAGACTTCGGCATGGGCAAGTTGACGTTCCAGCTCGAATGTTCCGTTGGCCATGACCCTGGCGAATTGTTCCTCGATGCGCGTCTGAAAGGGAGCGAAATATTTTAACGGTTTTTTCTGCGTAAAAAGTTCACGATCCACGAGCAGATGGGTGACGCCGTGGCGATCACGCAGCTGGAGCAGAGGCGTGGGGGTGGTGGCGTACAAGGCGTCGATGAGATCGTTCATGCGTTGGCGCATGGTGCGTGTGATGTCGCGGTGAAAGGCCTGGTGGGTCTCTTTGCTCAACAGGACGGATCGTTTTGTCACCAATGAGAGGTTGTTGATGATGCCGCGTGGCCAACCGGCGATCAGGGCATCCTCCGGGAGTTGGACAAAAAAGTCATACAGCGGGGCACTGTCCCGGCTGGAGTAAGCAAATCCTCCCTTGGGATTGCCTTTACCTCCCATAAACAAAAGTGTTATTATTACCAGGAAGATGATTGCTAATATTTTTACGACTTCTGGATTGCGTCTGTTCTGAAAGAGAGGATGTTGAAGGGTGTTGGCCAGGGTGGCCGTGGCGACAGGAAGCAACAAAACCAGGATGATCGGTGCGGTATGTTCAAGATAACGTTGAGGAAGATAGAGATAAGGTGCCAGCGGTTGGGCCATCAGGAAGCAAACCGCACCGACTGCCGGAACGATGAGCAATCGTAGCACTTCGGGTTTTCGCCACAGGGAGAAGGAAGCAGCCACAATGAGCGACCATAAGCCTCCAATCAGGAGTTCGTCGCGGGAAAAATCCCACATTTTGAGTTTGAAACGTCCCAGTTCGCGCCATGTGGTGGACCAGGATTGGGTGTTGTCGCCATTGGTGATGCCAGTGGCTGACAAAGAGATCATGGCGCGGGGGAGAAAGTCGCGGGAGGTGCAGATGCCATCTCCCCCGTAACGGCCCTGGGGACCGATTTCCGGGAATTCCTGGCAGTCGCGGGTGGTCAAGAGGGGGCCGTGGCGGCGGGCCGTATCGGAAAAAAGTTGCGGCAGCATCAAAAGGAGTGTGGCCGCCAGAGTGATGGCAAGCAGAGCGAACCGTTTTTTCAGGCTCCATGCAGCGACAGGGGCAGGGGATGGTGAACGGTCCGTTGCAGGGAACAAGAGCAGCAGGGTGGCCAGGGAGAGTCCGCAGATCACGCTTGACACCGGATACACTGAGGCTGCCAGAACGGTCAGCATGGCCATGGGCAGGATGCGAGCAGTCACCAGCATCCAGGCCAGGGCTGCGATCATCGGGGGACCGAAACTGCGGGGCAGACCGCCGGCCATGCCATCCAGGTGGAGACCAGAGGAGAGGATGAAGGCCAGAGTGGCCCATGTTGCCCATATTCCACCCAACCGGAATGCGGTCAAACCGAGAAACAATAGAAAGATCCCGTACAGCAGCCAGGTCAGCAGTTTGCTGAACGTCATGGGGTCCAGAATGGGGAGAGCCATTCTGTAGAGTCCTTTGTATCCAGGCGTGAGCATGTCATGAAAATAGTGGACATCAAGTGCCTTGACAAAACTGGCAAGGTGGTTGTCGAGATAGAGTGGCGGGATCTGTTGTCGGGCGTCGTCGTTGAAGGTGTTCGGGTCGAACGTCCATTGGATTCCCTCCAGGAGGGTTGGTCCAAAGAGGATCATCAGGGAACCCAGGGCCAGAAAGACAACGGAGATCCGGCGGAAGGTCATGTGGTGTTGCGTCTGGGTTGGGAGCATAGGGTGCCGGGTGGATCATGATGGATATGACAGAATTTCAATCTTGTTCAGGCATGATGCCCCCTGCGGGGCAAGAAGTCAAATGCAAAACCGTTCAACGATTCATCATTCAAGCCTATGTGTTGTGCATCATTTTTTCAATAATAATATAAAAAAAGCAAGACCTTGGGGGGCGGTGAACCGCCCCCCAATACCCCCCACCCTTTTTTTTTAATAATTATTAAAAAAAAAGAGGGGGTCTGGGGGATTCATCCCCCAGGGTTTTGCTTTTGACTTTGTTTTTGACTTTATTGTCCGAAGGGAATCCTGTTTGGGATTATTGCGGTTTCTGGTTGATTTTTTCATAAATATTGGACAGTTGTTTATCCAATTCTCTGGTCAGTGATTCATCTGCAGTGACAGAGAAATGATCCTTGTCGATAAAAATAATTTTATCCCGCAGGACAAAATCACAATATTGGGCATCACACAACGTATCATGCACATCGATGAAAAACACATTATCATTTTGTTGGACAACGGATTTATAAACATCATGTAATGGTTTTACATGGCGCATTGACAAGGAGAGGGGGACTCCACAAATTTTTTCTTTCCAAATCAAACCATTCATCCCTGGAAGGATGCATTCTTTGGGATGGTGCGGTAACAAGGGTGTGTCACTGATCAATAACAAAAATGCGTTTTTATTCTTCAATATTTGGGCTGCTCTCTCCAGATGGTTTTGCAAGAATGGATGATGGTTTTCTATTGGCTTGATGGCTTTGTATTGGTTTTGGGCGCGTTTGAGTTCGTCCCGTTGCGTGCCGTACATGAAAAGTCGCCACATGGCTACCGCAACCACATCACCCGGCTGGATGGAATCGGATGAAATGAAATCAAAAATCGCCTGATTATACATCATGCAATTTGTTTTGCTTTCTGTTTCCTCATCAATCATGCTGTCTGGCTTGAACGAACATCTGCCGCCAATAGTCATTGTTTGCAATATAAAATCATATTTTTTCTCGACATGTCGTACAACATTATAAAAATTGCCTGCATGACTGTCCCCAATCAAATAGAGATTGCGCATGCCATCGACCTTTTCTCGCGCTTGCAGACAACGACGCACATCGGCTGGATCAAAGAATGCGAGATGACACTCTCGCGGCCACCAGGGCTGAGGCAACTGCTTGTAGCTGTTTGTCCAAATACGTGCATTCAATGGAATGGTTATATAATGTGCAAATCCGATGAGAGATAAAACTGCAAAGGCAGAACTGGCAAAGACGACCCAGTTGCGTTTTGGTCGCAACGCTATGAAATATCTTTCTGTTTTACGCAAGCCGCCAGAAATGAGCATGACAGACAAGATGGCGACTGTTTTGATCCCTGTTTCAGCCTTTGGATAAAACGTCAACATGACACAATAAATTGGCCAGTGCCATAAATAAAGCAAATAAGATATCTTGCCAAAATAGACCATGACAGGAGATGCGATCCAACGGTTCAGACGGGCATTGGGATCCAGTCCGGCTGAAATGAACGCCAGCGTTGCGCATACAATGAATACCGCTCCCGGAAAGGGAAATATTCTTTCTTTGTGTGCAACGACATAACCTGCCAATGCAAAAGAGAGTGCCAGTATCTGTAATTTGCGACTTCTGGAAACCGTCGAACCAAAAAATTGAATGGAGTCAGACCAGTGTATGATATACAGCAGTCCGCCTGTACCCAACTCCCAAAAGCGGCTTGGCATCAGATAAAAGGCAGCCAACCGATCTTTCCAGGTTGACAACAATGAAAATGCGGCACTCAGGACAATCAATGATAATAATACACTGTAAAATAATTTTTTGTTATCCTTGCAACTTTTATTTTGCAATAGAAATAATAATATCAAAGGATAAAATAAATAGAATTGCTCTTCGACCCCCAAAGACCAGGTATGCAAAAATATGTTGATATTCTGGTTGTCTGCAAAATAATCATTGTTAAGGTTTCGCAAGTGCAGATTGCTTAAACCAAGCAATGCAAACATTCCAGTGTCTGACAGATTTTTTATGTCTGGAGCCACCAATACGGTAATTATAATAAATGATGCAAAGATGCTGATCGTTAAAGAGGGAAGGATGCGTTTGATTCGTTTCATGTAAAAATGGTTTAATTGGCTGATCATGCCTCCATGCTGGTTGTGTACCAAAGATCCTGTTACGACATAGCCTGAAATTACAAAAAAAATATCTACGCCGATATAGCCCCCGCCAAACCAATCTGGAAAAAAATGATACAAGATCACAAGAAAAACGGCAATTGCGCGCAAACCATCGATGTCATTGCGATGTCTCGTGAAGTTATTCACATGAGAATCGAAATCATGGTTTTTGTGGATAGTTGTATCAGCGAGATTGTTTACAGCACCGTTTTTTATCATGGTATTTTTGGGTGAGATGGTGTTGGTTCAGCGTGGCTTGGAAGATTCTGACGCAATATCATACCATGAAGTGCATCCCATTCATTGGTCAATCATTTTGATAAAAACAGGTTGCCGTTCCTTTTTTTGAAAACCATTCCGGGCAGCCAAGGCATCTTCGCTCTTGTCATAACGACCAAGCCAGATTTGCGTGACCATTCGTCCATCACTCCCTTTCGTTTTGTTGACATGGGGGTGATATCCCTTGGACTTCAATTTGGCCACCAAACCTTCCACGCGTGTTTGATCCATGGTGGCAGCCACCTGGACGACATACCGTGGCTTGGATCTGGTTTTGGTCGTCGGTTCGGCTTTGACCGGGGAGGCGGGCGCAATCGGGTCTGTCGGGGAAGATTCGGCCTTTTTGTGTGGCACGGGCGCAACCGGGTCTGTCGGGGAAGATTCGGCCTTCTTTTGTGAAACAGGTGCAACAGGATTCTGCTGCACGGGCAGGGTATTGTTTGGCAACACGAGCGCGGATTTGGTTGGTGGCTCTGCTGCGACATTCTTCCGTATTTCGACCGGAAGAGATGCCTTGGCTGGAACCGGATGCGGCAGTCCCCCTTCGCTGGGCAAGGCACCCTTTTTGGTCAGCAGATCAGACCATGGCAGCGGTGCCATGACCTTGGCATTGGAAAACGGAAATGTATTGTCTGTGGCAAAAAACTTTTTTTGCCATTGTTGGTCATTTTCCCGCAGGTCGCGGGCCAGACGCGGCAGTTCCCGGTCCAGAACCGCATCCCCCAAAGGATCCAAGCCCAGGCTGGCATACAGCCGCCCCAATGCACTTTGATAACGGGCAAAGGCCTCGTATTGTTGAATACGACCCAAAGCAGCCGCAGCCACGGTGTGAACAAAACCTAATTGACTGTCAAGCCCCATACTGCTGCGATTGGCCGTATGATCCTGCAAGCGGCGTCGCGTCGCGCTCTCCGTCAAAAAACGTTGCAGACTGGCACGGGCAGAACGATACTCATGAAAGGCGATGCGCGTTTGACTCAAGACCGCCATCTGCAACACCAGACGCCGCATCTGGATCACATTTTCCCGACTTTCAGCCAGATTCAACTGCTGTTTGCCGGTCAACGTCCGCAAGAGATTCCAGCTCAAACGGGCACCAGCCTGCGCCCAGTGTTGATAGACCAAAAAAGCATTGCTGTCATAATTTTTCGCAACATTGAATTCCAAACCAGGAAAAAGACGCGCAATGGCCTTGCGGGTTTCATCGGCTTCAATGCGGGCCTGGTAGTGTTCGATCGAAAGCTCCGGCCTGTATGACAAGGCTGTCCTTTCCAGTTCTTCTATCGACACACTCAGTTCAGGTGCAACATCCATGACACCACTGTCATCAACCAGTTGATAAGGCGTGCCAGGCTCCAGATTGATCAAGGTCGCCAGTTCCTCCTTGGAAATCGCCAAATCGGCGCGGGATTTTTCCAGTTGACGCACAATCTCCAACAGGCCGAGTTGAAACTGTAATGCATATACAGGCGAACGCAAACCTTCCTTTTCCACCTTGCGGGCCGACTCAATGGCCCCCTCGGACGCCTGTAAAATGGTTCCGATCTCCCGCTCCAGCCATTGGGCAGATGCGGCTTTCCAAAACGCGAAACGCACATCCTTGAGCAGATTGTGCGCTGCCTTGCGTCGGTATTCGGTCTGAACCAGACGTTTGTTGCCTTCCTGTTTTGCCTGAAAATAACTGACACCAAAATCAAGCAAATTCCAACTCACCGTAAAATCAGTCGTACTCGTGGTTGCTTCGCTCGAAACTGAAGGTTCTACCGATACCATTCCTGTATTCATGGACTGGCTCACCGAGGCGTTGACCGGAGAACGGGCAGAATAACCTGCTGCTGCCGTCAATTTAGGCAGCATCTCCAGCTGGGAGACCTCCTCCTGAGTGCTGGATAAAGCCTCTTCCATGCGCTTGAGACGAAAATCCAGATTGTATTTGATCGCTCGCGCCATGGCATCATGCAGCGTCAATGGACCTGTCAAAGCCTGCTGGTTCTTGAACATGCGTTCCTGATCCTGCCTGGCCAACCGTTCCTGCTCGGCAGGTGTCATGACAGGCGTGATGACAGAACAGCCGGAAACGGACAGTATCACCAAAAAAGCTGGCAATATCCGTCCTTTGGCAAGAAGATTGGTCGCAAAAAAATACAGAAATGGCGGAAAAATGCTCAAGGCGAATCACTCGTCATGGTTAATGGAACTCCATAATCACAGAAATTAATGCACTATTCGTGCCATATTGAAGGTAGTATGTTATTAGATACTCTCAGATTCTTGGTGCATGGATGCCCTGCGGGAAAAAAGTCAAGGTCAAAGTCAAAAGCAAAACCCTGGGGGATGAATCCCCCAGACCCCCTCTTTTTTTTAATAATTTGTAAAAAAAAGAGGGGGCTTTCTCACAATGCCTTGTGTAAAAGATTTTGATTTTTATACATTATCATGAATATCAAGCAGTTGATAAGACGATGCCCGGTTTGTCACAAAATATAAATGGATAAAAATGTAAAAAAAAATGTCACTCAATTGCGGGGATTTCATGTAACTGATTGATAATAAAATAGATTATTTTTTTACTCGTTGGCATGAAAAATGCTAAACTGTATATAAAATAGACAATTCCCTCACCTCGCCTGGGAGGCGTAGCGCAATGAAACTCTTTGCATGGCTTACCAACATCCTGTCCAAACGACCTGCCAATGCCGGGCATGCGCAATCCCATACCCAACCCGCTCCAGCACCAGCCTGGAGATCCAAACTGGCACTGCGCCTGGAACGACGCCTGATGTTCGACGCCTCAGGCGTCTTGACCGCCCTGGCCGCCCTCCATCACGACCCCCATGCGGATGGCGACAGCCATCACGACGGACACGATGGCGATCACCCCTCCTTTCCACCCCCCGTGCCCGAAGCCGTTTCCCCCTCCCCACGGGAAATGATCTTCATTGATCCGACAGTGGACAATTATCAAACCCTGCTCAAGGATCTCCCCCAAAATGCCCAGGTGGTCCTCCTGGATCCTCATATCGATGGCGTGGAACAAATACGTTCAGCACTGGCCGGTCATTCAGGCATCGAATCACTGCATATCGTCTCCCATGGCAGCTCTGGATATTTGGCCTTGGGCGGATCCGCACTCGATATTGTCAATCTGGAAGACCATACCCAGGCCTTGCAGGATTGGGGATCGGCCTTGTCAGAAAATGCCGATATCATGATTTATGGCTGCGACGTCGGCGATGGCATGGTCGGAGGGGCCTTTGTCTCTCGTCTGGCAGAATTGACCGGTGCTGACGTGGCCGCCTCCAACAACCTCACCGGGGCCGCAGACAAAGGAGGGGACTGGGTACTGGAAATCACCAAAGGCACTATCGAATCTTCTGTCTTCGTGTCAGGCCAAGCCCGTTCCGAGTATGCCAACGTCCTGCCCTCTGCGAATCCCATCCTTGGCAATCTGCACGGCGATTCCCTGGCCTATGCCGAAGGTGATGGCACTGTCGTAATCGACCAGGGCGGCAATGCGACCGTAAGCGATGCCGACAACGTGAATTTCAACGGTGGAACCCTGACCGTGGCCATCACCGCCAACCGGGATGCCACCGAAGATCTCCTGGCCATCCGCAATCAAGGTGCCGGTGCAGGTCAGATCGGGGTGGCCGGAGGTAACGTCTCCTATGAAGGCACTCTCATCGGAACCTTCTCTGGCGGCAGCGGCACCAATGATCTGGTCATCTCACTCAATGCCAATGCCACTCCCACCGCTGTGTCCGCTTTGCTGCGTAATATCACCTACACCAATTCCGACACCGCCACCCCCACACCCTCCACCCGCAGCATCGCCTTCACCATGACCGATGGCAGCGGAGGCACCTCCGCCACCTCAACAGCCAGCACCGCAGTCTCCGCTGTCAACGACGCACCAACCATAACTTCTGGAAGCACACTGAATTATTCCGAAAACAACCCGGCAACCGTCATCGACTCGACCATCACCATCGCCGACGTTGACAGCACCAACATGCAAAGTGCTTCCATTGCCATTTCATCCAATTATCAAAGCGGTTCTGATCTCCTGGCCTTCACCAATACCGCCAGCATCACTGGAACCTGGAACGCCGCCACCGGAACCTTGACCCTCACAGGATCCGATACCAAAGCCAATTATCAGGCCGCGTTGCGTAGCGTGAAATTCCAGAATACCAGTGACACGCCCACCACCGCCCCACGCACGGTCTCCTTTCAGGTCAATGACGGTACGACGGCCAGTACTGTTGCAACCTCCACGGTCAATGTGACTGCTGTCAACGATGCACCGACCCTCACCGCTGGTGCAACACTGAATTATACCGAAAACAACACGGCAACGGTCATCGATAATACCATCACCGTCGCCGATATCGACAACACCAACATGCAAAGTGCATCCATTACCATTTCATCCAATTATCAAAGTGGCGCAGATGTCCTGGTCTTCACCAATACGGCCAGCATCACAGGATCCTGGAACGCCGCCACCGGAACCTTGACCCTCACAGGATCCGATACCAAAGCCAATTATCAGGCCGCATTGCGTAGCGTGAAATACCAAAATACCAGCGACGCACCCACAACCCTCCCACGCACGGTCTCCTTTCAGGTCAACGACGGAACAACTGCCAGTACCGTCGCATCAGCCACGGTGAATATCACATCACTCAACGACGCCCCTCTGTTGACCGGAACACAATGGTTCCTTAACGCCGTGGAACGCACCGATACTGTCAATCCAGCCGGTACAGTGATCTCCAGCCTGTTTACCCCCAGCGAAATCACCGATGCCGACCCCACCCCCCTGAAAGGCATCGCCATCATCGGCAAAGGCAATGACGGTGCCGGGAAATGGCAATATCGCATCAATGGCGGTGCCTGGGTCAACATCCCTGGCGGACTCAATCCCTCCAACGCTTTGCTCCTGAAATCCACCGACGAAATCCGCTTCAAACCCGACGGGTCCAACAGTGGTCAGCCCACTGTGACGTTTTACGCCTGGGATCAAACATTCGGTGTGGCTGGCGACAAAGTCAATGCCAGTACCCGTGGGGGCACCACCGCCTTCAGTACCGCTTCCGGCATCATCAATGGCAATGTCAACGCCGCTCCGCTTTTGAACAATGCCGGAACCGTAAACATGACCACCATCACCGAGGACGCCATCACCAATACCGGACAGACCGTCAGTGCCCTCGTTGGTGCCCTGATCACTGATCTGGATGTCGATACTCCACCCACACCTCTGGAAGGCATCGCCATTCAAAGCCTGGTCGAAAGTAACGGAACTTGGCAATACTCCACCAATGGAGGGGTCAGCTGGACCAATATCGGAACGGTTTCCTCTGCCCAATCACTCCTGTTGCGCTCAACCGATCTCATTCGCCTCCTGCCCGATGGCATGAACCCCCCCAATAATACCTCGCCAGGAAATCTCAACTTCACGTTTGTGGCTTGGGACCAGACTGGACCCTCCTCAACCTGGGCCTCTGGCACCAAGGTCTCAACCGTCACCAGAGGAGGGGCCACTCCCTTTTCAACCAACATCGAAACCATTGGCATCACCGTCACCGATCTCAATGACGCCCCGGTTCTGACACCAGCCAGTCCTCTTATGCCAAGTATCATGTATACAGATACCAATAATCCCGGCACTCTGGTCTCCTCCCTGGTCGGGGCCTCCATCACCGATGTGGACGCAGTCACCACGCCCCTGGAAGGCATTGCCATCCATACGGTCAATAACGGCACCGGAGGCGGATTCTGGGAATTTTCCACAGATAACGGCACCACCTGGACCGCAACCGGGGCTGTCAGCAACCTCCAGGCCCTGTTGCTACGCCCCCAGGACAAAATCCGTTTTCAACCCAATACCTTGAATACCACCAGTTCCGCCAGTTTCAGCTTTTACGCTTGGGATCAGACTCAAAATCTGGGAAATCAAGGAACGAAAAAAGATGTCTCGGCGCGGGGCGGAGTCACCGCCTACAGTGCAGCCTCGGATACGGCGACCATCAACATCAACGTCGCACCGACCCTGAACTCAGCTGTCACTCCTGTATTTCCCACCATTACCGAAGATGAGACCACCAATGCTGGAGTCGCAGTCTCCACCTTGCTGGGCGGAGCTGGAGATATCGATGTCGGTGCTGTCAGTGGGATTGCCGTGTATGGACTCACCAGCGGCAATGGCACCTGGCAGTATAATACAGGCAGTGGATGGAACGCAGTGGGGGCTGTCAGTCAAACCTCTGCCCTGCTCCTGCGGGATACCGATCTGCTTCGTTTTCGCCCCAATGCCATCAAGGCAACAGCTGGAAATATTTCGTTTTTTGCCTGGGATCGAACCGGCGGCACCTTCGGCACCAAAGTGGATGCCTCGACCAGGGGCGGAACCACGGCATTCAGCGTCACTGGCGACACTGCCGCGATCACTGTCACGGAAGTCAATGATGCCCCAGCCATCGCCATCAGTGGAACAACCTTGACCATTACCGAAGGCAACGCCGCCACAGCCGTCAACAGCACCCTCACCCTTGGGGATGTCGATGACCTCACCTTGACCGGGGCCTCGGTGCAAATCACCAGCAATTATCTCTCCAGCGAAGATGTGCTTGCTTTTACGAATCAATCCGGCATTACCGGATCCTGGAACGCCGCCACCGGCACCATGACCCTGACTGGTACAGCCACCAAGGCGCAATATCAAACCGCATTGCGTTCACTCACCTATCAGAATACCAACACAGACAAACCAAACCTCGCCAATCGAACCGTCAGGTTCACCATTACCGATGGCAATTCAGACGCCACCGGGGCCGGAGCATTGACCGCCACTGGCGCACGCCCCATTGCCATCACCGCCGTCAATGACGCACCCGTCATCACGACGACCGGATCAGCCTTGGCCGTGACAGAAGCCGACGCAGCCATGGTGATTGATTCCGGCCTGAATCTCTCCGATGTCGATGACACCACGATTTCTGGAGCCACCGTACAAATCACGACTAATTATCTTTCAACCGAAGATCTGCTCTCGTTTTCTGATCAGTTGGGCATTACCGGAACATGGAATGCCGCACTGGGCAAATTGACCTTGAGTGGTGCGGCCAGCAAGGCTGATTACCAGACTGCCTTGCGGTCTGTGACTTATCAAAATACCAATGTCAATAATCCCAGTATCACCACACGTACTGTCACGTTTACCATCACAGATGCAAACTCGACCGGAGAAGGCAGCGGTGCTTTGTCTGCATCCGCAACCCGCAATGTGACCATGACAGCCGTCAACGATGCGCCAACCGCTTTGACAACAGCTGCCCCCTTGGCCTATGCAGAAGGCAGTGGGGCCGTTGCTCTGGATAACGGTTTTTCCCTGACCGATGTGGACGATACCAATATGGCTGGTGCCACGGTCCAACTCACCGGGAATTACCGTTCCGATCAGGATCTTCTTGCCTTTACCAATCAATCCGGCATCACCGGTACATGGAACGCCGCCACGGGTACTTTGACCCTCAGTGGCACCACCACCAAAGCCAATTACCAAACCGCACTGCGCTCCATCACCTATCAAAATACCAACAACAATAATCCAAACCTGCTCACACGCACTGCGACGTTCACGATGGTCGATACCAACTCCAATGGGCAGGGGGCGGGTGCTTTGAGCATCAGTACCACCCGTGACATCGTCATGAACACCATCAACGACGCCCCCGGCGTCACAGCCACCGTGGCACCCCTGGCCTATACGGAAAGCAACGCGGCAACCCCTGTGGATGCGGGATTGAGTCTGGCCGATGTCGATGACACCACCATGGTCGGTGCCACGGTTCAGATTACGGGGAATTATCTCGGCAGTGAGGATCTTCTCTCTTTTACCAATCAATCCGGCATTACCGGATCCTGGAATGGTGCAACCGGCACTCTGACCCTGACCGGCACCGCTGCCAAGGCCGATTATGAAGCCGCTTTGCGCTCGATCACCTATCGCAACACCAACGACAGCAACCCAAGTGTGGCTAATCGGACCGTGACCTTCTCGGTCA
>JAMOBH010000126.1:0-14311 GCA_039908085.1 Magnetococcus sp. YQC-5
CCTAAACCGAAACCATTTCGGGATGTGAAGTGTTTTATTATCAGGGGTCCAGGGGGATTATCCCCCTGGTGGGGTCCAGGGGCGAAGCCCTTGGTGGGGTCCTGGGGCGAAGCCCTTGGTGGGGTTTGGGGCGAAGCCCCAAAACTAACTATCCCAAGATGGTCAGGGTTTAGCAGAATCCATCGCGCCAATCCGCTTGTATTCTAAGTATGAAGACGACCTTGACGTCAAGCCAATTATGCAAGCATCCTTGAGGAATGAGTTTTTTTGTTGCTTGCAACTTCATGACATTTTCAAAAAAAACGAATCCATATATACTTTAATAAATAAAACCCCATGATCTTTGATCAAAGCCCCCTTTCCATTCGACCTTGATTCCTGGCCCGGTTCAGGTTATGGTTGCTGATTTTGAGCAGATATTTTGCCAAAAGAGACGAACTGACGCCCCTGGTGGCTCAACAACACATGCCAACTTCAACTCAAACGATGACTTGAACCTTGACTAATACACATCAAACACCCCCCACAGTCTCCATCCGGTTTGACGAAACCAGTTATGACGTTCCAGCAGGCCGGACCATCCTGGCGGCCTTGGAAGCGGCAGGAAAACGATTTGTCCGGGGCGTGGGGTGTCGTGGCGGCATTTGTGGTGCCTGCGCGGTTCTCTATCGCATCCCTGCCCAATCCCATGAACTCTCAACCGCCCTCATGTGCCAGGAGATCGTTCAAGACGGCATGGAAATCCTGCCACTGCCTTATGTCCCACACAAAAAAGTCCTCCACGATCTGGCTCTTCCAGAAGATGAATCTCCAAGCTTTCATGTATTACGCCTTTATCCTGAAATAAATAATTGCATTATGTGTGGTGAGTGCGTCCGAATCTGCCCCATGAAAATAGATGTCATGGGGTTTGTCGGCATGATCAAACGGGGTGATCTCAAGGGCGCGGTCAAAGAGTCGTTCACCTGCGTTGGATGTTACCTGTGTGTGTTGCGATGTCCTTCCAGCCTGTCACAACCCAATGCAGCCTTGGCTGCCCGACGTTGGCATGGCCATTATCAACAACCACGAGCCGAACATCTCACCAAAATGGTGGAAAAAATCGAATCCGGGCGTTATACCCCTCTTTTTCGCTGGATGCGAAACCTGGATCCCATTGAATTTCAGGCCTTGTACCAACGCCGGGAACGGGAACCGGATGACGCCCCTCCTGGCACTTGGCTGCCAGATGACCATACATTGCTTTAGGTATTTTACATGACCCATACCACCTTGAACGTTTTTCCTGAAGCCTTGCGAAAATCCGCACGTCAGGTACAACTGACGCGGGAAAAACGTCTCTCCAGACGTCAACGCGGGGAGCGTATCGAATCCCTTTCTCTGTCGGATCGACGCGCCCTGTTGACTGAAGCGCATCCTGATTTTCGGGAAGGTGGTCGCCGCCCGCTGATTGTCGGACCCTCCAAAGGATCCATGGTGCCAACTGAACTGGCGGATCTGCTGGAAGCCAAACCACGCGCATCTGCTTATGGGTTGCTTGCCAGTCAGGAGGGCTCTTTGAAGCCTGACATCATCACGGATCTGTTGGTGATCGGTGGCGGAGGTGCTGGAACCGCAGCCGCCATTGCCGCAGCCGAGGCCGGTGCCAAAGTGGTGGTGGCCACCAAGTTGCGACATGGCGATTCCAATACCGTGATGGCCGAAGGAGGCATGCAGGTGGCGGATCATGAATGTGATTCGCCAGCCCAGCACTTTTTGGATGTGATGGGCGGAGGTCATTTCACCAGCAACCCTGATCTGGTCGAGGCACTGGTGACCGAAGGCCCTGGCATTCTGCGCTGGCTGGAAGAGCTGGGCATGCTGTTCGACAAGTATCCCACAGGCCGTATGAAAGTACGTCACGGCGGCGGGACATCCCGGAAACGCTTGCATGCCGCCGGAGATGTCACGGGTCTGGAAATGATGCGCGTACTTGCAGACCGCATGGCCTGCCTGGAAAATATTACCGTACTCCCATTCTCGCCAGCCGTGGAATTGCTGTCAGACGAGAATGGACGAGCTGTTGGGGCGATCCTTGAGCAGCTTGTAACAAAAAATATCCTGGTGGTACAGTCCAAGGCTGTGGTATTGGCTACTGGTGGGTTTGGACGTCTGCATCTGCAAGGGTTTCCGACCTCCAATCATTATGGTGCCACTGCGGATGGTTTGGTGTTGGCTTATCGGGCAGGCGTACCATTGCGGGATTTGCAGAACTGCCAGTATCATCCAACTGGCGTGGTCTTCCCCGAAAAATTGAACGGGCTGTTGATCACCGAAAAATTTCGTGGCTTGGGTGCGCAACTGCTGAATGTCCATGGCGATGAATTCGTGTATGGGCTGGAACCACGGGATGTGACCACAGCAGCCATCATTCGGGAATGTACCGAATTTGACAACGGTGTCCGCGTGCCCGGCGGTGGCGTCGGGGTCTGGCTGGATGTCCCCATGATCGATTATATTCATGGCCTGGGGGCCATTGAACGGGAATTTCCAGGACGTTTTCACGAATATCAGCGCATGGGTCTGGATATCCGTCAGGTGCCCTTGTTGGCCTATCCGACCCTGCATTATCAAAATGGCGGAGTGACCATCTGGCCAAATGGCAGCACAGACATGCCAGGATTGTTTGCAGCCGGTGAAGTCACGGGCGGTGTACATGGTTGCAATCGGTTGATGGGCAATGCCTTGCTGGAAATACTGGTTTTTGGCCGTCGCGCAGGCTTGAGCGCGGCCCATTTCGCATCGACTGCCAGGCATGCAAGCGAATTGGGACTTGGGCATCTGGAAGCTTTTCTGGAAGAACTCGATGCCGCAAACTTGAAACCGGATCATACCTCGCCCAAATTGTTGCCAAGCTATGGCACGGTGCAACCTGTATGATTCGTGATGCATAAGGAAAAATCCGACTGTAGAGGGTCCAGGGGAAAACATCCCCCTGTTGAATGTTTGGGGCGCAAGTACCCAATAATAATCACCACTAAATATTGTCCCGTCTCACATCGAAGGCCCATGGTTGCAGTATTGCGTCAGACTCGTGGTTTAAACCGAAACTTAAGGGTGAAATACTGGTGAAAAAACTATGAATATTCATGAATACCAAGCCAAAAAAATTCTGTCCGGGTTTGGGGTGAAAGTCCCACGCGGACACGTCGCCTACACCCCGGCTGAAGCCGAGGCCGGAGCCAAAGAACTGGGATCAGCCGTTTTTGTGGTCAAAGCCCAGATTCATGCTGGTGGTCGTGGCAAGGGTGGAGGAGTCAAGGTGGTCAAAAGCGTTGACGACGTGCGGGAAGAGGCCAAACGCATGCTCGGCATGACCCTGATCACCAAACAGACCGGCCCCAAAGGCAAAGAGGTGAAACGGATTTATGTGGAAGAGGGATGCAACATCGCTCGCGAACTCTATCTTGGCATGGTGATTGACCGTGGCAATGGCCGGGTCACGATGATGGCCTCCACCGAGGGAGGCATGGAAATCGAAGAGGTCGCTGCCCGCACCCCGGAAAAAATCCTCAAGGAAGCCATTGATCCAGCAGTTGGATTTCAGCCCTATCAGGCCCGCAATCTGGCTTTTGGCTTGGGACTCGAAGGTCCGCAGGTGGGCAAAGGGGTCCAGTTCATGACCGCTTTGTACAATGCATTCATCAGCACGGATGCTTCCCTGGCCGAAATCAATCCCCTGGTGGTCACCAAGGAAGGGGATGTGATGGCCCTGGATGCCAAAATGAATTTTGATTCCAATGCCCTGTATCGCCACAAGGATATTCTGGAACTCCGGGATCTCGACGAAGAGAATCCCCTCGAAGTGGCTGCATCCAAACATGATCTCAATTACATCAGTCTGGATGGGGTGATTGGCTGCATGGTCAACGGTGCTGGTCTGGCCATGGCCACCATGGATATCATCAAACTCAAAGGAAGCAGTCCTGCCAATTTCCTGGATGTGGGCGGCGGAGCCACCACCGAGTCGGTGACAGCAGCCTTGCAATTGATCCTTTCGGATCCCAACGTCAAGGCCGTGCTGATCAACATCTTTGGTGGCATCATGCGGTGTGACATCATTGCCAACGGTGTTGTGGCCGCTGCCCGTCAGGTGGATGTCAAGGTGCCTTTGGTGGTACGCCTGGAAGGAACCAATGTGGAAAAAGGCAAGGAGATTCTGCGTCAGTCAGGTCTTGCCATTATTCCAGCCGATGATCTCGACGACGCCGCCACCAAAGTGGTGGCATCCATTCAATAAGGGAGTGTTGTTCCATGAGTATTCTGGTTGACAAGAATACCCGGGTGATTTGCCAGGGATTCACGGGTGCCAACGGCACCTTTCATTCTGAACAGTCCATTGCTTATGGCACCCAAATCGTCGGTGGGGTTACTCCAGGCAAAGGGGGGACCAGGCATCTCGACCGCCCGGTTTTCAACACCGTGGCAGATGCCGTGCGGGAGACAGGTGCAGACGCATCCGTCATTTTCGTGCCACCAGCTTTTGCCGCCGACGCCATCATGGAAGCCGCTGATGCCCAGGTGCGACTGGTGGTCTGCATCACCGAAGGGATCCCGGTATTGGACATGGTCAAGGTCAAACGGTTCCTGGCAGGCAGGAAAACCCGTCTGATTGGCCCCAACTGTCCTGGAATCATCACCCCAGGGGCCTGCAAAATCGGCATCATGCCCGGACATATTCACAAAGTCGGGGCGATTGGCGTGGTTTCCCGCTCCGGCACTCTGACCTATGAGGCCGTGGCCCAAACCTCGGCAGAGGGTCTGGGACAAACCACCTGTGTGGGTCTGGGGGGTGACCCCATCAATGGAACCAATTTCATTGATTGCCTTTCCATGTTCCAGGACGATCCGCAAACCGAAGCTGTCATCATGATCGGCGAAATCGGCGGGACCGCCGAAGAAGAAGCCGCAGCCTGGATCAAGACGCATATGACCAAGCCAGTGACTGCTTTCATCGCTGGTGCCACAGCTCCCAAAGGCAAACGGATGGGACATGCCGGAGCCATCATTTCCGGGGGAAAAGGAACCGCTGCCGAAAAATTCGAGGCATTGGAAAATGCAGGAGTCCATATCGCCCATTCTCCGGCTGAACTGGGAATCGTTGTCAAAAAGTCGCTCAAGGGCTAGGATGGTGCAACTTTTTCTTTGCTTCTGACCCGGAGCAAAGAAACAAAATTATCGAGAAGGAAAGGAACTCTCAATGTCAAAAGAAAATGACCTGATCATCCGGGTCGCCGGGGAAGGAGGCGAAGGCATCGTCTCCACAGGCGATTTCATTGCTGCGGCCTGTGCCAGGGCAGGGTTGGAGGTGTATACCTTCAAGACCTTTCCGGCGGAAGTCCGTGGGGGGTATTGCATGTATCAGATCCGGGTCAGTTCTGACCGGGTCTACAATCAGGGCGATACATTCGATGTGATCTGCGTGTTCAATGGCGAAGCCTATGAGTTGAACAAGCACCTTCTGAAACCGGGGACCACCATGGTCTATGATGGTCCTGGTGGCGACTTCGAACCCGACGCCATCCCTGAAGGGGTGACAGCCTATGCCATCCCCATGTCACAAGCCGCCAAGGAGTTGGGATCGTATCGCTCCAAGAACATGGTGGCCATGGGCGCGCTTTCGGCTCTGTTCAACATCAACGAAGATACCTTGAAACAGGTCTTGTCCAAAAAGTTCAAAAAGAAGGGAGAAGATATCCTGGCGTTCAATCTCCAGGCCTTCGAGAAGGGCAAGGCATTGGGAGCTGCTCACCAAAAAGTGGATTCCTGGCGCGTGGCAGATGCCCAGGAACCCAAAGATGTCATCATCATTGCTGGCAATGACGCCGTGGGTATGGGAGCCATTTTGGGCGGACTGGAATTTTTCTCAGCCTATCCCATCACCCCAGCCACTGAAATCGCCAAATATGTAGCCACCCACCTGCCCAAACGGGGCGGCACGTTGGTACAGGCCGAAGACGAAATCGCTTCCCTCGGTCAGGTGTTGGGTGCCTCGTATGCAGGCAAAAAATCCATGACCGCCACATCGGGTCCAGGTCTTTCGCTCATGAGTGAATTGTTGGGCATGGCCTTCATGGGTGAAATTCCCACGTTGGTGGTGGACGTGCAACGGGGCGGTCCTTCCACTGGACTGCCCACCAAACATGAGCAATCCGATCTGTTCCTGGCCATTCACGGCACGCATGGTGACGCGCCTCGTATTGTCCTGTCCGTGGAGGATGTCAAGGACTGCATAGATATGACCGTGGACGCGCTCAACATGTCCCAACAGTATCAATGTCCGGTGATTCTCTTGTCAGACGGTTCACTGGCCTTTTCCACCCAAACCATTCCAACCCCCAAGCCGGAAAATTACAAACTGGTTGAACGCAAGATGTGGGATGGGCAGGGCAAATATTTTCGCTATGCCATGACCGGTGACAACATTTCCCCCATGTCCCATCCTGGAACTCCTGGAGGGGAACACATTGCCACAGGTCTGGAACATGGTCCCAGTGGCGCGCCTTTGTGGGCACCGGCCAATCATGAGGCCATGCAACGCAAGCGCGTTGACAAAATCAAGGATGTGGTCACGACCTACAAGCCCACGGAAGTGGATGGCACGGGTGAGGCTGATATCGGTATCATTGCCTGGGGCAGCACCATTGGTGTGGTGCGCGAAGCTGTGGCCCGCTTGCGGGAAGAAGGCATCAAAGCCAAGGGATTCTATCCCAAACTGATGTGGCCCATGCCAGTGGCGGAATACGAAGCCTTCGCTGCCACCTGCAAAAAAATTCTGGTGCCGGAAGTCAATTTCCTGGGACAACTGTCCCATTTCATTCGGGCCGAGACGTCCATCAAGCCCATTTCCTATACCATCTGCGGTGGGTTGCCGTTCAATCCCTCGATGATCGTGAATAAAGCCAAGGAGGTACTCTGATGTCCAGTGCCGCGTTGCATAAAAAAGAGATGCTGCCCAAGGACTACAAGTCCGATGTGAATGTTGTCTGGTGTCCTGGTTGTGGCCATCACGGTATTTTGAATGGCTTTTTGCGGGCATTGTCCGAAGCCGGAGTGGATCCCACCAACCTGATCAACGTCTCCGGGATCGGTTGTTCTTCCCGGACGCCCTATTTTGTGCAGTCCTACAAGATGCACACCCTGCATGGTCGGGCCGGACCAGTGGCCATCGGCGCGCAACTGGCGCGTCCTGATCAGATGGTGGTGATCACTGGCGGTGACGGCGATGGGTATGCCATTGGTGGCGGTCACATGCCCCACATGGCCCGTCGGAACGTCAATCTGACTTATATACTGTTTGACAACGGCATCTATGGCTTGACCAAGGGTCAGTATTCCCCCACCTCACGTCGGGAACTCAAGGCGTATACGACTCCTTACGGCGGCCCTGATGACCCGCTGAATCCGTTGTTGTACATGCTGACCTATGGAGCCACCTATGTCGCACAGGCTTTTGCTGGCAAACCCAAGGTGTGTGCGGACCTGATCAAGGCTGCCTTGGAACATAAGGGATTCTCTTATGTGCATATTTACTCTCAGTGCGTCACCTATAACCGGATCGATACCATTCAATATTATCGCGATCTGATGCGGGATGTTCCAGAGGGTCATGACACCACGGATCTGGGTGCTGCCATGGAATTGGCCCGTGGTGATGCGGAAGGTCATCGTCCCATGGGTTTGCTCTATCAGGTGCAGAGAGAAACCCTGGATGAGCGTCTGGCCAACATTGTGAAAATGGTCGGTGGACATCCTGATTATGATCATAACAAGATCATTGACCTGTTCCGTCCCTGATCTTTGATGAACCGCCTCCCCTTGTCAGGTTTGAAAGGGGAGGCCTGATTGCATATCATTTGTCCGGCCATGCTTGGGATTTCCATTCAAGGCTGGACAAAAATCATGCAATGGATGGATAGTACCTCTCGCCCCACCCCCACCAACCGCCCTGCCCCCATGATTCGCATTTATTGGTCAGTTGTTGATCACCCCCTGCCCCCGACAGAATGGCAACGATTGCTCATCCTTCTGCCTGATTCCCTGCATGACAACATCCTCAGATTGAAAAGATGGCAAGATCGACACACGGCACTGCTGGGCAAATTGCTGGTCAGACACGGATTGAGGGAGATGGGAGAAGCGGAATATACCTTGCACAACTGGCATATCCGGTGCCATGGCAAACCCGCCGTACAGAGTTCCATTTATTTCAATATTTCCCACACCCATGGTCTGGTGGTCTGTGCCCTGACCAGACAAGGAGAAATTGGCATTGATCTGGAGCAGATCCGCCCCATGGAACTGACGGACTTTCAAAACATGGTGGATCCCGTATCCTGGCAGACCATCATGACTGCCGACAACCGCGATTTGGCTTTTTTCATCTACTGGACACAACGCGAAAGTATTGTCAAAGCGGACAGCAGGGGGTTGTCCATACCCTTTCAGGCCCTGTTGATCGACCAGAATCAGGCAACCTTGACCCATGAGTTTGCCCCACCCCCTTCACAGAGATGGCATATTCACCCCATCCCTCTGTTGCGGGGATATTGTTGTCACTTGGCGGCACCCTGGAGAGAGACGGATTTTTCCATAGATTTGATCGAGCCACAAACCATTTACTGACAAAACATGTTCGATCCTTTTATTGCCGATCTGCATGACTCATTCACACGCTTTCACGGCCTCCTGTCCAGGCAAAAGAACAAATTGTCCATGGTCATTCATCTCTTTTAGATAAATTTGTTTTCCAACAATATTACCATCTCGTGTAAAACGGTGACACCCTGACACGCCACGCCAAGGTTTCTGCATATATCTTAACGCCGTGGCGATTTTAAAAGGGACGGCACTTTCCGCCTCATTAATGGCAAAAGCCAATAATTGCATGGCATCATAGGCCAATGCAGACCAGGTGCCGGGTAGCTTGCCAAATTTCTTTTCAAAGGTCTCATTGAAGTGCTTGAGCTTGGTGTTATCATCCGTATCTACAGTATTGAAAAACACGGTCGGGACAACCGTTCCTGCCGCTTTTTCGCGTGACAATCGCCACAACTCTGGAGAATCCATGTCATCGGTTCCCAGGATGGGCGTATGAATGCCCATTTTGCGTGCCTCATAAATAAATCGAGCTGCCTGTTCGAGCAACCCGGAAAAATAAATGGCATCCACCTGTTGTTTGGAGATATCCTCTCCAACACTCAAAATTTCAGACAGTATAGTATTAAAATTCTTTGTTTTTTCAGAAAACATTTTATTATAGACAATGGAGATACCGTATTTGCTTATGCTTTTTTCCATAAAAATTTGAGCGGTTTGCTCACTATCTTTATCACTCGGATAGATGACAGCAAGATTCCGGTAGTGTTTGCTATTGGCATACTCAGCCATTTTCTTGGCTTGCTCGATATTATCCGGTATGGTTCTGAAGAGATACTGAAAATTATGGTTGGTTAATTCTGTCAAGGTTGCGGCAGGCGCAATGAAGAGAATGCCCTGATGCTCATAGGTAATGGATGCGGGAATGGCTGAAGCTGAGGTGGAATGTCCAATCACAGCCAACAGGTTTGGAATCGCTGCCAATTTGCGGGCCACGGTCGTGGAACCCAGATTGGTCTCTTCATCAGCATGGTCATATGCTTCAATAATTTTAATCAGATGCCCATCCAGGCCCCCTTGTTGATTGATCTCCTCCTGTGCCAACCGGGCACCTTGAAAAAACAGATCATCCTCATTCCACTCTTGATTCCAGACCACGCCAACGGCGATGTCGTGGCCTTTCATGGCTTTCGCTGCCAATTCAGCCCTTGCGATCTCCGATTGTTTATCAGGGTCAGAACAGGCAGCCAGCAGCAGTGCCAATATGCAAACCAAAACCCCGCAGCTCTGCCTGACACCTTTTGATTGACCTGATAAAAATTGATTACTCATGGACGGATAATCAATGGTTTGGGTTTCGGATTTGGTTTGGGTTTTTCCAATGTATTATTGACTGGCTCACCCGCAGGTCGATCAGGAGGCATGACACTTTGGGGCTGGTTCATCTCTGGAACATGTTTTTGCGCGGGATCAGGATTTTCATGAGTGGTATTCATGGATTGGGCATCGGGTTTTTCATGAGTGGGACTCATGGATTGGGCTTCATTCCCCACCCCTTCTTTTGTCGGTGGCGGTTCCTGCGACACAGATTGAGGAATGATAACAGGAGGCGTGTTGGGTGTAATCTTGCCCGACACGCTCTCCTCCATGGGAATGCTGCCAATGAGGGGCAAGCCACTTTTCCCGGAACCAATGACGACAACTTTTGCATTGGCAGAGTTTGCCAGAGCTTTGGTTGCTTCTATGCCATGCCAATGAAGTATATTTTCGTCCAAAGATTGGGCGATTATCTTTTGATAGGTTTGAATGCCTTGTGCTTCGATTTCTTTTCTTGACTTTTCCTGCGCCTCTTTTCTCAATCTGAATTCATAGGATGCCAACTCTTGTTCATAAACCAACTTGTTTTCGATGGCTTGTTGAATGGAAGCCGGTAATTCGATGGTACGAATGATCACATCGTCCATATGAACATATTTTCTGCCCGCCTCCTGAATGGCCAACAAAACAATCGAAGCCAGAATACCTTTTTTGGTCTGATAGATCTCATCCTGACGAAAACGGCCAATACTTTTTCGAATAACCGATTCCACTGTAGGGACCACAATTTTTGCGACATAATCCGGTCCCACCCGCTGATGAAGCACAGCCAATGTGTCGTATTCCGGCTGAAAACGAATCAGCAACATAAGGTGGATTGGCAAACCATCTGCACTCAGTACCGTGAAATCGTGTTTGATCGCCTGTACCCGAATATCATAAATGGTCATGACATTCCATGGAAATATCATCCAAAAACCTTCAGCGTAAACACGATCCAATACCGTTCCACCAGCAAATCGTCGATACAAAACCCCAGCCTCACCCGCATGAATGGTTATAAATATATGTGGCCAGATAAACATCAATATCAACAAACCTACCAAAAACAGTGTACCTAATGCAAATAAATGATCTCGTAACCATTTTTTGAATCCTTGCCACTTGCATTTTATCCAGTTGATCATATATTCACTTTCATGTTCAATGTTTCGAAAAAAAACTAAGACCTTGGGGGGCGGAGAACCGCCCCCCAATCCCCCCCACCCTTTTTTTTTAATTTTTTAATTTTTATTTTTATCTTTTATTTTTTTAAAAATATTAAAAAAAAAGAGGGGGTCTGGGGGATTCATCCCCCAGGGTTTTGCCTTTGACTTTTTGCCTGAAGAGGTCATCTTCTCTGCAATTCCTTGAAAGCCATTTCCGCAGCCAATGTTCCGGCCAAAACAGCCTTGCTGTAACCTGGACCAAAAGCGAAGGACGAA
This sequence comes from Magnetococcus sp. YQC-5, assembly GCA_039908085.1. Taxonomy (GTDB): domain Bacteria; phylum Pseudomonadota; class Magnetococcia; order Magnetococcales; family Magnetaquicoccaceae; genus Magnetaquiglobus. Next base: position 11,439 of record JAMOBH010000126.1, read on the forward strand.
GCCAACAACAAGCCCTGCACTCCGGTTCTGGAACCGGAAGATGATTTTTTGCCAAGCTTCAGCAATTCTGGATCTGTAAAACCGTGAACGCTCCCCAGCGGGTCATTCAGATAGGCTTTCACTGTTCTGGGTGTAGCCATTTCATGAAACACGATACTTTCTTTGATACCAGGAAACGTTTGATCCAACACTTGAATCATCACACCAATCCAATTTTTTTTGTGCAGTTGATAGGTTTCTTCGTCCAAGAAGGAGTCCCAGTTGCACAATTGATCCAGCCAGTGCATCACTCCCAGAGAGATTCCATTATCTGACACCATCTCACCCAGACGACTATAATCGCAAAACATGAATGGTGGAATCTTGCTTCCTGGTACAAGCCCCATGACCGTGCAACTTTCCGGTATTTTTTTCATGGAATCGAGCCATTCTGGATAAATAAAATTGGCATAGTGTTCCACACCATAATATTCAGGTTTTCTATCAAAACCAAGATAAATCGACCAATTCGAAGTGGTGGCTGGTATGCCCTCATAGGGAGCGAAAAAAGCTTGCCTTTCTGGTTCTGACAACATGTTTTTGATAGCCCCTGGCGTGGCATTACCAAGAATAATACTGGCATAAGAATTTTTCGGATCTGAATGGGTGACTGGCTTACCAGAAGCAATCACCGACACCTTCTGATGCTCCACCCCGACGGCCCGGTTTTGCTGGACATGAATTCGGGTCACTTCTCTTCTGCACAAGGCTTCACCACCTGCATTGCGGATGAGAGCCACCAGATGGTCACTTAATTTTTGTGAACCACCACGCGCATAATGCGCTCCAAAATGATAGGATGCCTGGGACAAAGCAAAATCAAACAACGAGATGTGATCCAGATTGCTGGCAATAAAATGCAGATTGGCGCACAGTGCAAACTTGACGGCCTCGTCATTGCCAAACAAGACTTGGAGAAAACGGCCCATGGAAATCTTGTTGGCACGCCAAATAGACTCAGTCAATTTCTCATCAGACCAAAAGGTTTCAGCCCCCCCCCATGCACAGTCTGCCAAATCACTCAGCGGGGTGGTGCCTGATTTCAACTGGTGGATGAGTTGATTGTTTCTGGCATTACGCAGATTACGGATGGTGGAAAAATAGGTCTGAATGGCCTTGAGATGGTGAGGAAAACGGCACTTGCAGACATCGATAGCACGCTCATATCCGAATGGCATGACAAAATCAGAACCCAACAGCGGATGACGCAGATTAAAAAAATCATCTGGCGTGACCATGGACAGAGAATCAAGCATCCCAAGTTTTTTGAAAATGGGAGTTTTGAAATCCATGTCATCCAAACCATCCATGATGCAGAGACTGACCTCCACCTGCAAATCCCGACGTTTGAAAGTGGTTGCAGCCCCGCCAAATTTGTCATGCCGTTCCAGGAGTTGCACACGCCTGCCCGCCTGGGAGAGATGCGCCCCAGCGATCAAGCCACCCAATCCAGAACCGATGATAATCGCGTCAAAAGCTGATGATGTATCCAAATCAGGTTCTCAAGCCACACGCTTTTTTTTCTCGATCAAGGCCACAATGGCGTTGATCGTCCTGAAATTGTCAAAATCCAGATCTTTATTATCGACTTTGACCTGGAACTCTTTTTCCAGAAACAAAACCAGGTGCATGGCAAACAGAGAAGTCACCAAACCGGTGGCAAACAAGTCATCATCATCAGCCAAATCATCGTCATGAATGAATTTGGCCAAAAAAGATTTTATTTTCAAGATGGTTTCCATAATCTCAGCCTGATGGTCGAATCGTTGAATTCAGATGGGATAGTCGTAAAATCCGCGTCCGCTCTTGCGGCCATGGAGTCCGGCATCCACCATTTTTTTTAACAAAGGGCATGGACGAAATTTGGGATCATTAAAACTTTCATATAAAACATCCAGAGAGTACAAGATGGTATCCAAACCGATCAGGTCAGCCGTTTCCAACGGACCCATTTTGTGGCCAAAACAGGACTTGAAAATCTGGTCTACATCCCCAGCCTTGGCAACCTGCTCATGCACCAGAAAAATGGCCTCGTTGACGGTCAGCATCAAAACACGGTTGGATACAAAACCAGGAGAATCATTGACGACGATGCATTTTTTTCCCATCTGTTGCAGAAAATTTTTGGAGAGATCAACGGTCTGCTCCGAGGTGTGAAACCCACGGATCACCTCAACCATGGGCTTCATCGGGACCGGATTCATGAAATGCATGCCAATCACCCTGTCAGGTCGTTTGGTGGCCGAGCCAATGCGGGTGATGGAAATGGCTGATGTGTTGGCGGCAAAAATGGCTTCAGGAGGACACATTTCATCCAAAATGGTGTAGACCTCCTGCTTGACCGGCACCTTTTCCACCACGTTTTCGACCACATACTCGGCTTTTTTCAAAGCCTGCCAATCGATGGTGAATTCAATTTGTTTCAACACCTCTTCAGGAGGAGGCCACTCTTTTTCCTTGGTGAAAAAACCTTGAAAACGCAGATTATTGGTGATCTCCAATCGCGCCCGGTCCAGAATCGAACGGGAGAGATCAATCAAGATGACCCTGAATCCAGTTTGTGCAAGGTTTTGCGCCACCCCCACCCCCATGACACCTGCGCCAATCACTCCAATATTTTTAAATTTGCATGGTTCCATGAATCACACCCCACAGTTCAAAAAGTTTATTTTTTATTTAAAAACAAAAGACAAACAGATTGAATCATATCAGATTAAAACATGATGCCCTTCGGGAAAAAAGTCAAAGGCAAAACCCTGGGGGATGAATCCCCCAGACCCCCTCTTTTTTTTAATAATTTTTTAAAAAAAAGGGTGGGGGGTTTGGGGGGCGGT
>JAMOBH010000127.1:0-14280 GCA_039908085.1 Magnetococcus sp. YQC-5
GAATCCCCCAGACCCCCTCTTTTTTTTTAATAATTTATAAAAAAAAAGGGTGGAGGGGTCTGGGGAGGCGGTTCACCGCCTCCCCAGGAAATATCTGAACGGTGGCTGAACCCTTTATCGCCATTGCCAACCCTTTTCCGCGCTGGGCAGTGCCTGCATGACGGATGTTGACACCCCCTTGGTGATACGTGTCAACAGATCTTCCTTCTGGGTAAAATCCACCATATGTTCGTTTTTGATCAACTGCCGGGCAATCCAGGAGGCAGACCCCAGTCCATCAACCAAACCCAATTTGACCGCATCTTCGCCGGTCCAAATCAGCCCCTGAAACAATTCATCCCGACCCGCTTTGAGACGCCCCCCCCGACCTGTTTCAACCGCTTTGATGAACTGTTCATGAATACGGTTCAACAATCCCTGGGCATGCTGCTTTTGACCAGAATCCACAGGCTGGAATGGATCCAAAAAGGCCTTGTGTTTGCCAGCCGTCATCTGACGGCTCTCCATGCCCAGTTTATCCAAAGTTTGCTGAAAACCGAATCCTTGCATCAACACACCTATGGAACCAACCATGCTGGCCTTGTCAGCATAAATTTTGGGCACTGCTGAAGCCACATAATAGCCTCCTGATGCACAAATATCTTCCAGTGCCGCATACAAAGGAATGTCAGGATAACGTTTTTGCAAACGAACCACTTCATCATAAATCTGACCCGCTTGGACTGGACTGCCACCCGGACTGTTGATGCGCAGAATCACCCCCTCTGTATCAGAATGCTCGAACGCTTCTTGCAATCCTTGGATGACCATGTCTGCACCACCTGGCATGGCCTCCATGATGGGACCACGCACATCCACCAAAGCAACATGTTTACGTTTGACCGCCAAAGTAGGCCAGTCAATATCCTGAAAAATATTGATCCATATCAAAAACAAAAGATATGCAGCAACAAAAAAACGAAACCAATTTTTGGATCGTCGCGTTTTTTGTTGCTCCTCAAGATTGGCCAGGAGCAATTGCTCCAGGATGAGGCGTTCCCTGGCCCGACTGGTTTCCACCATTTGGAGCCAATCCTCTTTACTGGATTGGGTCACCGTGGGTGTTTCTTCATTCAGTAATGGCTCGTTTTTTTCCATGTTCTTTCACTAAAAAGTGTGAACGATTAGTATACAAGAAATCATACATGACCGGTTCAATGCCCCTTGCCTAGCTTACATAGAAAACCGATTCAAGGATCGGCATCTTTTTTGATTTCCTCATCGGTCTTCATGCGTATTTCGTTATGGCGTTTGAAATCCCGGATGTTGAAGCGCATTTCGTAGACCTTGCAATCACGACAGACATCCGTGGATTGGAAACATTTGCTCTCTTTATTGCTCCAGCAGGGATAATGATTATCTCGCAAAGAGGGGCATGCCTTTCTTGATGTATATGGACATTTGCTTATATCCCAACACGGAATCAAAGCCAACAGTGCGCGAATACCAGCAATGCTGATACTGGCCTTGATCATCTGACGTATCTCGATAAGCCATTCGATATCCCTCTCAGTGAACAGGCGGGTTCCGGCACGATTCTTGCTAGAAATAAACAACCTTTCACGTTCATACATGTGAATGGTCCGAATGGAAATGCCAAGACGTTTGGCCACCACTCCGATTTTGACCAAACCGGTGGAATCCGTGTTGTCAGATGAATCGTTCATAATTTGGATCACACCTTGGCTGGTGTTTGGCATACAGAGACAGATCGCCAAACGGACAAAAGAAAAGAGACCTGTTGAGTTTTATCATAAACACGCCTGCAAAGCCCATTCATTTCAGATGACACCAGGAAAAAGATTGAAAAAAGCCCGTTTGCCCGCATACCGAGCCGCACTCCCCAAAAATTCCTCGATGCGCAACAATTGGTTGTATTTGGCAATCCGGTCAGAACGGTTCAGCGAGCCGGTTTTGATCTGACCTGCATTGACCGCCACCGCCAAATCGGCAATGGTGACGTCTTCGGTCTCCCCGGAACGATGGGAGATCACCGAGGGATATCCCGATTGCCTGGCCAATTCCACGGCCTCCAGGGTTTCAGTCAACGTGCCAATCTGGTTGAGCTTGACGAGAATGGCATTGGCAATCCCCTGTCGCACCCCTTCCGCCAGAATGCCAGGATTGGTGACAAACAAATCATCTCCTACCAATTGAATTTTAGTACCAAGAGTATCGGTCAAGCGACGCCATCCTTCCCAATCGTTTTCCGCGCACCCGTCCTCAATGGAAAAAATGGGATAACGATCACAAAGATTTTGATAATATCCAACCAACTCGTCACGATCCAACACCCTCCCCTCCCCTTTGAGTTCATAGAGAGAGGTTTGGGCATTATAAAACTCCGACGAGGCGCAATCCAACGCCAGGACAATGTCATCGCCAGGGATATATTTGGCGTTTTCAATGGCTTGCAGGATCACTTGCACGGCCTCCTCACTGGAGGAGAGATTGGGTGCAAACCCCCCTTCATCACCCACGGCAGTATTCAGACCCTTTTTGGCCAAAACTTTTTTCAGGTGATGAAACACCTCTGCACCCATGCGCACGGCTTCAGCCATGCTGGTGGCGGCAATGGGCAGAATCATGAACTCCTGGATGTCCACGGTATTGTCCGCATGCGCACCACCATTGAGGATGTTCATCATGGGAGTTGGCAACACGTGGGCATTGACACCCCCCAGATAGCGAAACAACGGTTGCTCCGAGGCAAGGGCCGCTGCCTTGGCTGTGGCCAGGGAGACTCCGAGCAGGGCATTGGCACCCAATCTGGATTTATCCTGCGTGCCATCGAGTTCGATCATGCGGGCGTCCAGTGTACGTTGCGCAAAGACATTCATACCTGAAAGTGCTGGCGCAAGGGTCTGGTTGACCGAGGCAACCGCCTTGGCCACCCCTTTGCCCAGATAACGATTGGGATTGGCATCACGCAATTCCAAAGCCTCGCGGGTACCCGTGGAGGCCCCGGAAGGAACCGCAGCCCGACCTGTGAAGCCGTTGGCAGTGGTCACTTCCACTTCGACTGTGGGATTGCCGCGAGAATCCAGAATTTCACGGGCATGAAGGCGGGTGATGGTCGTCATGAAATCATGTTCTCCTTCCAGATCAAATCCGGTTTGCGCGCAGCGCGGGTGGCGTCCAACCGTCCGACCCCTGGACCGGCTACCGGAACCGCATGCGGTGCAGTGCGTAAGTGTTGAGGATGTTCTTGGGCCTCTTGACGGATGGCAATCATGGTTTCCACAAAGTGATCCAAGGTTTCTTTGGTTTCGGTTTCCGTGGGTTCAATCAACAAACATTCAGGAACCAGAGAGGGAAAATACATGGTGGGGGCGTGAATCCCGTAATCCAGAAGCCGTTTGGCAAAATCAAGGGCCGTGACGCCCAAGGTGGTGGCTTCATGTTTCAGGGTGATGATGAATTCATGGGTGGCGCGACGCTTGGGAAAGGCAACGACAAATCCGGCCTCCATCAAACGGGACATGAGATAATTGGCGTTAAGGGTGGAAAAATCAGCCACCCGTTGCAATCCTTCGCCCCCAATCACGCGCAGATAAATATAAGCGCGCAACAATATACCAATATTGCCCGCAAACGTGGAGAGTCGGCCAATGCTGTCAGGCAGATCGGTTGTAGTCAGCCAGGAAAACCATTCCCTGCCATTGTCGAGGATTTGTTTTTGCACCATCGGCACAGGCAGGTATGGGGCAAGACGTTTAGCGACGCCCACCGGACCGGCTCCTGGTCCTCCTCCTCCGTGGGGGGTGGCAAAAGTCTTGTGAACATTGAAATGCACGGCATCGAATCCCATATCCCCTGGACGCACCCGTCCGGCCACGGCATTGAGATTGGCTCCGTCGTAATAGAGCAGGCCGCCAGCCTCATGGACAATTTGGGCGATACGTTCGACATGGGGTTCAAACACCCCCAGAGTGGAGGGATTGGTCAGCATCAATCCGGCGGTGTGGGGACCGACAGCTTGCTGCAAGGCGGTCAGATCCACATTGCCTTGGGCATCGGTGGGAATCTCCCGCACCGTATACCCGCAGAGGGCGGCAGTGGCTGGATTGGTGCCATGGGAGGCGTCAGGGGCCAGCATTTCGGTGCGGGCGTCATCACCGCGTGCGCGGTGATAGGCGCGAATCATGGCCACTCCGGCCAATTCTCCCTGGGCACCGGCCATGGGGGTCAGGGAAACCGAGTGCATACCCGCAATTTCTTTAAGCATTTCCTGCAATTCAAACAGCGACCGCAACATCCCCTGTCCGGTTTCGTCTGCGGCCAGGGGGTGACGATTAAGAAAACCGGGCAGCGCAGCCAGGACGTTACAGATACGCGGATTGTATTTCATGGTACAGGAACCCAGGGGATAGAACTGGGTATCCACGGAAAAATTCATTTGGGACAAACGGGTGAAGTGGCGCACCACCTGAAGCTCGGAGACCTGGGGCAATGGAGGTGCGATTTTGCGCAAAAACCGTTCCGGGATCTCTGTGGCTGGGGAAGTCGTTGTCGTGGCTTGATGGACATTGTGACGTCCGGGCCGGGATGAGGCAAAAATGGTGTCGTTCATGTCATGCCTCCTTCACGCTCAAGAGCCAACTCAAGGCATCAACGAAGCGATTCAGATCTGCCTCAGTTTTTGTTTCAGTGGCGCAAACAAGTATGGATTTGTCGAGTTTTGGATAGTATTCTCCGAGGCGAAAGCCGCCTTCAATGCCCAGTCGTGAAAGTTGGGCCAATACTGGAGCCGTTGGTTTGGGCAGACGCAAGGCAGCCTCATGGAAAAAAGGAGCTGTGAACTGCCTGGTCACTCCTGGAATGGCCACCAGTTTTTCCACCAGGCAGAGGGTTTGGGCATGACAGGTGGCAGCCGTTTGAGCCAGACCTGCCGGTCCGAGCAAAGAGAGATGGATGGTGGCTGCAACCGTCATGAGGCCTTGATTGGTACAAATATTGGAGGTTGCCTTGGAGCGACGGATGTGTTGTTCACGGGCTTGCAGGGTGAGGATGAAGCCTTTTTTGCCTGCGGCATCCTCGGTGCGACCGACGATGCGTCCGGGGAGTTGACGGATATGCTCTTGTTTGCAGCACAGGAAGCCAAAATAGGGACCGCCGGAACTCAAGGGAATGCCCAGGGGTTGGCCTTCGCCGCAAGCGATATCAGCCCCGGTTTTTCCCCAGGTTCCGGGTGGTTGCAACAGGCCGAGGCTGATGGGATTCACCACGCCGATCACCAAAGCACCTTCTGTTTTGGCCCAGTCCGTCAGGGTGTCCACATCTTCGAGAATACCGAAGAAATTAGGCTGTTGGATCACCACTCCAGCGAAGTTTTGTCCATGCAATCGGTCCAGGGATTGAGGCAGGATGCGACCTTCGACCGGATCGAACGGGATTTCGATCAACTCGATGCCCTGATCCCTGGTCATGGTGGCAACCACATGCCTGTAGTGGGGATGGAGGCTTGTTGGGATGAGGATTTTTTTGTTTTGCTCCGGGTTGGCGCGAACAGCCATGAGGACCGCTTCGCCGAGGCTGCTGCCGCCGTCATAGAGGGAGGCGTTGCTGACATCCATGGCTGTCAATCCAGCCATCATGGTTTGAAATTCATACATGACCTGCAAAGTGCCCTGACTGGCTTCAGCCTGATAGGGGGTATAAGCGGTCAGGAATTCTCCACGGGAAGCGATTTCCCAGACAGCGGCGGGGATGTGGTGTTCGTAGGCACCTGCGCCGATAAAACAAAGAGAATTCGCGTCTCCTTCGGCCCGTTCCCGCATGAGTCGGGAGACCGCCATTTCACCGAGTGCAGGCGGGAGATGCAAAGGAGGGGCGCGCAGGTTGAGGGGGACTTCGTCAAAGAGCTGTTCCAATGCCGAAATCCCGATTTGACTGAGCATCTCATCAAGGTCGGCGGGGGTGTGGGGAATGAATGGCATGAGGTGATTCCAGGGGCAGCTAACGTTAAAGTGATATGAGAATATAGAATGCTGTCCAAGTATACCAGAAAATTCAAGCCATGAAAATACGTTGTGTTGGATTTTTCAGGCATGCAGGCTCCGGCTTCAAAGCGGGACAAACAGTTGGAGCAGGGAAGATCTTGAAATGCATCAAGATTCAGGAGCGACATCCAGAAAAAACGTGACCGGACCGTCATTGATGAGTTGAACGCGCATGTTCGCGCCAAACCGTCCTTGGGCAACGCCAATGCCCTGCTCTTCCAATCGCAGACAAAATTGATCAAAAAGGCGTTTGGCTGGTTCTGGAGCTTCAGCCCTGTCAAATGAAGGACGAAACCCTTTATTGAGATGTGCTGCCAATGTAAATTGGGAAATCGCCAACACGGAACCTTTGACATCCAGAATGGAATGATTCATTCGTCCACGCTCATCTGGAAATAGACGCAAACCCACCACTTTGCGCACCATTTGAGCCAATTCCCGCTCCCCATCTCCCCGTTCCACAGCCAAAAAAATCAACAATCCCGATCCAATCTTTCCCACGAGTTCCCCATCCACAGTCACAGAGGCCTCGGTCACTTTTTGCATGACTGTTTTCATAACTAATATCACCAAATTTCAAAATTATGGATCATATACAGGCTGAACCATCACCATTTGGTTTTGTGTCAGTCGGCATCATGAGACTGATCTATGGGAGGCAATGAGATTCCCAACAGCTCTGCGACCGCCTCCAACTGGTGGAATGCATCCAAAAAGGAGAGATCGTCCATCTGGCGTCCAATACTCTTCATAAGCTTACATATATCTGGTGCTGCACCTGCCATCAAGGGTTTCAGGGTATCAAAAACCTCCTGGGCCTCAATATTTCCCCCACGCAGTAGCAACGCAAGCTGACAGAGTAAAGGTGTGATTTTTTCCATATCCCACGAAGTTTCATCACCAGAGATCTCAATGACTTCGGTTTGTTCAGGTGGCAAGGTGCCAATCGATGTGATGACCTGATCCAAAGTATCGTCAAACCGTGCCAGCAAAGAGGACCATGTCTCCTTTTGGTTTTGTTTGATGGCTTTTTCCATCTGTAACGCTGTATCAGACAACTCTCTTGCAGAGAGATTGCCAGCAATACCCTTGATTGAATGCAGCAAACGCAAGGCCAAATCCAGATCATTTTCACGTTCACTCTGCAAAAATTGACGAATTTCGGTGCCACTTGCAGCAAAATTATCATGGAAATGCCATAATAATGATGTCAGCAATTTGTGATTCCCATTGACCCGAACCAGGGCAGAAGAGATATCGATTCCGGGAAGATGATCTGGAAGCACCAGAGCAGATGTGACGGCTTCAGGCTGTTTTTGTTCAATCTTGTCCAGATCAACATGGGACTTCGGCTTGATCCAACGCAACAGGGAATTATACAAAAGTTGTTTGTCAATCGGTTTGGCCACATGGTCATTCATGCCCACAGCCAAACACCTCTCTTTCTCTTCAGCAATGGCATGGGCGGTCATGGCGATAACAGGCAACGTTTTGAAGCGTGGATCGCTCCGAATCATCTTGGTGGCCTCATAACCATCCATCTCAGGCATTTGCAAATCCATCAAAACCACGTCGTAATCATCGCGAGCCACCTGGAGGAGTGCCTCCCGGCCAGTGACGGCCAGAGTCACCTTGCACCCGATTCCTTCCAGAATCTCTCTGGCCACGAGTTGATTGATTCGATTGTCTTCCGCCAAAAGTATTTTTGACCCAGCCAGTTGTTGTTTGATTCGGATCTCGTCGGTCATGGCTTGTTGATCGACATGACGTCTGAACGCATCCCGACCGAATACCGACATGATGCTGTTGAACAGGTGAACGCGGTTGATTGGTTTGACTAAAAACGCATCCGCCTTGAAATCTTCATCATTGAATTTAAAATTTTCATAGCCATGAACCGTGAGGATCATGATTTTGATCTGCTTGTCGTGTGATCGGATCAATCGAATGGTTTGCAAGCCCTCCTTGTCGAGGAGTCGCCAGTCCATGAGGAGCAAGCCAAAGGGAGTTTTGGCCAGAGATGCCGTCGCAACAGATTGCACAGCCGCATACGGGGAATCCACCAGAACCGGATCAAACGAAAAAGCGTGCAGAGCCTGCTCCAACACTTCACGGGAGGAGTCGTTGTCATCCACCACCAGGACTTTTACACATTCAAGATCATGCTTCCACAAGGTTGTTGGGATATTGGGTTGACGATCAAAAGGGAGGGTGAAATGAAAAACAGTGCCTTGGCCCGGCATGCTTTCCAAAGCGATCTGACCGCCCATCATCTCGACCAGGCGTTTGCAAATGGTCAAGCCCAGACCGGTTCCACCGTATTTGCGGGTTGTGGAACCATCAGCCTGCACAAAGGCATTGAAAAGTTTGGCGGATTGTTCCTTGGTCAAGCCGATGCCGGTATCTTGCACCCGAAAAGCCAGCACCACCCGGTCATGGGTCTGTTCCACAGGGAGTGCCTTGAGTACGATGTGCCCTTCGTGGGTAAACTTGACGGCATTGCTGATCAGGTTGATCAGGATCTGTTCCAGGCGCAACCGGTCTCCGATCAAAGCACAGAGTTCGTCGTCCGGGGTGAAGATGATCCATTCCAGCCCCTTGGCCGAGGTTGGCATGGTGAACATTTCTCCCAGTCGATCAAAGAGTTCGCTTAGATTGAAAGGGGCAGGATCCAATGTCAACCGACCCGCCTCGATTTTGGAAAAATCCAGGATGTCATTGATAATGCGGACCAAGTCCTTGGCTGAAGCTTCTATTTTCGACAAATAATCCTGCTGTTTGGGGGTCAACTCGGTTTTGAGTGCCAGACCGGTCAGACCAATGATGGCATTCATGGGCGTGCGGATCTCGTGGCTCATATTGGCCAGGAATTCGCTTTTTTTCTGGTTGGCTGAATCTGCGGCCTGTTTGGCCTCATCCAATGAGGCATTCAATGTCAAAAGGGTTTGTTGCTGGCGGTCACTGACCTTGACCAACAGATTGAATTGACGCAAAATTTTCTTGTATGATTGCAACAGGGCCAAGAAGTTGGGACGCAAGGGATTGTCATGATAGAGTGGATCGTCCAGAATGGCCGTTGCCATCTGGATGTTTTGTTCTTCCTTATTGAAAACGGTTCTGTATGACATACCAAAGCATCCACTCTCATGAAGGGTTCCTGAACACGTTGGCAGAGCAACCAGTGACCCAGCTTGCAGGTGAGGTTGGTGAAATTGTGTTGCGTGTGTGGTTAAAAATCCCTCTGCACCTTCAATTAACGTAACATTTGATGGAATATCTTCTCTCGGACGTTGTATATTAAGTCCAATCCAGCTTTTTTTCAAGATCTTCAGTCAGCATGCTGATTTTTTCTCCAACATCTTTAATCCATGTTTTCGGGGTTTTCACCCAATCCCTCCTTGATTCCGTGCAATCAGGCATTTTTTGCTTGACAGATCGAGCCTGTCAGATGGATATTTTATCTTTTGCCCCCATGATTGACACATTATTGATGAACCATGGAAAACGTGAAAAAAAACAACATCGAAAATCCGTGCGTTCTGAGACAATAAAGTGTCATTCATGGATGCCATCAAAATGATGTTCTCACATTCTTTTAAATTTACAAAAAGCCGCATTGCCACGATATGAAATATTTTAAAACAAATAAATTTTTATTGATTGGGGTCTGCCTGCTGATCGCCTTACTCCAAGGGAGACTGGAGGGGAGCAACAATCTAAAGACTCTCTATTTTTACAATCCTGAAACCAATATTGATAATTTTGCCATTCTGAAAAAAGAATTTGACTTATACTTTGCGCAATATGGAGAATTTTATATTACGCCATTCAGCAAAATGGATGCCTTCGAGCAAACCATGACCGCGACTCAGGAGGGTCTGTTTCTCGTTTCCAGTTGGCATTTTAAAACTTTGATGAAAGCAAAAAAATTGAAACCACTCCTGATTGGCGTGATAAAAGGGGGTTCAACGCATAAAAAAGTGCTTGTGGTTGAAAAAAAGATCGCTTCTCTTGAAGCGTTACGGGGTAAACAGGTTGCATCATCTTCCAGCAAAGAGTATACTCAAGGCATCCTGAAGGAGATGCTGGAAACCAATCATCCAGATGTAACCTCATCCTTGCGGATCATCACGGTGCCAAAGGATATGGATGCATTGATGTCCGTTACTTTTGGTATGGCCGAGTCAGCTTTGACCACCCAGGAGAGCCTGGAGCAACTCGCCCTCTTGAATCCAACCCATCACAAACGTTTAACTGTCCTGGCGTTGAGTGACGAATTGCTGTTGCCCATTGTCTCTATTTCCAACTCGTCCATGGATCCTGCCAAACCGTTGATAGGCATTCTGGAACGCATGGGAGCAGACCCCGCTGCAGAGGAACAGTTGCGCATGCTTGGTCTGGATGGTTTTCGTCCACTCTCAGCGGAAGATAAAAAACGACTTGAAAGGTAAGTCATGAAATTTTATATATTTATTTTTTTTATATGTCAATTGTCGCCTCCCATCTCCTCGGCCTGGGCAGGATCCGGGCACATTCTGATCCTGAATTCAGATGCCTCTGTGGTCAAATACACCACCACGGAAAAAGAATTTCAGGCCCATTTGACCCTTTCTTATACCAGCCTGGATCTGGGGGGCGATACACGGCCTGTTGATACCAAACAGATCCAGGCATCCATCAACCAATTGGCCCCGGATGTGATCTTTTGCATTGGCACCAAAGCCTTGACCGTAGCCCAAAAACTGCCAACCAAACACAAACTGGTCTTTTCGTCGATTATGAACTGGCGTCGGTTGCCGTTGGATGAAAACACCTACGGAATTTCAAATGATTTACATGTTGGCATGCAGGTCAACATGTTGCACTATCTGTTTCCAGGCATGCAGCGTATCGGCATCCTGTACAGCGAACAATTCAACAAGGAATGGGTGGAACTCGCCACCATTGAAGCTGCCAATGCAGGGATCAAAATCATCGGATATCCCATCAAGGATGTGAATCAGCTGGATAAGATCCTGGAGGAACGCCTGTCAGATCTGGAAGCCATTTGGCTGATCGCTGATCCTTTGGTACTTGCAAATAAAAACAATGTCGAAAAAATTTTTCATTTTGGTGAAGCACGCAAAAAACCCATTTTTACTTATAGCGATGTATTCGCTCCGTTTGGTGCCACCATGGTGATGTCAGTGGATTTGCCAACCATTGCCCGCCAGGCTGCCATGCTGGCTGAAAATCTGGCCAAAGGAATGCCCCCACCCAAAGAAAGGGTGCCAGATCCAGCCGGATCCAATATTGCCCTGAATAAAAAGAAAATCCTACGATATGGCTTGCCGCTCAACAAGAAAGCCTTGGGGGCTGTCAATACATTTATTGAATAGAATTGAGCGCGCAAACGTCTATTATAACACTTGAGATTCATTTATAGCTTTTAATCCGTTACAATTGTTACAACGAAATTTTACGGGAGGATCATGCCATGCATGAGAATATCATGGATTATTACAGCAAAACCAAACAGGATGGTGTTATTTTTTGTTTTCATGGACCCATGACACAAGGATTGCTTGAAACCCTTGAAAACACCTTGAAAGTGCGTGTCGAACAGGAATATCACGACGTAAACACAACTGGTATAATTTTTTCGATTTTTGTGGAGCAGGTGCAAAACATCATCAACTATTCACAAGATCGGACCACATCCACTGACCCAACCAAACCTGGACTCGGCATGGGGATGGTCATTATTGGCCACAAAAATAATAGATTTTACGTTTCATGCGCCAATTTGATCAAAACCATAGATATGCAAAGACTAGAAAAAAAGCTTGTAAATATAAAAGAAATGAGCAAAGAACAGTTGCGCACCTATTTCAAAGAAAAAAGTCGAAGCCATCCAGAGGAGGGGAGCAAAGGTGCTGGCCTTGGCTTGATCCTCATGGCTAGAAAAGGGAATCAGATCGATTTCAGTTTCACCCCAATCGATTCAACCCATACCCTCTTTTTCCTTCAGGTCGGTATTTAAGGAAACATGACAATGGATGATTTGATAATAGAAAAAACCGCATCCTCCCCGGAAATCCATTTCAGTCAGGGGCACAACGGATTGTTGATCAAAGGCAAATCGTATATGGAAAACTCCGCGCAGTTCTATGGGCCGGTGTTTGACTGGCTTGAACGCCATTTGTGCGAAGACGGACTGAAAAATATTGAAATCAATATGGAAATCATCTATTTCAACAGCAGTTCCTTCAAGATGTTTCTGAACCTTTTTGAACTGTTGGAGAATGCTATCACACGCAACCAATGCGACATCTGCGTGAATTGGCGTTATGACCCTGTGAACCGCATG
The DNA here is from genome assembly GCA_039908085.1 of Magnetococcus sp. YQC-5. Lineage (GTDB taxonomy): Bacteria > Pseudomonadota > Magnetococcia > Magnetococcales > Magnetaquicoccaceae > Magnetaquiglobus. Next base: position 12,391 of record JAMOBH010000127.1, read on the forward strand.
GCCATGGAATATGGAGAAGAACTCCAGGAAGAAGTGAAACTGGTGAAATTCAACTTGGTGCCCCATACCCCCGCATGACTCCAGTTTGACAGGATCATCTCAGTGTGAGAGGACTATGTTTTTATCCAACAGCAGTATTCGAATCCGTTTCCTGATCCCCCTGGTCGGTTTGATTCTCCTCTTGATGGTGAGTGTCAGTACCCTGTTCATCCATCACGAGGCAAACAGCCTGGAAACTCTACTGCTGCGCAAACAAACCCTGCTCGAAAACAAAATGCGCGAACAGGCCCGTACCACTACGGCCAATTTGAATTTGCTCATTGAGCGTGCCTTGGCTCAATATGATTTCACTTATATTCGTACTGTGGTCGATCAAAGCTCCAAAGAAATTCCCGACCTCGCCCATTTAAGCATCGCCAATCATAATGGAGAGATTCTCTTCAGCAGTGATCAGGCCATGCTGGAAAAAAAACTGGTTTTTACTGACAAACAGATGTTTCACAAGGAGGTCTGGCAAGGACGATCCGTTCTGGAATTGCACCGACCCATCCACTCGGCAGGGGATGTCTGGGGGACCATGGTTCTGGCATTGACATTCGATGCCCTGGACCACGAAATCACCCTCTCCCGCATGGATATGGACCGTAATCTCCAGGAAATCCGATACTTTGCCTGGCTGATGGGAACGGTTTTCACGGTCATCGGGGTGATCATCGTCGTGGTGACCGTGCGCCACATTACGGTGCCTCTGTTAACCCTGACCGAAGCTGTGGACCATGTGACCGCCAATATCGCTACACTGGAAATACCCACCTTTCCAGGCAATGGGGAAGTCGCCCGATTAAGTCGCGTGTTTCGCAGCATGCTTGATCGAATTCGCTCCTATTTGGACGAATTGAAAGAGATGAATCTCTCCCTGGAAAACAAGGTCCGCGAACGCACCCAGGATCTGGCTCAAAAGGCTTTGGAATTGGAAAATGCTAACAGAAATATAATTGACAGCATAAAATATGCCAAGAATATACAAAATGCCATTCTTCCCAAGCATGAATTACTTAATCAATGCATTGAAGATTTTTTTGTAATCTGGCAGCCCAAGGACATTGTAGGTGGGGATTTTTACTGGTTTCGACAAGGACGAGATCATGAGGAGGGCTATCTCATCGCCTTGGCAGATTGTACTGGTCACGGAGTACCAGGCGCACTCATGGCTATGACAACTTATAGCTTGATGCGCGAAATCATCACCATACAAAATTTTTCCGATCCAGCCAGCATTTTGATGCAACTGAACCGTTCCTTGCGTACCGCCCTTGGCCAGGAGTATCAGGATGCTGCCAGTGACGATGGGTTGGATATGGGATTATGTCATGTCAATCCAAAACAGGGTCAGATCGTCTTTGCAGGAGCCAGACAGCCATTTTATTATGTAAATAATGATAAAATTTACAGAATTAAAGGAGATCGTCACAGTATTGGTTATAAAAATTCAAATCCTGATTTCATATTTAAAAATAATTTCATCGATATCGGCACAGGGATTCAATGTTATCTCACCAGCGATGGATTTTATGACCAGTGCGGCGGGGATCAAGGCTATTCATTCAATACCGACCGTTTCGAGGCCTTGATCAAAGAACATCACCGTCAACCCAATCAAAAACAGGGTATCCTCTTCATGCACGCCTTGCAAACCTATCAGGGAAACTCGACCCAAATGGACGATATCTCCATGATTGGGTTCCGGGTCGAACAAAAAAGTCAAAAGCAAAACCCTGGGGGATGAATCCCCCAGACCCCCTCTTTTTTTTTATTAATTTATTTAAAAAAACAAAAAAATAAAAAAAATTAAAAAAAAAGGGTGGGGGGTTTGGGGGGCGGTTCACCGCT
>JAMOBH010000128.1:0-14269 GCA_039908085.1 Magnetococcus sp. YQC-5
GCCCCCCAAACCCCCCACCCTTTTTTTTTATTATTTTTTTATTTATTTTTTATTTTTTATTTTTTATTTTTTATTTTTTTTAAAAAAATTAAAAAAAAAGAGGGGGTCTGGGGGATTCATCCCCCAGGGTTTTGCTTTTGACTTTTGTCTGTAAGGCATTCTGTTCAAAAAAAGAGAACGAGGAGATCAGCTTTGAGAAGTGCCAGATTGGAAATTGCAGTAGGGTTGTTTGTGCTGACTGGACTGTTGGCGTTGGCGTGGTTGTCGGTTCGGCTAGCGCGAATGGAATTGGTGGGGGGGGATCATCTTCCCATATACGCCCAGTTCACATCTGTTACTGGTCTGAAGGTGGGAGCAGCTGTGGAAATTGCGGGGGTCAGTGTTGGGCGTGTTGATCAAATCGAATTGCATCGTACTGATTTTGAAGCCAGAGTGCGGATGTTGATTGATCCCAAAGTTTCCATCCAGCAGGATGCCATTGCCTCGATACGCACCAAAGGTTTGATTGGAGATCGTTACATCATCATCACGCCGGGAGCGGATGAAAAGCTTCTGCAAGCCGAGGGTCAGATCAGAAAAACCGAACCGGCCATCAACTTTGAAGAACTCATCAGTCAATTCATTCACGGCAGTGTTAAATAAAGATTTTGCAATAAGGAGTCATCGCATGTTGCGACGTTTAGTGATCAAGCCTGTGTTGTTACTGGTTGTGCTTTTGATTCCCGTGTCATTATGGAGCGTGACGGTTGCACAGGGCAGCATTGTGGGGAAATTGTCCACTTCGGTGCAACATGCCCTTGGCATTCTCAAGGATCCGGAACTGGCAGTCCCGGCCAGACGGGAAGAGCGACGGGAGATGTTGCGTCGCATCATTTACCAGGAATTCGATTTTGCCCGCATGTCCCAGAGTGCCATGGGTCGGGTGTGGGTGAAATTCACCCCAGGCCAACAACAAAGATTTATAGTACTGTTCAGGCAGTTGCTTGAAAACACCTACATGAATATGATCGAACGTTATGATGGTGAAAAAGTCGAATTTGTCAAAGAGATGCCCAAAGCCGATGACCTCGTATTGGTGGACAGTATCATTCACGCCAAAGATCGGCAGTTCAAGCTCTCCTATTATCTTCACCATAATGGTGGAGGCGAATGGAAGGTGGAGGATGTGATTATTGAGGGGGTGAGTGTGGTGACCAATTATCGTGCCCAGTTTCAGCAGGCCGTTCGTTCCCAGGATGACATTGAGCCTTTGTTGACCCGGCTTCAGGAGAAACTTCAGGCGTCTCCGAATGGTGGATGATGTTTTGATCGGCACTCAACTTTGTATAGTTGTCTTTATAAAAAATTAAAAAAAAGAGGGGGTCTGGGGGATTCATCCCCCAGGGTTTTGATTTTGACTTTTTTCCTGAAGGGAATCATGTCCCTGGAATGTGTGACTGATTTTGATTGACGACAACTTCTTTTCACGGGACAATGAAGCATCAGACACTTGTGCCCGGTCAAATGCAGGGAAAACGTCATGAAATACATTGATCCACGCATCGACTTTGCCTTCAAAAAGATCTTCGGTAGTGAGGATGCCAAAGATATTCTGATCTCCTTCCTGGAGAGTCTGCTTGGGTTGGATGGTGACCGACGAATAGTTGAGTTGACGATTTTGGACCCATTTTTGGCTCCACGCATTAAAGAACTCAAAACTTCTGTGCTGGATGTGCGATGCAAAGATCATCGCGGCGTCTCGTATGTGGTGGAGATGCAGATGGAGAAGGTTGCTGGATTTCTCAACCGCATCCAATACAACAGTGCCAAAGCCTATGTTGGACAGATCAGCAAGGCCGAAGAGTACCCCAAGCTGAAACAGGTCATTGCTGTCACCATCACTGATTTTATTCTATTTTCGAAATTCGACCATTGTGTTTCCTGCCATCAGTCCCAGGAAACCATCACTGGAGATTCGTACCTGAGCGATATTGTCCATTATTTCATTGAGTTGACAAAATTTACGAAAACTTTGGAATATTGTGACGGAATCCTTGAGAAATGGATCTACTTTATCCGTTATGCCGAGACCTTGGAACAGGTGCCGGACCAACTGGATCTGCCGCCTTTTCGACATGCGTTTGAAAAAGCCATGGTGGCCAACATGACGAAGGATGAGTTGGATCTCTATGACAAGGCTGGAATCGCCATTGCCGACGCACGAGGGCGTATAGAACTGGCACGGGAGGAAGGCCGAGAGGAAGGCGAACAAAAGATGTTGACACGTATGTTGCAACGTCGTTTTGGCATCCTGCCGGACTGGGCCAATAAAAAAATGGCCCAGGCCAATCTCTCCTCATTGGAGGCATGGAGCCTTCGATTTGTGGATGCCAAGTCTCTGGATGATGTGTTTGCTGAGTAAGAGGACGTCCGGCATGTAATTTGCTATAATTAATTTGGATAGTGTATATAGCCTCGGCACTGGGCTCCGACTATTCTTCTCCATTATTAGCAGAAATTAACATAACCTGTTGACGAAATTTGACGAGAACTATTTCAATCTGTAGATTTTTTCAAACATCTTTGTGAATTATATCGGAGTGGTGCGTTTAAATTATTATCCGCAAACATCAACTCTCTTGTGATCAAGAATAGTCGCTACCCAGTGCCGTCATCGGAACAGCGCGTTTTTTTCTTTTTGCGGATTTTCTTTGAAGGAACGACCAAAGTTTCCCCCGGAGGCAGATACGCGAGCTGTCTTTCGTGGGAATAGCAGACCCTGAGCAGCATCAGGGTATTGATCCGGTGCGCATAGGATGGGTTTGCTATCTTGAAGAAAGCGTAAAGAATGACGTTGGGTTCCATTTCATCGACCGGCAGGGAGAGTACGTCACCGCTGTCGATCCGCTTCTGCACCAACTTTACCCTGTCCTCCAACGCCGCGCCGCGCAGAATCGGCAACTTCTGAAAGACCGGTCGCAAGAAGGTGGCGTAGCGTCCGATCTCCTCACGCCTGCCACAATGCTCGATTTGTTGGCCGACAATCTCCTTGACCTCGTATTTGACCAGCAAGGGATTGATGATCCGCAAGAATTCGGCCAGCAGTTGCCCGTTATCCAGGTTCTCTTCAGACTGGTGATCGTACAGAAAGACGGCATAAAACCGCACGAAGATCCGCATCAAAAAAGAGCTGGAGTTTTGTCGCGCACGCTGTGGATTTCTCAGCAGCAGGCCGGTCATCTTGTTGAGATAACAGGAGAAGTCCTCATGGAAACAGGTAATGAAGCAATACAGATCGGCAAAATTCTCTTCAAAGAAATCATCGCCCCGGACATCATGGATACCCAACTCACGCGTTATGGTCGGCACGATGTGCCTGTGACGGGCGATAATATGTCCCACCTCATGGAAGATTGCCCCCCAATATTCAGGCATCCACTGCATATCAATCGGGATGTTAATCACATCGCCAGGATAGAGGTAAAACTGGTTGCTGTAACCGATGATGCAGTACCCGGAATAGCGTTCTCTGCCGCCAAAAAGGCGCATGGCGTGATAGGGTATGGCTTGCGCGGCCTTCAGAACAAAATGCACCCCGCTTCGCGTCAGGGAGATATAGTCATTGACTTCCAGAAGGTTCAAAAAACTGCCTTGCAGCCTTTGGGTCATGGCATAGGCCAGGATGCTGATCCGGTCTGCCAGTTTTTGCAGTTGTCTGTTTCCGGAGATTGGCTCTTCTCCTCCATCGAGGTGCTTATCAACAGCCAGAAGCCTCGTCAGTTCCTCGCCCAGTGCCCGATAGCCCTGTGTCAGATCCAGCAAGGCACTATGTGCATACAGGGAGTTCATGTGCGTCTGGAAATATTTCTGGATGAACTCCAATTGCGCATAGATGGTGATCCATTCCGGATAGTTGGAGCAAAGAAAATCCTTGTTCTTGCGAATCCGTTCCAACGGGAGGGTCAATTGCCTTTTGTGATGGCTTTCATTGAGGCTGCAACAGACTTCGGCCATCGTTGCTCCACGACGCGGCGGATAGGCAATGATCGTTTGCGAGGAAAACACGAGGTTGCTGCGTTTGCCTTCCAAAAGTTTCAATATGTTCCGCAAGTCATCGCTGCTGTCCGTGATGACCTGGATGGCGTCGGTTCCGAAGGGACGGATGACCTTGCCATTTCCTCCATTTTCGCTTGTTACATTCAATTCATGGCTGATATGCTGATAGATGACGGCGATCGCATCCGGACGGATGCCAAGGGAAGAAATAAAATAGAGCGGTCTTGCTGCGCTGCCGCGAAGAAAACCAAAATCGGGAAACTGGCTGGCTTGAATGCCAGGAAAGATCTGCAGGCCTTGAAACATCGGGATATGCTTGCTCCCTGCTTTTGGTGCCAAGCCATCCCACTTTCTGATCAACTGAGCGGAGTAGGTGTCGCATTCTCTGTTGACTTCACAGACTCCGCCAAACACTTGGCGCGTTCTATGTCTTGCATCCTCTGCCTCGCCATCCATGAGCAGGACGAGATCAATGTCGGCCGATGAGTGATAGATGCGTTGCGGGATCCCTTCAAACTGTGATTGCACGAACTTCGCGCTCTGCTGCAGATAGCCGACTCCCTTGCTCAGCATGATCAACGGCGAGACTTTCAGGAACAACAGAAACAGTTTGTTCAGCTTGCGCAGATCCTCGATGACGGGCTTCTCGGCAGAGGCATCGCCGATCAACTCAAATAAGGAGAGGGTTTCGATCCCCAGAATGCCATCCCAGTCATTGGCAACGAACTCATTGCATGATGGCCTGGGCTGCTTATCGGCGGTTTCCATCAGCAAAAGCAGGTCATAGGCACCCAGGATGCAATAAATATGGACCTGGCATGTCTGGCGTTTGAAAAAGTTCTGAATCCTCTTGATGATCCTCGCTTGGCTGCCCGGCTGGATTTTCAGCAGCACGCACTCCAACATGTTGCCGATGCTTTTCATAGTGCATCCCATCCCAACTGCTTCAGGATCGCGTTCTGGGCGGTCGCTGACAGTACGTACAGGGGAACTTCAGCAAGGGCGATCAAAGAGTCCCCATGGGAAGTCGCCGGTTTCTTCCGGGATTGGCTGCTTGCGCCGAACAACGCGGCTTGAATCAGATTGCTCCGCGATTCATCGTTACTGGCCTCGGCAGTGGCCAGCAGCATCTTGTGCAGTTGACTATTGCTTTCAAATGATGCTTTTTGCGGCAGTTCCACGATCCGGTAAAGATCCTTGCCCCTCATCAGGATGTTCCGCTTGGCAAGCCAGTAGAAATGCGCATCTTCAAGCCTCTGCCACTCTTCCGGTCTTTGAATCATGGATGCGACTTGGCAGGCATCCTCAAGCCACCGATCGATCTCCGAGACGTCTGGGAGATTCTTGCTTGCCATCATCGTCAGGTGACGGTCCATAATCGATCTGGGAGTTAACGAAGGGATGCCATTCAAAAAAGAGGAACTAGTCATAGATCATTCACTTTCTACCATTATTAAAGGGCATGCTTCAACAGGTTATCGCGCATTTTTTGAGAGAGTGCGACCAACTGCCCAGTCTCATCCAAAAGGCTCCCGTTTGCATACACCAACGAATGCTTGATGAAATTACGAAAGTGCCGGAGCATATCTCGCAGTTCACTATATTGTATTCGCTGCGGGTCTGTAGTATAGTAATGATACTGCGCAATAAAATCTCTGATTCTATTAAACGCTTTGGCGTGAGTTCCAGTTCTTGATCCTTCAGGGGTATAATCAATATCTGCATTATAGACCAAAAATGAAAAAAGATTGTTTTTCATTCGCATTTCAATTCTCATTGTTAAATCTTGGATTTTGTCTCTGATTGACAAGGTAGTCTCACGCGCATGCATTCCAGTAATGCTTTCTTCCTCATGGGATTTGAGTACGGAAGCAACCCCCTCCAACTCAATCTGAAGTTCCGTACTATAGTCATGAAACATCTTCCAGACATTGACCCGTCCGGAGACATCCGCATACCCCTTGATCAGATTGATCACATCCAATGCCAACGAAGACCGACCAGTTATAGCTGATATTTTAGGGCAAGACGTTGCACTCGGCATACCTTTCTGCCAGAGTTCGCACAGTGCGTCATAAAGATCCGGCACTGCATTCTTCAACACCCGATCCGAATTATCTGCAGGAGGCACACCCTCTTCACACATCGCCAATCTCCTTTTTTTTAGTGTTTCAAGCACCCAGCTCGATTTTTCAAAAAACATCCCGCCAAGCGGCTTATGTTCTCGTAAGTCGCTTATCAAAAACCAGACAAGAAAATCTGTAACAAAAATGCGGAATCGGCATGCTCGTTTTTCCATAATTGCGCGAGATCACCAATTCCGCAGCACCTCGTTTGCACGAGACACCACGATCAAAAAACCAAGCCCAATCCTCATTGATTCAGAAGACTGTTCTGCTGTTTAAGGCAGGTAACGCGGAACCCTGTCTGTCCCACCTCCACACGCCAGCGTTCGCATAACCAGCACTGCCGCAGCCTTGCAGCTCAAAAAAATCATCCCCCTTCTGTGGCGTATGGCACCTGCGAACCAAGAACATGATGCCCTTCGGGCAAAAAGTCAAAGGCAAAACCCTGGGGAATGAATCCCCCAAACCCCCCACCCTTTTTTAAAAAAATTATTAAAAAAAAGAGGGGGTCTGGGGGATTCATTCCCCAGGGTTTTGATTTTTTCTGAATATTTAAATCATAAACGATAAACAATCATACTTAAATGTAAATGGAATATTAAATTTCCGAAACATCAAGTTACATGCCGGACGTCATCTAATTCTGTTTTCCTTGAAATGTAACTCTGTTCAGCTTGACCCACCGCAGTAACAAAAACCCCAAGCATTTTGAGCTTGGGGCTTGTATTGTGGGATCGTTTTGGAAACAATCTGCTTCATTTTTCCAGGATCCAATCCCCCAGAATCAAATGATCAATCCCCATGGCGGCAAACGCACCCAAGGCATCGGTCGGAGAACAGGCCATGGGGGCACCATGGGCATTGAAACTCGTATTGAGCAGCACTCCGCAACCGGTTTTCTCCTGGATGGCCACCAGCAAACGGGAATAACGACTCTCATCTCTGGCGACCATTTGCGGACGACACGATCCATCCCGACTGGTCACACCAGAGAGCAATTCCCTGAATTCAGGTCGTACCTGATAGATGCTGGTCATGAATCGATCTGGCGGGCCATGACAATCTGCCAGCAAACGCTTGGCCTCCTCATCCAACATGGAGGGACAGAAGGGTTGAAACCAGGATCTCTTTTTGAGTTTCAGATTCAGCAGATCCCGGATGTTGGGCAGGCCAGGCAAAGCCAATACGCTGCGTCCCCCCAGGGCGCGGGGTGCGTATTCCATGCGTCCTTGAAACCAGCCCACAATTTTACCACTGCCAATCAGTTCAACGGTTGCTCCGATCAGATCATCGGGCTTGCGATACGACAAACCGCTCTTGTGCACCGTTTCCTGGATTTCTTCGGCTGAATAGTCCGGGCCAAGATAGAGGTTTGGCCAAGTTTGGGTTGCGGATTGACTCAATTGGGTTGCAGCCCCCAAGGCCAATCCCCCATCTCCCATGTGGGGAAAGACATAACACCCCTCCAGCCCAGGCAGATTGCGGACCATGCCATTGAGTTTGACGTTCGCAAACACCCCGCCAGAGAGTGCCACCCGATTGACTTTCGTTTGGGCCACGGCATTGCGGACCAATTCCAGGACGCGCTTTTCCAGGGTTTGTTGCGCCATGGCTGCGAACTGTTCCGGGGTGCAACGCCACAATACATCCGCCAAACGTCGATATAATTCATTGGCGTGATAACGTGCCCGAACCTGAAGACCCTCTATTTGGAACATTTCCAATAATGGATTCTGGTGTTCTTTGACTGGCAGGGCAAAATCGGCCAGAGCCATGACTTTCCCTTCGTCTTCCAGCTCGCGCATGTGGAGCAGATTGGTGACATGTTCGAAAAAAATGCCCAGGGAGTGTCGGGCCTCTATGCTGGAAATGCGTTGCAAACGTCCATCCGACAGCAGGCTGATACTCCCGGACAATCCATCTCCAACACCATCCAAAGTGATGACCACCGCTTTTGCAAAGCCGGAACCATACGCCGCACCAGCAGCATGACACAGATGATGGTCCAGCATGACGAGATTGGGATTGTCAAAACCGACTTCCTTGAGGCATCCAAGCACCACCCGGTTGGAGAGCCAATGGGTCAGCCGATTGGGGGGCAGTTCGGTCAGGCGATATTTGATCACCTTGGTGAAGCGGTTCATGGGCGAGGGGAGATCCATGCGTCGTCTGACACGATAATAACGTTCTTTGCTCTGGGGCCATAACCGGGTCAAGGTCTTGGCCGGATCGAACGTGGCGCAGGCCACCTGATGGATGTCATGGGGTTTGATTCCGCCTTCACGCAGACATTCCGCAATGGCGAGCCGGGGAAACATGATTTCCAGTTTTCTTCCGGTCAGACGTTCTTCATTGATTGCGCAGACCAGGCGTCCATCCATCAACAAGGCCGCACCTGAGTCGTGTCCATCCCAGATACCAAGGATATTCATTTTTTTTCTTCCACTTTGAAAAACAGCTCAAACTTTAAGTATGAAGAGCTTGTGTAATGGTTATTGTTGATGATGCCAGCACCACATTCTGCAAGCAATTACCGTGAATGGTTTCTGGGTCTTTGTGTGACAGAATGATTGGTTTGAGTTTGGCCGTTGTGTGTCATGGTGTGCATGGTTAAAAAAACAAATTTTTGAGGACCACATACCCATAGCGAAACCACACCTTGGATAATTTGATTTTGGAGTCACCAAAAATCCGGGCGTGTTCATGGCTGGGGACTTCATACAGACGATACCCTTTTTTGAGGGTCTTGATGACCATCTCCTGTTCGATTGTCGTCAAATCTTCTTTCAAATCCAATTCTTTAATAAGACTCAAACGGAGTGCGCGAAAACCGTTCTGACTGTCACTGATGGCAACCTTGAACCGCCAATTGATACAGGCCGTGATCAAGGCACTTCCAGCCAGGCGGAAAAATTCCTGAAACGAACCATGCAGTTCACTGGATCCTCCCATGAGTCTGGAGGCTTGAACGTGATCAGCCCGGCCATCGATAATAGCCTGCACCAGTTTGGGGATGTCTTCCACAATATGGGAGCCATCGGCATCGATGAAGACGACAATTCCGGTTTCGATATGGGGGATGACTCCTCGAATGGCCGCCCCTTTGCCTGGTATATCGATTGTGACGACTCTGGCCCCGGCGTTTTTGGCCAGCTCAGGGGTGCCATCCACGGACAAGGAATCCACCACCACCACATGAGGGGTCAATTTCAAGCAGCAATAGACCATTTCGGCAATGGTTTGTGCTTCATTCCGGGTTGGAATGACAATAGTAAAAGAATTCATCCGCGACGGCTCCCAAAGATAACATGAAAAAGATTGCCAAGAATGGTGGGATAGGCATCACAGGGGGTCCAACAGTGGGGACATTGTTTGGCTTGAATGTCTCTCACGGCCTCCCTGGCCCGGTCTGCGGCAAGCAACGCCTTAAGATTGCAGTCAAATTCCCGGATGTTGCCCAGGGGTCGATTCCAAATGCTGCAAGGCAGACAATCACCATTTGGAGTCAAAAACAGCGAGGATCGAATGGCCAGGCAGGGCAGGGGGGTCGTTCCTGTTTCCAGGTATTTCAAGGCGTTGGTCAGATAGAGACCTTCCAGAAAAGCGACCGGATCAAGCCATCCCTGTTTGGCAGCGCGAAAGTCGGCGACCTCCTTGGCCAATGCGGCTTGATTGGCATCGGAGTGCAATTCAATGGCCATATTGCCGTAATAATGGGATCGATGGGCGATATTCATGTGCCACTGACGATGATCCACTTCTGGAATCTGTTCTCGCACCGCCTGCATGGTGGCCGTAAAGGTTCCCAGATTGAAATCGGACAGCGTAAAACCAAAAAAAATTTCCAGGTTGGGATGTGGTTTTTTGGCGAAATGTCGATAGACCTCCAGACAACTGAGCCAATTGCCTTCCACTCCGCGCAGTGTGTCATGCTGGGCAGGGGGACCATCCAGACTCAAAGTGATGGTCAACTTGTGGGGGGCCAGGGTCAGGATTTCCTGAATACGTTGGATGGTCAAACTCGGTGAAACCGCGTTGGTTGGCAGATGCAAATGGTACAAGCGCGGCGAGTGACGCAGGATGATGGTCACCAGCGGGATGATGTCTGGTCGTACAAACGGCTCTCCGCCAGTCAGATCGATCCAGGAAAAATGATTGGCCTGTTTGAAAAAGGATTCGATTTCCACCAGCGACAAATCGTGACCTGTGTTTCTTTGCCAGATGAGGCAGGCTTGGCAGCGTGCATTGCAGCGATTCGTGACGGCAAAGGTCAATTTGTATGGCAGGTCATCTCTGCCCAGATTGGCACGCATAATATGCTGCGCCAAACGCAAGGGTCGTGACCAGTTGAACATTATGCCAATCGCATCCTTTTCCAGACTGAGTTTTTTTTAGTGCATTCACTTTCAATCGCCATGATAACGGCGATTGCAATTTGTTTCAAGCAGATCTTTGTCGGATTCTTGACTCCTTTTTTGATTTGTCACTCCAACGTGGGCGTGATGAGCCAGTTGAGTACCGGTGGCTCTTGCCCCAAACTCTGCCAAGGAGGTCGGTTCTGAATTTCATTCTTTGTGGGGCGAAGCCAGATTCGCGTCCCTGCTTCACAAATGCTTGTCCTCCTTGAGCATTTGCGTGAAAGCCTCCACAGACAAGGGACGGCTGAAAAAAAATCCCTGGAACGAGTCGCACCCTTCCCGGCGCAAGAATTCCAATTGATCCAGAGTTTCCACCCCTTCGGCCACCACCTTGAGTCGTAAACTTTTGCCCAGGGCCAGAATCGCGGAAACAATGGCCGCATCGTCAGAATCCAGCGTCAGATCCCGCACAAAGGATTGGTCGATCTTCAAGACATCAATGGGGAGTTTTTTCAAATAAGTCAACGAGGAGTGACCAACGCCGAAATCATCCACGGCAATCGAGAGACCCTGGGCCTTCAATTGATTCAAGCAGGCGACGATGTCATCCAGGCTTTCCATCATCAGGGATTCGGTCACTTCCAGTTCCAGGTTTTCAGGAGGCAGTCTGCTGGCCGTGATGGCAGCCTGGACTTCCTGTACGAGGCCGGCTTGGCGAAACTGACGGATGGAAAGGTTGACCGCGACTTTCAGTTTCGGGAAACCAGACTCTCGCCAGAGTTGGGTTTGATGGCAGGCGGTCGCAAGCACCCAAGCTCCCAGAGGCATGATCAGTCCACTCTCTTCGGCGACCGGTATGAATTCCCCAGGTGAGATCATGCCTTGTTGCGGGTGGCTCCAACGCACCAAGGCCTCCATGCCGATGATGCGACCACTATGAAAATCGACTTTGGGTTGATAATACAACAAAAATTCTTGCCTTTCCAAGCCTTGTCGCAAATTATTTTCCAGCATCAGGCGGTGTTCTGCTTCTGCGGCCATGGTTGGGGCATAGTATTGATAATTGTTGCGACCCGCCAATTTGGCGCGCGCCACGGCCATGTCGGCATTGCGAATCAGCTGATCTGCCTCTTCGCCGTCGTTGGGGTACATGGTGATGCCAATGCTGGCCGTGATGAAGATGTCATGTCCATCTATCTGAAAGGGTTTGGACAAGGCGTCCGCCAGTTTGCGCACCACCACCCCTGCATCCTGCAAGTTGCGAATCTCCCGCATGACAAAGCCGAAGGAGTCGCCACCGAACCGGCTGACTGTATCGCCTTCGCGTATGAAATGTTTCAATCGTTCGGCCACAGCCTGCAACAGGTGGTCGCCAACCGTATGGCCGAGGCTGTTGTTGACATGTTTGAACCAATCCAGATCGAACATCAACGTCAGAACCTTGTCGTCGTTGCGTCCGGCCTGGCCAATGGCCTGCCGCAGACGATCTTGAAACAATACACGGTTGGGCAGACCGGTCAAACTGTCGTGATAGGTTCTGAACAGCAACGCCTCTTCGCTCCGTTTGATGGCTGTCAGATCCTGGAAAATGGCCACAAAATGGATGATGCTTTCGGTTTTGTCGCGGATGGCCGTGATGGTTTCCCAGACAGGATGGGCTTCGCCGTTTTTACGTCTGTTCCAGATTTCGCCACGCCAAGCCCCAGAGGTTCCCAGAATATCTTTCCACATGGTGTCATAAAAATCGGCATCATGCATTCCGGATTGTATAATGCTTGGGGTTTTTCCTGCTACTTCCTCGATGGTGTAGCCTGTGATGACCGTGAAGGCCGGATTGATGGATTGAATCCGTCCCTGACTGTCGGTGATCAAGACTCCTTCAACGGCATTTTCAAAGACCTTGGCTGTGAGGAGTACGCGCTCTTCCGCTTCTTCCATGGCACCTTCGAACACCGTGGTGGCGATTTGGAGTTGATGTTCCACGGTCCGAAGCGCGGTCAGATCGTGCATGGTTCCTACTATACGAACTGGAATACCCAAGTCATTCTGGTAGACCTCACCCAGTTCATGGACCCATCGTACCGAACCGTCGGCATGCTGTACCCGATGGTCGAATTCAAATGATGTTTTGTTTTTTATGGCCTGCTGGATATTTTGTGCCACCTTGGCGCGGTCGTCGGGATGGGAGATGGCCAAAAAGGTGGCCAACACCCCATGATGATCACGATCAGAGGACAACCCGGCAATGCGTTTGGCTTCTTCGGAACAGGTCATGCAATCCTGGGTGATGTCCCAATCCCAGTTGCCCAAATGAGCGATGGCTTGTGCCCTGGCCAGGCTTTCACGCTCCCTGCTCAGGGAGTTGACCAGGTGTTCAATGGTCTTGAGATCCCGCCAGGCCCGCAAGGCCACAGTGACAGCCGTGATGAGCTTCTGGCTGGTCAGATCGCTTTTGTCCCGGTAATCATTGATATCGTATTCGGTGATTACCTGGGGTTCCGGGGCCTGTCCGGCTTGGCCTGTACGTAAAATAATGCGAATAAAATTATTTTTTATGATTTCTCGCACATGTCGCACCAGATCAAGACCTGAATGGTCGTTTTCCATGACCACGTCCAACAGCATCACGGCGATGAAAGGATTTTCTTTGAGTATGGGTTTTGCTTCTTCTGCGGAATACGCGCTCAAAAAGGTCACCCCCTGGCCTGCAAACATAAGGTCGCGCAATACCATGCGGGTCAGGGTATGAACATCCACATCGTCATCAACGATCAGAATGATCCAAGGCCCCTGGGGATCCCACAGTTCGTGGGTGCATTGGGAATGCATCTGTCGATGAAGCGGCGTTGATTCGTTTGCAGTGGGTTTGGCGTGATTGATGCTCATGCATGACTACCGAAAAAGGATCCATGTTTCAAACCTTGGCATGCGGACCGCATGTCGATCTGGTATCTGTTTTTTAGCAGTTTTTGATTGACTTTGGCAAGAGAATGCGGGATAATTTTTGCATATAAGTATCAAAAGAACAATAAAGTTTTGACGTCTTAAAGGTTGCTTACGGAGAATAAGACATGATTGGACCTTTTTCTGTCATGCGTATCAAGCGGTCATTCATCGGACGTCTGCCCGTGATTCCCGCAGTGGTTGTTTTGCTGGCCGCCCCCCTGCTTTCCGGGTGTATGGAAACCATGGGGCAACAAGGGGCTGGCATTGGTGCCTTGGGAGGGGGGTTGGCGGGCAGTCTGCTCGGCCCAGGAAAAAACCGGGCACAAAACGCCTTGATCGGCATGGCGGTTGGCAGTCTGGTTGGCTATGCCGTTGGCAATGAAATGGACAAAAATGACAAGGAAAAATTCAGTCAGGCACTGGAAACCCTTCCTTCCAAAAAAACATCCACCTGGGTCAATCCAGATACCCGTGCTGAATACGCCGTCACTCCAATGCCGGCTTATCAGGCTGATGGACGCGATTGCCGACAGGCGGAAATCGTCTCCATGATCAATGGCAAAAGAGAAACCGTGGTCAAAACCGCTTGTCGTCGGTCGGATGGACGTTGGGAAATCTGAAAAGCAAGACCTTGGGGGATGAATCCCCCAACACCCCCTCTTTTTTTTTAATAATTTCAAAACAAACAAAAAAATATAAAAAAAACAGCATGGCAAATTTTTGCCACCCTGGAGGATGAAAATGTGTCAGAATGGGGGCGAGGATAGAATCGGATATGGTCGATACCCTTTTCAGAGGCTTAGA
>JAMOBH010000498.1:0-2751 GCA_039908085.1 Magnetococcus sp. YQC-5
ATCCGGGCATCCGCAGCCTGGAAGAATTTTGAATCCTCCCGATGGGCATAAACCAGAATGTTGGTATCAATGGCAATCATGCGCCCTGGCCTTCATAGATATGTTTACGGATTGCCGCCCAATCGCCTTCCTGGATCTCCGATTGGAGACCGTTGCCTCGGAAGGTACATTTGCGCAGACGGAATCCTTTTTCCTTTTTTTGTTCCTGTTCCACAAAGGACTGCAAGGCGGTTTCCACCACCTGTCGCAGGGTCAGATTGCGTTGATGCGCCAATTGTTGAGCGGTCAACATCAGGGTGTCATTGATTTCAAGCGTGGTCATCATGGCCAATTCTGCTCCGTTTCAGGTATTCATGTTGGCAAGGATACTGTCATTCATGCCACGGCATACCGTCTGACATCAATCTCAACCCCGGCGCGCACAGCCTCTTCCGCCTGTTTCATCAATTGGATCGCCACCGCTTCGTCATGATAAGCCTCGCCGCAATTATCACAGACCAAGGCTGGCACCTCGCGAAACACCAAGGTGGCCCCTCTGCGTTCCAGGGTCACGCTGACCGTGCCCGGTCTGGTCTCTCCGTGTTTGCAAACTGCGCATTTCATGGTCTGTTCCTCCGAGTGCTCCAATCCGACAAACCACAAGGTCGGATTTGGGTGGTAAACGGTAATGATGATTTTCTGTCCGTTTCCGCTATTTTCCGCCACGGCTACATGCATGGGCGTGCAGTTCTTGACACGCCACAACAGCAAGCTGCTTGAGTAAGGGGTATTTTCCGGATTAGCCTCAATCACATGATTTTTATTCAATGTGCCGCGAATATCGGCCATAGATATGCTTTGCTCAAACATGCGCCGCAAAGCATTCTGAGACAAAATAATATTAATTTTTCTATTTTTGTTGGTAATTTCAATCCGTTCTGGCATTGCATTCCAGAATTGTTCAATAATGCCAGCAAGATCATGAAACATCTCAGGAGTTACCCAGAGATTGTCAGGATCAGAACGACTTAAATTTGTGAGTTGTAGAATCTCATCAGATAACAGATGTGGGTGCGAACCTTTGAAAAGATCGGGACATTTCTTAAATAACTCTTCACAAGAAGAACCAGCACCGTGTTTGATCGTATTGGCGACAAGGACTAATGTATGGAGACGATCTATAATATTTTTAGCGTCTTGATGCTCGCAAAAATTCCACGATTTTAACCATTCTTGAATTTTTGAAAAATCGGCTTTTTGGATGGTCTTTTTTGGGTCTTCACCGAAATACTTATCTGGAAAAAAATGAGATTCTCGTTCCAGGAAAGACTTGAGTGTCTTTTCCCACAGATGATATAGCCCGGCTGTTGCCAGATTCATCATCTGCCCTTTGACAAACAAAAGATTTTGAAAGTTCTCTTCCCCTCTGGCCTGGGCTAATTCAGCCAAATCGGCACAATCTGGTCCATCCTCCCATCCAGGGGCTGAACACAGTCTATTATATTCCTGCTCAATAAAATCCTCTCCATCCTGTTCAATATTCTGAAAAACCGCAATCACATGATTTTCAACACCTTGGACAAACGCCTTATGCTGACCTAAGGCAAAAGCCCGATTTGACGTGCAGAAATGCAAAAAATGATTAGATGCCATCGCCGTACCCCCTTTCAGAAAACTCCCCCCACACCGTTTCATAATCCTTCTCCCGATCACACTTGTCAAAAGGCACGTGGTAGGTGATGGTGCGCTGATGCGGGCCACTGGGGAGTGTGTCATCGGTGATGGTCTGTTCCACCGTGCCGGTGGTCATCCCCTTCACCTTCTCCCACTCGGCGCGGGAAAGTCCCACATCCGAAAGCCCCTTGCTGTTGGTGAAGATGATGCGGCCTTGAGCGTCATACCATGTGTCCGCCTCATACTGGCGCATGACCGGGAACCCCCACCAATTCCTCTGAATGCAATGCAGGCAGTCGCGCATGCATTGGTGGTGTTCCTGCATCATCATAGAGCTTGGCGAACAGGGCCAACTCTTTTTTTGTTACATGAACGATGCGGCGAGCATGGCCTTGAAGATTCCACTGATCATTTTCATCTTTAATTCCTGGAACAGGGCCACGCCCATCATGCTTAAAACAGCCATCGACAGTTTTCGCAGAGAAAAGGTTGGCGATATGGCATAAATTAACCAAATCTTCTGATGAATGATAAATATTTATGCTGAATTTATTTCTATTGCCGATTGGAAACAGTGCTGTCTCATTTTGAAATTGAAAATGTGATTTTAATCTTTTGTAGATTTGTGAGCGCAATTCTCCCCCATTAGGATCATCATAAATCCCCTCCGGGTGAACAAATCCAGATACACCATTCTCTCGCCCAATCATCCACGCCTGGGGCAGGAAACATTTGAATAGGTTAGTCTGCGATCCCTTGAGCAACGGATAATTCTGCTGCGCATTGAGGAAATTCTGAATGCCTTCCGCATCCTCGAAAGCGGCCAGGTAGCCCCCATGCAGATCATATTTTTCCAACGTCTCCTGCCGCATCCGGGCCAGTTTGGAGGCACTATCTCCCCGCAGCACAAAAAACGGCTCCACATCACCCATGACACCGCCTTCGTTCCACTCCACCTTGATCCAGGGGTGTCTTGCCTCCCAGTTCCTCTGGACACGGAAAGGTCGGTTCAGTTTGGTGACTCCCCGCCGAGCATGTGGGAAGCCAACCGGGAATATATATGGACGAACGACCTTTGTGTGGGGTGGCGCCCCTGGA
>JAMOBH010000499.1:0-2751 GCA_039908085.1 Magnetococcus sp. YQC-5
ACGACATTAACGCCTTTTATCATTCTGCTGTGATTATATCAACTTCACCAGCAAAAATCAACAAAAATATATTGAAAATCAGTGTGTTAAAAAATTTTTGTCAGGCACTGTGTAACTGTTGGTTCCCAATCCTGCTTGCTTGATAAACGACTAAAGTAAACAAAATTTGTTTCCTCCAGAAAGAAATGGTGGTGGCATTTCCTCCACCCAGGAGGTAGAATCCAGGGAGATTTGAGGTTCAACCTCCTCTATCAACAGGTGGCCCACCCATGAAATTCATCGACCCGCGCATCGACTTCGCGTTCAAGAAGATCTTCGGCAGCGAGAGTGCCAAGGACGTCCTCGTCAGTTTCCTGGAGAGCCTCTTGGGACTGGAGGGGGATCGGCGTATCGCCGAGTTGACCATCCTCGACCCGTTTTTGGCCCCGAAGATCCGGGAGTTGAAATATTCCATCCTGGATGTCAAGTGCCGGGATCATCGCGGTGTCTCCTACATCGTCGAGATGCAGGTGCAGAAGGTGGCCGCCTTCCTGAAGAGGATCCAATACAATGCCGCCAAGGCGTATGCGCACCAGATAGAGCGGGGTGAGGACTATCCCAAGCTGAACCAGGTGATCGCAATTACCATCACTGATTTTGTCCTGTTCCACGACTTCACCCACTGCGTCTCCTGCCATGAATCACGCGAAACCATCACTGGACACTCTTATCTGCAGGAAATCATCCACTTTTTTGTCGAACTCCCCAAATTCGTCAAGCCATTGGAGGATCTAGACGATGTCCTCGACAAGTGGATCTATTTCATCAAGCATGCCGGTTCCCTGCAGGAGGTGCCTGAAAAGTTGAGTACAGCCCCGTTCCGCCATGCTTTTGAGATGGCCATGGCAGCCAACATGACGGCCGAGGAACTTGAAATGTATGATAAGGCCGGTATTGCCATAGCGGATGCGCGGGGGGCGGTTGAGCAGGCGCGGGTGGATGCGTTGCGGGATGGCAGAGCGGAAGGCAAATCAGAGATGCTGAGACTCCTACTGCAACGACGTTTTGGTGACCTGCCTGCGTGGACCAACGAACAACTTGCCAAGGCCGATCCTCCATCTTTGGAAAAGTGGATTCTTCGGATATTTGATGCCCAGACACTGGACGGGGTATTTGCCGACAAGTCGTGACGCAAATCTCAGGTCGGCGGACGTGACGGAGATATGCACCCCCTCCTCTGCCGACCCGTGTGCGATCCCGTTTCAGTCTGTGCGCAAGCCAAGCCGCCCAACAACGACCCGGCAAATCTCGCAAACACGGACAAGTTCCTTGCTGGACGGTAAAAAATTTATTCGTTTATTTTCAATAAGTTGCAGAGTTTTGAGTCTCACTCGGTAACCGGTTGAAAAGCAGGGAACTCTCCAAAATGGCTCCCAGAAAAACAGAGAATTGTGCGGGGAAGGGTCGGTTCGGTCCAGCTCATTTGGAGTACTGGATGCGAGAAGTTGCCGATGTCAGGGTGCATGGGACGACCGGAGAGCCACCAATAGAGCGTTTTGAGCGCAGCGAATCGTTTGCACTACGACCGACCGATGGACGACCTCCTTTTCAGCAATTGCGCGAGTTGCATCGCAAAGTTCACAATGATTGCTGTGTGGAAGTGGACACGAACCACTACAGCGTCCCCTGGACACTGATTGGCAACGAGGTGCTGGTCCAGGTGATCAATGGTGAAATTTGTGTCTGCCACGGCGGTCGCATGGTGGCGCGCCATCCAGAATCCAAAGGATGCCGGCAGAGGGTGATCAACAAGGCTCATTTACAGGGAATCATGGGGCGTTTAATGGTCTCACCCGGTGGTTCTGTTGCTGTTGAGAGAGGTGCAAGTCCCGTTTTGGCGGATTTGTTGCGGCCATTGTCGGAATATGAGACGGTGATTGGAGCTGGATGGTGACAACCGATCATGACCACCTCGCGGAGATGCTGACCCGCTTGCAACTGACAGCGATTCGAGATCAACTGGACACCTTGCTGGACGAAGCCGCTCGCAAGGAATTGAACCTGAGGGAAACCCTGGAGTTTCTTTGCCGGGCCGAAGTGGAACGCAAGGATCAACGTCGATCCAGGATGGCGATCAGCATTGCCAAATTTCCCTTTGTACGCACGCTGGATGGGTTTGAGTTTGATGCCCAGCCGTCACTGGACCCAAAGCAGGTGCGTGAACTGGTCACGTGCCGATGGATTGCCAATGGGGATGCGATGTTGCTGCTTGGGCCACCTGGTGTTGGCAAGACCCATTTGGCGGTGGCGATGGGCCGGGAGGCCATTGAGCGCGGGTATTCCGTGTTGTTTACCTCCGCGATGTCCCTGGTGGCAACTTTGGCCAGGGCGCATATGGAAGGACGACTGGAAGAAAAGTTGAGCCACTTTTCCAAACCCAAGCTTCTGATTGTTGATGAACTGGGCTACCTGCCGTTAGAATCTAATGCGGCTCATTTGTTTTTCCAATTGGTTTCGCGCAGATACGAAAAAGGAAGCCTGTTGGTCACCAGCAATCGCAGTGTTGGGGAGTGGGGAGAGGTTTTTGGCGATCCTGTGGTCGCCACCGCGATCTTGGATCGAATGCTACACCATAGCCATGTGGTCACGATTCGTGGAGACAGTTACCGCTTGCGGGAGAAACGGCGTTCCGGTCTGTTGAAAACAGGGACATTGGCAACTAACAATCAACCAGTATGACCGGCAGGGGGGATCAATTCTTCGTGTCGCCAG
>JAMOBH010000129.1:0-14254 GCA_039908085.1 Magnetococcus sp. YQC-5
TAAATAAAAAAAAAGGGTGGGGGGGTGTTGGGGGGCGGTTCACCGCCCCCCAAGGTCTTTTTTTTTTTTTCAATTTAATTCTGACTGATCAAACTGAAAGTTCCCAAAATCAAAAACAACAATAAGACCTCCACAATAGAACTCCAAATCAATAGACGTGCCATTCTCCGATGATGTGGAGCAAGAACGGGCAACCAATCCAAATACCATCGAGCAGGAGGCAACCAACCCAGGGCAGTGTGCCAACGGTGATAGCGTCGCACAGCCCGTGCCCATGGCACAAGGGAATGATCCACTTCCTTGAGTCGTTCTGTCCGTTCCACCTCATTGGCAACAGGATGATAGTATTCCACGAAAGTCAACGTCGTGCCTATTTCGACATGGGGTTCCCAACAGAGTTCCAGACAACGCTTCCATCCCCGGTCATAATGCAGAAGCCATCCTTGCGGCACAGGCTCTGCCGTCAAGCTGTATTCAGTATTCAATCCATTCATTTCATTAAAAAAACAGCAACGAATCACCCCTCCTGCACGCCCACACGCAAGATCCGCCTCCCAATGATCCACACGCAAGAACGGATTGAGTCGAAACAAAAACTCCAAATTATTATCCAGCATCAACGCCACTTGCCCAGGGGTCAACCAGGGCAGATGGATTGTGACCCAAGCCTTGTTCTCTTCGTCATTCATGGATCCAGGGAACGATCAACAACGGGACAGTCAGACCACGCATCAGGTCAAGGATCCGCATACGACTCCGCAAACCAGGTACGCCTTTCGGACGTGGAGAACCCATCACCACCATGGCTGGTTGCACAATTTTGGCGTATTCCAACAAACAGGTCGTGGGATCACCAAAACGAATCCTGGCGTCATATTCCAGATGCAATGCCTGACAACGTGCTTCCAGGGATCGCACCTGTTCAAGAGCCTCACGGGAGAGGAGATTTTCCAGATAAGAGCCAAACAACTGTCGCGTGCTGGCATTGTTGAGCCAGTCATCTCCCATCATGTCCTGCCAGAACTCCGGGACCACCAGGAGATGTACAATTTCGGCTTGCCATTGTTGAGCCAATTGAAAAGCGATGGGTTCGACACGCCGTGCCCCTTCGGTGCCATGATGGGCCAACAGCAAGGAAATCCGTCTGGCCCCCTCCGATAACAGGGAGGGGGCCGTTTGTTCAACCATGACCCATCACCAGGACCACACTCACGGCAATCAGGATGGCGACCCCAAGGGCAACGACATCCTCCATGCGATCACTGGAAAAAATGGATAAGAGCGAACCTCGATCAAAATGATTTGCATCCATGGGAAACCTCACACCTTTTGGGAAATGAACATGAGTACCAGGATCAGAGATCCCACAGCTTTCAACGTCCCCACCACCGAACCGATCACCAAGGGTTTGCCTCCGGCCTGTTTGATGGCGCGTCCGGTGATTTGCATACCCAGACCGATCAATCCCAACGCAAACAGCCAGGCAATCCAGTCACGGAACGCCCTGATTACCGGGGAGTCATGCCATGCAGCCTTGCTGGCGTTTTCCAGCAATCCCTTGACGGCAGTGTCGAGTGTCGGCATTTTGGCCACGGCTTTGAGGGTGTTATCTTGATCCCGTGAGGTAAGCTTGCGATTGGCGATCAAATCCTTGAGTGCCTGGATCTCTTCCGGGGTGCGCATTTTGGCGAGTTCGGCCTCAAGCAGACGGGCCTGTTTGGGTTTTAGTAATTTTTCTTCTTTTACTTTATCGCCACTGAAGAATTTGCCCTGATAATGGCCCGCCGGGGCAAACAGACCCATGGAACTCAAAGCGAACATCAGAATGAAGCCCAACACAAAGATCGGAAATTTACCGATCAAAACATGGGACAAGTTCACCTGAACCGCGCTCTCCTCGTGTTTGACATACCAGGCCGCCAACCACAGCACGATGATGGGCAGAAACAACACACGAGTGATATTGAAAATTTCGGCTACTTTGAGGGTTTCCACCCCATCCGGGTCAAAGGCCAGGGCTGCTCCGGCCACTTGAGCGGAGTTGAGGATGCCGGTTCCGGCCCAGGCACCGAACTGTACCGGGGTCATATTGAACAGATGGCCAATGGTGGGGAAGAGAAACATGCACATCACCCCCCATGCCAGAATGGTGCCGATGGTATAGGCGATTTCCGAGGCCTTGGCCTGGACCACCGGGGCTGCGGCCACGGTGGCAGAGACTCCGCACACCCCCATTCCGGCAGACAGCACGCCGGTCATGGAAGAGCCAGCCTGCATGCGTTTTCCCATGAACAAGACGACGGCCACCGAGCCAAGCACAAAGATACCGATCAGGACCACGCTCATGGATCCCAGTTGGGCCAATTCAGCGGCACTGTAAAGCGTGCCCAGGAGGATCACACCGCTTTTGAGAAAAAGACGGGAGAGACGAACTCCATTGGCGGCCCAGGAGGGAATTTTGAAGACATTGACAACCAGAATACCGATGACAATCCCCAGTACCACATAATTGAGGTTGAAGATTTTGGCAAAGTCCCAGGAGAGGGTTCCTGAGTCCTTGACTGCCTTGCCCCAGTTGGCAAACATGGGATCAAGTCCCCAGCGCACAAGCAGGGCGATGATCATGATAAAGGCCACACCAGGAATGGTGGAAATCAGATAGTCCAACTGGCCCTGTTTGGGCGTATGGAGCAGGATGAACAACCCAACCAGGGTGAATATCCCACCAAAAATGAAGGAAAGTTTGGCCTGAAATCCTTTTTCTTCATCGAATTTGGACTTTGGCATGGTCATGACCGGAGCAGGTTGATTTTTGGCTTTGGCCTGTTCAGCCGCCACCCGTTGTTCAGCGTCGAATTTTTCCTTGACCCCGATATGATCCTTGAAAGCAGTTTGTTGCAGGTTGGATTGGAGATTGTCCAACGCGCCCATTTGATTCAGACCACCCCACAACAAGATGAGCAGCCCAATGATCAGCAGGGCAGGAGATTTTTGGGTGTAAATCATTGTGCAGATTCCTCGGACATTACTTGAATTTTTTTATAAGAAATGAAAATTTCCTCGGCCAGCAGTACAGAGAAGCCGAGGAAGCGGGTTGGATCGTTGTTTGTATGGATACTTAGGAGGAAGCGTTACTCAAGGGGGAGGTTGCGTGCCTTCCAATCCGGGAATCCATTGCGATACCAGTTCAGGTTCTTGTAACCTTCTTTCGACATCACGGTGGCCAGTTTGAAAGATTTCCAGCAGGTGCTGGCATTGCAATATACGACATAAGTTTTTGATTTGTCCGCAATCTTGCTCAAATCATACTTGTCTTTCGTGGAATCGAAAGAGACATCCTTGGCACTCACTTCCGGGTCATAAGGCACGGAAATGGCTCCTTTGATGCTGCCTTCTGCATACTCGGCGGCTTTACGAGCATCCACCACGATGGCACCAGCTGCTTGCAATTTTTGCAACTGCTCGGCATCCACCAGATTGATTCCGGGCGGTGGGGTGGTGGGCGTATGGGGGGGATCCCCGGCATGGGCTGCGCCAATCGTCAAGGCGAAAACCAGAGCAACCACTTTTAGTATGAATGATGTTGTACGATGCATGTGTCCTCCTTGTTTATTAGTAGAAGATGGGCCTTTCGGGCAAAAAGTCAAAGTCAAAAGCAAAACCTTGGGGGATGAATCCCCCAAACCCCCTCTTTTTTTTTAATATTTAAAAAATAAGAATCAAAAAATAAAAAAGGGTGGAGGTTTGGGGGCGGTTCACCGCCCCCCAAGGTTTTTTCGAAGAGATCAAGATTTTTTAATGGAAGCCTGAGCAGCAGCCAGACGGGCCACAGGGACACGAAACGGTGAACATGAGATATAATCCAATCCCAGGCTTTCAAAAAACATAATGGAGTCTGGGTCGCCCCCATGTTCGCCACACACACCGATTTTGATTCCTTGAGGCCGACCGGCACGTCCTTTTTCAACTCCGATTCTGACCAATTGTCCCACCCCGTCTTGATCCATGGAAACAAAAGGATCTTTCATCAACAGACCTTTTTTCAGGTATTCGGAGATGAATACATTGGCATCATCTCTTGAAATCCCCAAGGTAGTCTGTGTCAGGTCATTGGTTCCAAAAGAGAAGAACTCCGCATCTTCAGCCAATTGATCTGCCACCAAGGCTGCGCGAGGCAGTTCGATCATGGTGCCAATCAGCACTTCAATTTGCACATCGAATGCTGTCATGACCTGTTGGCAGACATCCAGACATCTTTGTTTTAAAAATTTCAACTCTTTGGGCAAGCCTACCAGAGGAATCATTATTTCTGGAATAATGACAAAACCTTCACGCTTGACCAGATTGCAAGCCGCCTCCATGATGGCACGGACCTGCATTTCATAAATTTCCGGGTAGGTAATCCCCAAACGACATCCTCGATGACCCAACATGGGATTGAATTCCTTCAAGCCCGCCACCCGACTTTGGACCTCTTTCAAATCCAGGCCCATCACAGCCGCCACTTCCGACTGTTCCTTGGGTTCATGGGGTAAAAACTCGTGCAATGGGGGATCCAGCAGACGGATGGTCACGGGACAGCCTTGCATGACGCGGAAGATCTCTTCAAAATCAGACCGTTGCATAGGCATGATTTTTGCGAGCGCGGCACGTCGGCCTGTTTCGTCCTGGGCGAGGATCATTTCGCGCACGGCCAGAATGCGATTATCCTTGAAAAACATGTGTTCTGTACGACACAAACCAATGCCTTCCGCACCAAAACGCACGGCAGCTTGCGCGTCGGTTGGGGTGTCGGCATTGGCACGCACCTTCATGCGCCGTTTTTTATCGGCCATTTTCATGAACAGATCAAATTCATCCGTCAACTGGGGTTCCCGCATGGGCATGCGGCCCAACAGAACCTGCCCAAGGTCGCCATCGATGGTGATCCAGTCCCCTTTGCGTAGCACCGTATCGCCCACAGTACACGTTTCGTCTTTCTGATTGATTTCCAGGTCGTGACAACCGGAGACGCAAGGACGACCCATGCCACGCGCGACCACAGCCGCATGAGACGTGGCACCTCCACGAGCGGTGATGATACCTTCGGCTGCGTGCATCCCGTGAATGTCTTCGGGACTGGTTTCCTCACGCATCAGGATGACCTTTTCACCATTGGCAGCCCATATCACAGCCTCATCCGAGGTGAAAATCACCCGGCCAACCGCACCACCAGGAGATGCAGCCACCCCTTCGGCCAACAGAATGCGTTTGGCTTTGGGATCCAGGGTTGGATGCAACAACTGATTCAAATCTTCCGGCTTGACCCGGAAAAGAGCGATTTCTGGTGTGATCAAGCCCTCCTTGACCATATCCAGGGCGATTCGTATGGCGGCCTGGACGGTTCGTTTGCCATTCCGGGTTTGCAACAGCCACAATTTACCCTTCTGGATGGTGAACTCGATATCCTGCATGTCCCGGAAATGGGTTTCCAGTTTATGATACAGCGTCACGAGTTCCTGATAGAGTTCCGGCATGACTTCTTCCATGGCCGGATAAGGTGAGCGGGTACGGGTTTTGCCATCCAGGGTGATCTCTTGGGGCGTGCGTATGCCTGCCACAACATCTTCGCCCTGGGCATTGATGAGAAACTCCCCAAAAAAACGATTTTCGCCGGTGGCCGGATCTCTGGTGAATGCAACACCGGTGGCACTGTCTGTACCCATGTTGCCGAACACCATGGCTTGAATATTGACTGCGGTGCCCCATTCTTCTGGAATATCATTGAGTTTGCGATAAGTAATCGCCCGTTCCGAATTCCACGAATCAAACACAGCCCCGATGGCACCCCAAAGCTGGTCCAGGGGATTTTCCGGGAAAGGGGCACCCGTTGCGTTGAGGACGATGGATTTGTATTGTTCCGCCAGGGCTTGCCATTCTTCGGCAGTCAATTCAACGTCATTCTGTTTGCCGAGCCGTTTTTTGGTGTGCGTGAGGGTTTCTTCAAAAGCTTCGTGTTTGAGACCGAGGACGACACATGAAAACATATGAATGAATCGACGATAACAATCATAAACAAAACGTGGGTCACCAGACTGGCGGATCAATCCTTGAATAGAATCATTGTTCAAGCCAAGATTTAAAACCGTATCCATCATGCCAGGCATGGAGACCCGCGCCCCGGAACGGACCGAAAGCAACAGAGGATTTTCCGCATCCCCAAACCGGTTGCCCATGGCCTGTCCAACCTGTTCAAGTGATGCTTCAAGATGTTGCACTAATTGTTCTGGATAGTTGCCTTTATTTTTAAAATAATATCCGCAAACTTCGGTACTTATGGTAAACCCAGCTGGCACCGGAATACCGATTCTGGACATTTCAGCCAGATTGGCACCTTTGCCACCAAGGATGGTTCTCATGGATGCGTCGCCATCCGCAGTCCCGTCTCCGAAGAAAAAAATTTGTTTTTCCACTTTCGTCAGTTCCTTTGGGTTTTTAGAGTTCCCGTACAGATCAAGGGTGCCATGCTGTGCAACAAACCCTCTATATGGGTCTTCTGGCAACATGCGCAATCATCTTAATTGCCATGGCAATAAAATGCAACCAATTTCGCGCACTCACTCCAAAGAACGTGCGAGTCGAAATCCGATGCTGGCATATCGATTGTCTGAAGTGCTCCAGCCTCGATCCGCAGAGCGCAGATTCACGGCTGAGTCGTACCAGGAGCCCCCACGCAGGAGATGAAAGCCGCTGGCATCGTTCCGGCAGACTGGATTTTTTTGTCTCCCTTCAACGGAACCATAAAAATCATCGCAATACCAATCCTGAACCCATTCCGAGAGATTGCCATGCAGGTCGTGCAAACCAAAAGAATTGGCAAGAAAGCTTCCAACCTGTGTGGTGCTGTGACGAAAGACCCCTTTGGGACCAGCACCGTAAGGGGTCTTGCCATTGTAATTGGCTTGCGTATCGGCCTGGATTTGACTGCCAAAACAAAACGGTGTCGTGGTTCCTGCTCTGGCTGCATATTCCCATTCCGCCTCGGTTGGCAGACGGAAGTGACCCTCATTCCTGGCATTGAGCTTCTGGATGAAGATCTGGATGTCTTCCCAATTCACCTGTTCGACCGGATAATGTTCTCCCAGCTTGAAATGGGAGGGATTGCGTCCCATCAGCACCATCCATTGCCCCTGGGTTACCTCATGTTTGCCCATCCAGAAGCTGTCCAGACAGACCTCGTGTACGGGGCCTTCGTCGGGGTCGCGCCCGGATTCCGTGATCGGACTTCCCATCTGAAAACACCCGGCGGGAATCCGTACAAACGGGATCCCGACAAATTCACGTTCTTCAAGTGGGTGTTGGGTTTCGGTCCGCGCCCGGCCTGGGAACAGAAGCAAAAACAACATGAAAGTTGTTGCAATCAGGTGTCGCGCATCAACCATTGTTCTTGATGAATTTTAACAGTTCTGTTTCAGACAAGGGCCGACTGTAATAATAGCCCTGAATCTCATCACACCCATGTGTGCGTAAAAAATCCAGTTGCTCTTGGGTTTCCACACCTTCGGCGATCACAGAAAGTCCAAGACTGTGGGCCAGGCCGATCACCGCGCGGATGATGGCTGCGTCTTCCATCTCCAGCGCACAATTGCGGACAAAAGACTGATCCATTTTCAACATCTGAATCGGAAATCTTTTCAAGTATTTCAGTGAGGAAAACCCGGTCCCGAAGTCGTCGATGGCCAACCTCACCCCCACCTTGGCCAGGGATTGCAGCTTGACCAAGGTCTCTTCCACATCCCCCATGGCAATGCTTTCGGTGAGTTCCAGTTCCAACCACGGGTGATCCAGTCCACTGCTTCTCACGATCCTGGTCACCAGATCGATGAAATCGGGTTGTTCGAACTGGATCCCGGATAAATTCACCGCCACCCGGAACGGAGCATGACCCGATGCAAACCAGCTCATCGCCCGTGAGCTGGCCTCTGTCAAGGCCCAGGTTCCCATGGGAATGATCAAGCCTGTCTCTTCGGCCAATGGAATAAACTCACCGGGTGCGACCATGCCATGGCCGGGCCGGTTCCAACGCATCAACGCCTCTACACCCGCCATGCGGCCACTGGCCAGATCCATCTGGGGTTGAAAATACAATAAAAATTCATTTTTTTCCAATGCATTCCGCATACTGGTCTCAAGCAGCATGCGCGCCATGACACGAGTATTCATTTCGTTACGATAAAACTGAAAATTATTGCGTCCCTGCTCTTTGGCGTGATACAAGGCCACATCCACATTTTTCATCAAGGTTTTGACATCATCCCCATCCAATGGATAGACCCCGATGCCAATGCTGACCCCCAGAACAAATTCCACTTCATACATCTCAAACGGTACGCGCATGGCCTCCAACAGGGTCTGGGCAAGTTGGACCACGGATTGGGTATCCTCGGTCTTGGAGAGAATCACACCGAACTCATCTCCACCCAGTCGTCCCAGGCTGCCTCGCACCCCCAAGGTGGCTGACAAACGACGACCCACTTCAACGATCATCAGATCCCCAACGTCATGCCCCATGGTCTCATTGACCACCTTGAAACGATCCAGATCCAACAACAATACCCAGACCATGCCCTTGGCTTCGTGGGCTTCGTTCAGAACAAAAGAGAGACGTTCATAAAATAAATGGCGGTTGGGCAAGGCCGTCAGGACATCATGTCCGGTCACATACAACAGATTTTCTTCGGATTCTCTCAATGCGGTCAGATCGGAAAAGACTGTAATATAGTTTTCAATTCGCCCCTTCGGCGTTATAATAGATGAAATATTGGCCCATTGAGGAAAAATAGTGCCATCTTTGCGGCGATTGTAAAATTCCCCCTGCCATTGACCTTCAGTAATAAGGGTATCCCACATTTTACTGTAAAATTCATTACTGTGTCGCCCGGATTTGAGTATATTCATATTCTTCCCCACCACCTCGTGGGACTCGTAGCCGGTGATTCGAGTAAAGGCCGGATTGACCGACTGAATCACGGCGCGGGCATTGGTCACGGCAATCCCTTCGCTGGTGTTGTCAAACACCTGGGCTGCCACAGTCAGTTTGCGTTCGGCTTCAATGTTGTTGAGCAGATAATGAACCCGGTTGCGTAATATGGCCCAGTGGATCGGCTTGGTGATGAAATCGGCTGCCCCGGCCTCGTAAGCGCGATCCACAGATTCGTCATCATTCAATCCCGTGATCATCAACACCGGTATCTGTCGGGCATCCGGTCGGGCCTTCATCCGATGACAGGCCTCGAAACCGTCCATCACCGGCATTTTGGCATCCATCAGAACCACATCAGGCAATCCTTGATCAAACGCCTCTGTGGCTAATGCCCCATTGGCAAAGGCCATGGCGACATAACCAAGCTTCTCCAAAAATCGACACAACATGAGGCGTGTAACAGGGTCGTCATCGACTACAAAAAAAAAGGGTTTCTTGGCGAATTCCACGTTGGACCGATTGCGGCCTCCTGTAAAAGCATGAAAATAGAATGCCTTCAAAGCAAAACGTCAAAGGCAAAACCCTGGGGGATGAATCCCCCAGACCCCCTCTTTTTTTTAATAATTAAAAAAAAATAAAAAAATAAAAAAAATAAAAAAAAAGGGTGGGGGGTTTGGGGGGCGGTTCACCGCCCCCCAAGGTTTTGATTTTCCAAAACATTCAAATGGTTAGGTTTTGTGACAAATCGATCAATTCAGCGGCATGCAACACTGTGTCGTAAATCATCACTGTGGCGTGTTGTCTGAATCCATGCGCTGTCCCTGGGTTTAATACCAGAGTTTTTCCAACCATTTGGTTTTTGGGCCGGTGGGTATGACCGCTCACCACCACCCGATAGGAGCCGCCTTGAATCAACGATGTCAAAAAGGCTGGATCCGTACCATGATACAAAGCCACCTGTCCTGGACCGTCAGGGGCATCCAGTTCCAGCATCTCACCGTCCATGATCCCCCCAATCTGGTTGCAAGCCCGCAGCAAGTCTGCACGGTCATGGTCATTATTGCCAAATACTGCTGCCAACGCAAATCCTCTCATGGCCAGTATCATGCGGGGTGTGGTCATATCTCCGGCATGCCAGATTGTGGTTACGCCACGGGCTTTGAATAATTGCACAGCCAGTTCCAGATGTTCCAGATGGTCATGTGAATCAGCAATCAAACCAATTTTCATAAAAATCCCATAATTTTTTTTATTTGAATAATGGAATACACGGAAACATGGAAGCAAAAAAACAGACCAGAGCGTCAATTTTTACATTATTTTTTCGTGCTTTCAGTGTGTCCCGTGGGTTAAAAATTTTTTTGGGAAGGCTTGCAATGCATACCAGATTGAAAAAGTATCATTTATGGTCGCATGCAGTATAGAGGCATGAATTCAGAAATGCAACCTTGATCAAACTCGACGAGATTGGATCCTGGCCGATGCACTCTTGGAGGCTTCACAGCTCCATGCAATCAAAGCCATTTGTCCGCCTGGCATGCACGTTTGGATGGGGAGACCAGGGGGAATCATTCCCCCTGGTTGAATGTGAGGCAGGACCAGCAAGCATCAATCCCATGAAACGCTCCCAACACGAGCGGAAGGGGGCAATAATCACGGGAGGGATGATCAGTACCGATACATTTCCGATTTATACGGACCTTCCACAGGCACACCGATGTAATCGGCTTGTGCTTTGGTCAAGGAGGTCAGATGGACTCCGAGTTTATTCAGATGCAAACGAGCCACTTTTTCATCGAGCTTTTTGGGCAGCACATAGACACCGACCGGGTATTGGCCTGGATTGTTCCAAAGTTCGATCTGAGCCATCACCTGATTTGTGAAAGAGTTGGACATCACAAAACTGGCATGACCTGTGGCACAGCCCAGATTGACCAAACGTCCTTCGGCCAAGAGAATCAACCGTTTGCCGTCCGGGAAAATCACGTGGTCCACTTGAGGCTTGATGTTTTCCCAAGTCAGTGTGCGCAGAGAAGCCACATCGATTTCGGAATCAAAATGACCAATATTGCACACAATGGACTGGTCTTTCATGCGGTCCATGTGTGCCCGCGTGATGACATCCACGTTGCCTGTGGCTGTGACAAAGATGTTGGCCACAGGGGAGGCCTCTTCCATGGTCACCACCCGATAGCCTTCCATGGCTGCCTGCAAGGCGCAAATGGGATCGATTTCTGTAATCCAGACTGTGGCTCCCATGCCTCGAAACGCCTGGGCACACCCTTTGCCTACATCGCCATAACCACACACCACGGCGATTTTTCCGGCGATCATCACATCTGTGGCGCGTTTGATGCCATCGATCAAGGATTCGCGACAACCATAAAGATTGTCGAATTTAGATTTGGTCACAGAATCGTTGACATTGAAGGCCGGCACCTTGAGGGTTCCTGCTGCCATCATTTCGTGCAGGCGATGGACCCCGGTGGTGGTTTCCTCTGAAATACCCCGAATCCCCCGCATGATATCCGCATGTTCCGGGCGATGCAGAACCAGAGTCAGATCCCCGCCGTCATCCAGGATCATGTTGGGCAACCAACCATCAGGCCCCCAGATGGTTTGATCAATGCACCACCAGAACTCCTCTTCGGTTTCGCCCTTCCAGGCAAAGACGGGGATTCCGGCAGCGGCGATGCCAGCGGCGGCATGATCCTGGGTGGAAAATATGTTGCATGAAGACCAACGGACTTCCGCACCCAAATCCACCAGGGTTTCAATCAGAACCGCAGTCTGGATGGTCATGTGCAAACATCCGGCAATCCGGGCACCTGACAGGGGTTTTTTGCCTTGATATTCCTGACGCAAGGCCATCAGCCCTGGCATTTCGGTTTCGGCGATGGCGATTTCCTTGCGTCCCCATTCCGCCAAACCAATATCCGCAACCCGATAATCGTTATTGTGAGTCGAGGTGATCATCTATCTTTTCTTTTCCTTCTGGGTAGTGTATGAGCAGTCGCGCCTGGATCACAGTCCAGCGGCCTGCCGCAGGGATTCAATTTTGTCAGTCCGCTCCCAGGTGAATTCCGGCAATTCCCGCCCGAAATGACCATAGGCCGCTGTTTTGGCATAAATGGGTCGCAACAAATTCAGTTGCTGAATGATCGCCTTGGGGCGCAGGTCAAAAATCTCACTGACGATCCGTTCGATGGTTTGATCCGGGATCTTGCCAGTACCAAAGGTCTGCACCATCAAGGAGACTGGTTTGGAAATGCCAATGGCATAGGCGACCTGAACTTCACACCGTTCGGCCAGTCCCGCAGCCACGATATTTTTGGCCACATACCGTCCCATATAGGCCGAGGAACGATCCACCTTGGAGGGATCCTTGCCGGAAAAGGCCCCGCCGCCGTGACGACCTGCACCACCATAGGTATCCACGATGATTTTGCGTCCGGTCAGCCCGCAATCTCCCACCGGTCCGCCAATCACGAACCGACCTGTCGGATTGACGTGAAAGACCACATTCCCGCGCAACATTTCGGCTGGCAAAACCGGTTTGATGATCTCTTCGATGACGGCCTCCCGCAGATCCTGATATTCGATATCCGGGGCGTGCTGGGTGGAAATCACCACGGCATCCACGCCCACCGGGCGGCCCTGTTCATAACGCACCGTCACTTGCGACTTGGCGTCAGGACGCAACCAGGGCAATGCTCCTGATTTACGCACTTGGGCTTGTTTTTCCATCAAGCGATGGGCGTAATGAATGGGCATTGGCATCAAGGTTGGGGTTTCGTTGCAGGCATACCCGAACATCAAGCCTTGATCCCCGGCACCTTGATCCAGGTCCAGACCTTGCCCCTCATTGACTCCTTGGGCAATATCCGGTGATTGTCTGTCCAAAGAGACCAGCACCGCGCACGATGCATAATCATACCCCATTTCTGATGAATCATATCCGATCTCTTTGACGGCTTCGCGTACCACAATCGGATAATCCACCACGGCCTTGGTGGTGATTTCTCCGGCAATGACCACCATTCCGGTGGTGATCAAGGTTTCACAGGCCACACGACTGGTTGGATCCTGGGTCAGAATGGCATCCAGCACACCATCGGAAATCCGATCCGCCATTTTGTCGGGATGCCCCTCGGAAACCGATTCCGATGTAAATAAAAATGTTCGCTCCATGCCATACTCTCCTAATAATATTCAAGAATCATGCTGTATCATGCGGGTTGGCGATCCGTTGGACGCCGATATCTGCAATGGGTTGACCAAACAAAAATATTAATGAATTTTATGTGTTCTGACAAGCAGAAAATCGAACAGAAACTCAATCACATCCGGTATGGCTGTTCATCTCCAGATCCCGATGGCGTACACGCACCTGGTAGGCTCGTTTGGCTAATCGTTCCGCCAACCGTTCCACCAGATAGACAGAGCGATGTCGGCCTCCTGTACATCCTATGTCTACAGTAAAATATCTTTTCTTTTCTTGTCGGTAACGGGGAATCAGGTATTCAAACAAGGATTCCAAACGATCCAGAAAAATCAAAGCTTCTCCATCCTGCTCAAAAAATTGTATGACAGGTTCATCGCGACCACAAAAAGTTCGCAAATGGGAATCATAATGAGGATTGAGAAGAAAACGACCATCCAATACCATGTCCGCATCGGTGTTGACACCATACTTGAACCCAAAAGAACGTATGAACAGCACCAGATCCGCATCCATCCCCGTGTGAAACAGTTGATCCAAATGTTCCTTGAGCTGCGGTACGGTCAAAGATGTGGTATCAATCACCATGTCAGCCTGGGCGCGAATCAATCCCAGATTGTCGATTTCCTGGAATACGGCTTCACGCACAGTCAATGTCGATGCCAGAGGATGACGACGACGTGTCTCCCGGTAGCGTCGAATCAGAACATCAGGATGAGCTTCCAAAAAAATGGTTTCAATGCGTTCGGCTTTCTCGGTGAGACGTTGACGGCACTCCTGAAAACACCCCACGCTGGTTTGATCTCTCAAGTGAATGCCAATGGCCAGATTCGCAGGAGCGTATCGTTCCTGAGCAAAATGGTCCAGGCAGACAGACATCAATTCAAATGGCAGATTATCTATCCAAAAAAATCCAAGGTCTTCCAGATATTTCAGTCCACTGGTTTTGCCGGATCCAGATAGACCTGCCACCAGGACCAAATGGCGAATTTTTTTTGGTTCGGTCATCTCTAAAGTATTGTACATGATACCCTTCGGGAAAAAAAGTCAAAGGCAAAACCCGGGGGGGG
>JAMOBH010000500.1:0-2741 GCA_039908085.1 Magnetococcus sp. YQC-5
ACCAAGGGCTTCGCCCCTGGACCCCACCAAGGGCTTCGCCCCTGGACCCCACCAAGGGCTTCGCCCCTGGACCCCACCAGGGGGATAATCCCCCTGGACCCCTGATAGTTAGGAAATTTACACATCCCAGATCTGGGGGATTCCTCCCCCAGGGTTTTGATTTAATCCTGATTGTCTTCAATTCTTTTCAAGCCACAGCAAAATCCCTGGCCCGATGGGTGATGCTGCCAGCCCCCAGAAACAAGGTGACATCACCGGGTTGCAACAGGGACTCCAAGGCCTCGCGCCAATATTCCCCACCAGGCAAGGGCATGGCCTGGGTTTTGCTTTCGGCGCGAATCCCCGCCACCAAAGGAGCCTGTCCCCCCCCCTCCAGAATGCCAGGCAGCGGGGATTCGCCAGCCGGATAAATCCGATCCACCAAAGTCAAATCAGCCAAGCCGAAACAACCGATAAATTCCTGAAACAAATCGTTGACCCGACTGTAACGATGAGGCTGAAAAATGGCGACCAAACGTCTTTGACCATACGCCTCTCGCGCTGCGGCCAGAGTGGCGCGGATTTCGGTCGGATGATGCGCGTAATCATCGATAATGACCCGTTGCGGGGTTTCCATCAGGATGTCAAACCGTCTGCGCACCCCGTGATAACGGTCCAGGGCACGAACGATCACCTCCCATGGGATCTCCAACTCGCAAGCAATCGCCACCGCTGCCAAGGCATTGGAAACATTATGCCGTCCCGGCAAAGAGATGCCAGCCTCTCCCAACAGTTGGAATTCTCCCCCCTCAGGATCCTGGTATACGACTTGAAACCGGGTGCGTCCCTGTTCCCGGCGGATGTTGCGCGCCTGATAATCCGCACCAGGATCCAGTCCATAGGTGACAATGCGCTTGTCAATCAACAAAGGAACCAGCCCCGCCACTTCGGGGTGATCATGGCACAACACGGCCAGACCGTAAAATGGAATTTTTTCCAAAAATCCTTGATAGGCTTGGCGTACTGCACTGAAGCTTTTGTAAAACTCCATATGTTCAGGATCCATGTTGGTCACCACGGCGATGGTGGGGAACAATTTCAAGAATGAACCATCGCTTTCATCAGCCTCGGTGACCAGAAAATCCCCATGACCCAGACGGGCATTGCTGCCAAACGCCTTGACCACACCCCCATTGACCACAGTTGGATCCATGCCCGCTTCTTCCAGCAAAGCGGCGGTCATGGAGGTGGTTGTGGTTTTGCCATGGGTTCCGGCAATGGCAATGCCGTACTTGATGCGCATCAATTCAGCCAGCATTTCCGCGCGTTTGGCCAATGGAATGCGCAACCTTCGGGCTTCCTGAATTTCCGGGTTGTCATTGGTGATGGCCGAAGATCGTACCACCACATCCGCATCGCGGACGTTTTGCGCGTCATGCCCGATATGAATGGTTGCTCCCAGTTTCGCCAGACGCGCCACCGAGGCATTTTCGCTCATATCCGAGCCGGAAACGTGGTAGCCCAGATTGATCAAAACCTCCGCGATACCGCTCATGCCAATGCCGCCGATGCCCACGAAATGAAGCTTGCGGATTTTTTCATACATGAAAGTCAATCCTTTGTTGTCATGTCAGAAGTTGCAAAATTTCGTCGATCATGGTTGCCTCTGCCTGAGGCCGAGCCATGGCACGGGCGTTTTGACCAACCTGGAACAAACCTTGTGGGTCTTGGCAGCGTTGGGTCAGAAACTCCACCAGCCAGGATACGGTAAACTGTTTCTGGGTCTGGGTCCAGGCTCCACCAGAGTCGGTCAACGGACGGGCATTGGCGGTTTGATGGTCGTCGGCGGCAAAGGGATAGGGGATGAGCAACGCCGGTCGTCCGCAAGCCGCCAGTTCCGCCACCGAAGAGGCCCCGGCCCGACTGATCACCAAATGGGACCACTGATAAGCGGCTGACATGTCATGAAAAAAATGAGAAGTTTCGGCTGGAATACCAGCCTGTTGGTAGGTCCATGCCAGGGATTCCAGGTCTTCAGGACGGGCTTGTTGTCGCACCTGGAATGCGTATCCCGCTTGTCGCAGCTGGATCAGGGCCGCAGGGACAATCTCGGTAAAGATGCGCGCTCCCTGGCTGCCGCCAAAAATCAACAGATGCAAAGGTTCTCCAGATCCCGGTGGAACCAGTTC
This sequence comes from Magnetococcus sp. YQC-5, assembly GCA_039908085.1. Classification (GTDB taxonomy): domain Bacteria; phylum Pseudomonadota; class Magnetococcia; order Magnetococcales; family Magnetaquicoccaceae; genus Magnetaquiglobus. Next base: position 2,169 of record JAMOBH010000500.1, read on the forward strand.
GGGAAATGGATTGGGAAACTCTTTGCGTACCGGATTGCCGGTTTCAATGGCTCGTCCTTGTGGAAAAAAGGGAAGGGCTTGGGCAAAACCGGTCAGCACACGGGAACAAAGACGTCCCATCAGACGATTGGTCAGTCCAGGGATGGCGTTTTGTTCATGCAGAAGTGTGGGAATCCCCATGATTCGGGCTGCCACGACCGCCGGGGCTGAGGCGTACCCTCCCATGCCCAGGACAGCATGCGGTTGAAAATCACGCAGAATGGTCATGGCTTCCATCAATACTTTGGGCAGACCTGACAGGGTTCCAAGACGTGCCATGACACCTGTCCCTTTGATGCGTCCAATTTTCAGGGTGATCAGACGTTTGCCTGCTTCCGGGAGAACACGACATTCCATGCCGTCCTGGGCACCCACAAACAAGGTTGTTCCACCGCCAGCCTCCCAGAGATCCGCCACGGCCAAGGCAGGGAAAAGGTGGCCGCCAGTGCCTCCACCAGCAAGCAAAAGTCGTTTATTATGTGGAGTTGTTGTGTTCTGCATGATTTTTGGTCTCATCATGATCTTGTTTATTTA
>JAMOBH010000501.1:0-2737 GCA_039908085.1 Magnetococcus sp. YQC-5
AAAAAGGGTGGGGGGTTTGGGGGGCGGTTCACCGCCCCCCAAGGTTTTGATTTTTATTGCAACATCAAAAAATATTACACCATTTTCCTGAGACGATGCAATGCTTCCAATGCCTGTTGGTGGTTGAAGCTGTCGATATCCATGGCCTTGATGGCTTGAACAAACGGGGGTTCCGGGTTCGGGAAGAGGCTCAATTGGCGTTTCGACTTGGCACCACTGGTTCCGGTGATGCGTGGGGTTGTGGATTCACTTTCCAATTGTGCCAAAACCTCCATGGCTCGATTGATCACCGAACGGGGCAATCCTGCCAGTTGCGCCACATGAATTCCATACGAACGATCTGCCGCACCAGGAATAATGGTCCGCAAAAACAGAATCTCCCCATCGGATTCTTTGACTGCCACTGTCAGATTGAACAACCCTGGCAGCAGTTTGTCCAACTGGGTAAGTTCATGATAATGCGTGGCAAACAAAGTACGACAACAAATAGTCGTATGCACCCGTTCAATCACCGCCCATGCAATGGCCAATCCATCCAGTGTGGACGTGCCGCGTCCGATTTCATCCAAAATCACCAGCGAGCGCGGTGTGGCATGATGCATAATATAAGCTGTTTCGGTCATTTCCACCATGAAGGTGGATTGACCTCCTGCCAAATCATCTGCTGCTCCCACCCGTGTGAATATACGGTCGGTCAAGCCAATACGCGCCTCTTTGGCCGGAACAAAAGAACCCATGTGAGCCATCAGGACAATCAAAGCGGTTTGTCGCATGAAGGTTGATTTGCCAGCCATGTTTGGCCCGGTGATCAAGGCAACACGACGATCTTTTGCCTCCAAATCCACATCATTGGGCGTGAATTTCCCGGAAATCATCACCCTTTCCACCACGGGATGACGCCCTTCAGAAATATGGACTCCAGTCCCGGAATTCATGATTGGACAACAATATTCAAAACGATCCGCCAGCCAGGTCAAGGCCGCCAATACGTCCAGCGTGGCCAAAGATCGGGCGGTTTCCTGTAAATCAGCCGCTAAAAGGGCCACATCTTGCAGCAACGCCTCGAACAGTTCCGCTTCCAGGAGAGCCATGCGTTCTTGTGCATTGAGTATTTGTTCTTCCAATTCTTTCAGTTCTGAGGTGATATAGCGAACCCCATTGGTCATGGTTTGCTGAATTCGATACTCATAAGGAACTTTGCCTGACTGGGTTCTTGGAATCTCGATGGTATACCCAAACGTATTATGATACTTGATTTTGAGGGAGGCAATGCCAAGCCGTTCTCGTTCTTTTTGTTCCAGTTCCCCCAGAAACCGTTTGCCGTCAACAGCCAGCAGACGAAATCTGTCCAACTCGGCGTGAAATCCTTCCCGAATGACTCCGCCATCCACCAGTTTGACCGGGGGTGTTTCGGTCAGGGTGGAGGTCAAACGCTCCAACAAGGTGTCATGACCTGCCAGATGTTTAACCAATGTGGCCAACATCGGCGCGGGTGGATTCTCTTCATTTTGAAATAGCTGGTACAAGGCAGGCAAACGGGCCAAAGTATCCCGCAACCCTCCAAGATCCCGTGGTCCTGCCCGTTTCAAGGCCACCCGACCCAACAATCTCTCCAGGTCATGTACCCCTCTGAGTTCGTATCGAACGCCTTCACAGGCTGTGGAATGGTTGAGCAGCCAGGCAATACTGGCATGTCGGGCACGAATGAGGTTTAAATCCTGCAAAGGACGGTTCAGCCATTGGGCGATCAGGCGGCCTCCCATGACAGTACAGGTGATGTCCAATGCGTCCAACAGGCTGCCTCGTCGTTCTCCGGTACGCAGGGCAACATTCAGTTCCAGATTGCGACGGCAGGCATCATCCAATATCATGGCATCGTTGGAATGGATCCGGGTCAGTCCGGTAACATGCACCAACGCCCCTTTTTGTGTCTCTCGGCAATAGGCGATCAAAGCTCCTGCCGCTGCCAGACAAACCGGGGAATCCGCCACTCCGTAACCTTGCAGGGCTGTTGTGTGAAAATGATCCTTTAATACCTCAGTTGCTTGCATGGGATCAAATTCCCATTCCCCGCGTCGGGTGAGGCGGTCTGACCAGGGGTGTAATTCCTCTGGTATTTCCCAACCATGCGGTATGATGATTTCGGCGGCATTCAGTGCGGAGAGAGCTGCGGCTGTGGCATCCCAGGAGCCTGAGTCTCCGACTTGAAACTGTCCGGTGGAGAGATCCAATGCCGCCACACCTGGTCCTTCACGATTTTTTTTTTCTGGTGGGGCAATGGCTGCCAAAAAATTGTTTTGACGAGGTAGCAATAATCCTTCTTCTGTCAAGGTGCCTCGTGTGACGACCCGGACCACTTCCCGGCGTACCGGTCCTTTGGTCAGACCTGGGGGTTCCATTTGTTCGCAAATGGCTACTTTGTGACCTGCCTGGACGGCTTTTTTCAGGTATTCATCCAGGGCGCGTGCTGGAACACCCGCCATGGGAATGGGTTCTCCCGCAGACATTCCACGTGAGGTCAAGGCGATATCCAATACCGATGATGCCACTTTGGCGTCATCGAAAAAGAGTTCGTAAAAATCTCCCATTCGATAAAAAAGCAGCATGTCTGGGTAATCTGCCTTGATGGCCAGAAATTGGGCCATCCCCGGTGTATGACTGGGTTGTGTCATCAAGGGGTCTCCCATTTGATGTGGGGCAAAAAGGATTGGGGGGTCCAGGGGGAATCATTCCCCCT
>JAMOBH010000502.1:0-2727 GCA_039908085.1 Magnetococcus sp. YQC-5
CTCAGCGTTGATGGTGACTCCCTGGACCCGACCCAGGGATGAACGGGGTTGGGCTGGCCCACCGATCATGGCGTCACCTCTTCATCCAACACCCAATGCAAAATGGCCAAGGCGTCGGCGGCATTATCGTCGGCGGGGGTGTGCCCCTTCCGCCGCATGGCTTCGATCACTTCCGCCTTGGACGCATTGCCTTTCCCTGTCGCATGCCGTTTGATGGTTCCCACCGGCACACCCCGGTACGGAATCTCCTGCTGCTCAGCCCAGGCAGTCAGGTGTGCCAGGAACCCTCCGTAGACGTGGGCAGCCGTCACACCAGCGTGGGCACGGATCTCTTCGAACCAAATTGCCTGGATCGGACCGGCAAACCGGCACACCTCGTCCAGCCAGTGCTTGAACCGGACAAAAGCCATACCACCCCCCTCGAACCGGCCCGGCTTGAACTCTACCGTGCCGCTGGTGATGGTCCCATCCGCCTGATGCAGAGCCCAGCCCATCTTGCTGCCTAAATCCAGGGTGAGGATTGCCCCTTCCCCTGGGGTGCCCTTGTGGGGCAAAGTTGCTACAGCCATTTCTTCCTCCTGTTGGTTGATGTGGTCAGGGTGGCGGCTGGACCCGCCAAGATCGTCGCCGCCACCCGTTCCGTTGATTTGATACGTGTCACCTCTGCCTCCTGCGTGCGCAGTTCCCCGACCGGAGAGGGGGACCAGCGCAAGCGTGGTCCCCCTCCCGTAGGGAGGGGATTACACTTCCTGTTCTGGAATTAAACACAACGCACTGTTTTATAAGTCTGTTTTTCCAGATCCGCAGATCCGATTTCCAGATCCGATCGGATCTGCGGATCTGGCGCAACCTATTGTTATTCATACGTTCCAGATCCGAAAAATTTCCAGATCTGGATTGGCACAGATTCTGCTTTGCACGAAAATCATGCCGTTCAGGACGGGAAATTTTCATCTGCCATCGCCTCCTCATCCTGGTAAATCCACACCTCCGGTTTCTCGACCGGCAACACCGCCCCGGACTGTAGATCCTTGAAATGGGTCGGCAAAACCGGGAGCGGCTTGCCGTCTGCGTTCTCAGAGCCAAGCAGCATGCCTTCCACACAGAGGTACCCAAACTTGGAGCGAAGGGCCGATGGCAGCCCGTAGTCCTGCGGATTGCGAAAGAATTTCAAATAGCCGTTGGTTGCCAGCACGTTGATACGCTTCGTAATGGTATCACTGCCACCAAGACCGGCCTTGTTCTCGAAGTGCTCGGAAAACTGGCTCGGGGTGTAGGCCCGCCCTTGCAATGCCTCGTCGTAGACCAGTTGCAGGATGACGTCGTGTTTGCGGCGACGTTCGGCATCCAGCTTTTCACCAATGCTCTGCCGGACCAGGCGTTCTTCCATGTGGTCAATCTCCACCCAACGCCCCTCCCGCTTGTCCACAAACATGGGCGCAATGCCGGGACCGTTGCGCAGTTCAAAATGGAGCATCCGTTCCGAGCAATTCTCATCCGGTCGGTGCATGAGGATGCCAGCGGTGTAAAACCCACGCAGGCTTCCCGCACCACTCAGGAAACGGAAGGGATCCTCCTTCAACTGCTTTTTGTCGATCTTGGTGATGTGGTGGCAAAGAATTAGCCCCGTCTCTGGATGGATCGCCTCACGGATGGTTTCCAGGCGTTCCTGCAGGAAAAACAGCATGGCACTGTTGTCGTTTTCACCCCCGCCCTCTGGCCCACCATCAAAAACATTTCGGATGGGATCGACGCAGATGATGTCCGGCGGGATGGTCGGGAAAAAGCTCTTGATGGTGGCCACCGTGCGTTCCACACCATCGGCATTCAAGATCATTCTGACCTTGGGAGTGGTCACCAAATTCAAGCCAGCCAGGGCAAGCACCTCAATGGGCAAACGCAGCATCTTCAACCGTTCCCGCAGGTAGTGGTATTGGATCTCCGTCTGGAGGTAGAACACGCCGATGGGACGGGCGGGTGCAAACCGCATAAACTTTTTCCCGGCGGCCACATGGGCCAGTAAATTGATCAAAAAATCGCTTTTCCCCACCTTGGGCGCGCCACCAATGACCAGCATGCCACCGGGGGTGAGCAGGCGCGGGGCGATAATGTCATCGGGCATGGGGGATTCGTCTGCCAGCAGGTCGGCCATGCGGAAGGCGGGAAATACCATGGCGGACATCTCTGCACTGTTCACCTGTTCCGTCGAGCAGAGAGGACAAGGGGTGGAGGACGTTTGCCGATATGTGGCACCCAAAGCCTCTTCTCTACTGATCTCGCGGCGTTCGGCGTTGCCCAGAAAGTCGTGGACATTCATCCCCTCGGCCACGGCATCGGCCGCATCCCATTTTTCCGGCCTGTCACCGGGGGGAATCAGAATGGCAACGTACACGGCACCGGCCTGCACAGCCGCACGGGTTACGTCGACGGCATAGTCCCAGCCGACCTTGTCCTTGTCCGGCCAGATCAGCAGATTTTTGCCTGCCAACGGTGACCAGTCTGTTTTGTTGATCGGTGCTTTGGCTCCATGCATGGAGGTGGTGGCGACAATGCCGACTGACAGCAATGCATCAGCACACTTTTCGCCTTCAACGAACACAACGTCGCTGATGCCTGCCATTTCTGGCTGGTGATAAAGAGGCCACAAACCTTCCGGATCTTGTTTCTTGCCTGTTTTGACGTCATAAGGCCGGTACGTCTTTTTCCTGTTTGGCGGATCGTACCGGT
>JAMOBH010000503.1:0-2726 GCA_039908085.1 Magnetococcus sp. YQC-5
ACATCCCCAAGGTAACACCAAGTTCCAAGGTGGTCGGTGATATGGCCCTGATGATGGTAACCAGCCAATTGACCCGCGAAGATGTTTTGAACCCCAACAGGGAAATCTCATTCCCGGAGTCCGTGGTACAGTTATTCCGTGGAGATCTTGGCCAGCCGCCAGGAGGCTTCCCGGAGGATCTGCAACGCAAGATATTGAAAAATCAAACCCCCATGACCCAACGGCCAGGGGCTGTCCTGCCACCGGTAGACCTGGAGGCGTACCGTGCGACGGTCGAGACCTTGACCAATGGCCCGGTGAATGACACCCAATTGGCTTCTTATCTCATGTATCCGCAGGTTTACAGCGCGTTCATCAAACATCTCAAAACCTATGGGGATGTGGGCCGCTTGCCCACACCGGTCTTTTTCTATGGCATGGAACCTGGGCAGGAAATTTCCGTGGAATTGGAAAAAGGGAAAGTGCTCATCATTCATTATGTGGCCATTTCTGAATCAGACCGGGATGGACAGGTCACGGTCTTTTTTGAAATCAATGGGCAGCCCCGTTCGATCACGGTTCAAGACAAATCCCAGGCCTCATCGAAGCAGACGCAACCCAAAGCCAAGGATGGCAATCCCAACCAGATAGGGGCACCGATGCCAGGTGCCGTTGGGGCCATTGCCGTGGTCGCGGGACAAAAAATCGCTCGTGGCGACCTGCTGCTTACCCTGGAGGCCATGAAAATGGAAACCGCACTCTGCGCCAATCAAGATGGCACGGTCGTGGAAGTGCATGTTCGTGTTGGAGATCAGGTGGAAACCAAGGATCTGCTGGTCACCATGACATCTTGAATCACTCTTGATGAGGCAACTTCCAATAAATAAAATACCAGATCCACAGAGGACATAGAGGGCACAGAGGGCACGAGGAAAAGCAAAGAAGAATGTGTCTATTTTTTCTCTGTGTCCTCTGTGGATGGCTTTTGACTTTTTTGGTATGTTAATTTTTGGGAGTTGCTTTAAGCATGTGCATTTTCGACAGATCCAGTTCCGTCAGTTCTTCTGGACTCAAGGAATGGGTCAGTAAATACTTGTACGCCTCTGGATGCGCAAAAAGGCGATGATAGATCGAGTCGGAAGAAGATGTCGTATCAGTCATGAAGGATCATTTTTATGAATTGATTAGAGATGTTGGCATGGCCTTTTCATTATCTCCGTCGTCACGCTGGTCAAATGGTTCCCGACGGCCTTCGAATCCATTCTTTGGACCTACCAGACGCCGGGAACTCGTTTATCTTAGTCCAGTGACCAGCACTGGCACAGGATGACAGCTTTGGACAAACCTTGTACACGGAGGCATGATCCGTAAACCATGCCTATCTGGCGAAATCTTTTATACTCAAAACGCGCAGGCCCAGGTTGTTGTTCCGGTTGCCAGGATCGTTGTTGTTGCGATTGGCGGAGCTGGGGTTGTCTGGGTTGTTGTTCCAGCTGCCGCCCCGGTTGACACGGTAGTAGCCCTCTTGGGCTGTCAGCCCAGGTCCACCACTGCCGTAAACCATTTACGGCGCATTGCCAAGGTATCGACGTGGACCATGTGGCCGATCATGCTGCCAACCGAACGCGAACGCGAAAGCGAAAGCAAGGTCTCGTCAATGCTTCCATGTAAAAATTCAGACTCCTTGGCGTGGAGTTTGCGCCGGGATCGGACCAAGCCCTTTTGGGGCAACCGGATGCGGCGGCACTCTCTCGTCGTTTGGGATCTGTCACCTCGAATATCTGGTAGGGGCGTGGCTGGTACTGGCCAGAGAGTAGTTCCTCTTGCAAAACGATGAGTTCATGTTCCAGGTTGAAATAAAAATCTGCGATGCGGGTTTTGTCCTTTTTACCACGCCATGCTTTGTGGGCTGCCAGCCAGAGGTTGCCGAAGGAGATGATGGTGTTGAAGAGATTGCCGGTTCGTTTCATGAAATGGGGCGGGTTGCGCTTTTGGCGTCTGGTGTCAAAATGTTGCATAATGCTTGGACAGCGAGGAAGCGGAAAGCTGGTGACACCTGGGCGAAGATGCCCTCCCCCGGCGGGTGTTCAGTGAAAAGATTTTATCTATCCGCAGCCAGCTTCGTTTCGGTAGTGAGCCTGCGATGATTGCATTGATATCCACCTCCAAAGCGCACTGGGCGGTGGGAACAGATGTGACGGCCAGTCCGATGAAATCACCACGTTCATCAGGCAGTGTCAGGACGAGGACCGGACGTTTCTTGGCAACGTCCTGATCAGAAAAAGGAAAAGGCACCATCACCAGATCACCAGGTTGGTACATTGTTCCAGACCTCGTCATCAGGGTTGTCCCAGACATGGCGCATGGCGTCTTCTTGGATGGCTATCAACTCTTCTCCGTTGAAATCTGTCCGAAGACTATGGCGATGGGCGAGATAACCTATGAAGTCCAGAACCTCCTGGACCAAGGGAGTTGGTAACTGGCGTATTTCGTGTTGAACTCTTTCGGCAAGATCAGTAGTCATTGTTTCCCCTCCTGTTGTTTCAGCCATCCCCCCAGCATCCGTCCGGTTTCATCCACGCTTCGAATGGCGAACTTGAATGAGTCGTGTGACATAAATCGTTCTTCATGACAAAGCCGCCGACATTCCGCACACCATCAGTAGCTATGAATAATTTACAATAATCTCTTCAAATGGCTTCCATTATTTTTCATATTGGTTTACAATAACCCATTCAACGGCTTTT
>JAMOBH010000130.1:0-14109 GCA_039908085.1 Magnetococcus sp. YQC-5
TATTTTTTTTATCTATTTTATTTTTTTATTTATTTTTTAAATATTAAAAAAAAAGAGGGGGTCTGGGGGATTCATCCCCCAGGGTTTTCTTTTGGGATCATGCCATGAGCGACACGCCTGCAATGCCCTTGATTCGTCGTCTTCCAGATGTGTTGGCCAACCAGATTGCCGCTGGCGAGGTGGTGGAACGTCCGGCCTCGGTGGTCAAGGAACTGGTGGAAAACAGTCTTGACGCTGGAGCCACACGCATTGAGGTACACATTGAACAGGGTGGGAAACGGTTGATTTACATTGGTGACAACGGCTGCGGCATGGTGGCAGAACAAGCCAAATTGAGTCTGGAGCGTCACGCCACTTCCAAAATTCAAACCGTGCAGGATTTGTTTGCCATTCGCACCTTGGGATTTCGTGGGGAGGCCTTGTCATCAATTGCCTCGGTATCGCATCTGGAGATGGAAAGCCGGGTGATCGAGGAGCCGGATGGAGTCCGTTTGCGCCTGACCGGGGGCAAAGAATTGCAAGAGAGTCGAACCGTCCTGCCACCAGGCACCCGGATCACGGTACGCAATTTATTTTTCAACACCCCGGCGCGATTGAAGTTCATGCGCTCGGAAAGAACGGAAAACAGTCATGTGACGGATCTGATTCAACGTTTGGCCCTGGTGCATTCGGATGTTGCCTTTAAGCTTTCGGTCAACGGGAATGAAACCCTGGATTTGCGCGCCGGGGACGACTCCCGTCAGACTGAGGCCCGTTTGACCGCGTTGTTTGGGCGGGATTTTGTGGAACATTGCATCCAGTTCGAAGGCTCCCACGAACATGCGACACTCTCCGGTTGGCTGGGATTGCCTGCGTTGCATCGAGCGAATGCCATGTCCATGCATCTGTTTGTCAATGGACGGTGGGTGCGGGACAAGCTCATCAACCATGCGGTCAAGGAGGCTTATCGGGATCTGCTGCCCAAAGAACGATATCCGGCTGTAGCTCTGTTTTTGGATCTCCCTCCTGGAGATCTGGATGTCAACGTCCATCCTACCAAAGAAGAGGTGCGTTTCAATAAAAGAGATTTTGTTTATTCCCTGGTGCGGCGTTCCGTGGCCAATGCCTTGTCCACCATGGGGGCACGGACTGTGCATCCTGTTGTGCCGTTTGTCCCACCCAGAGAGTCTCTCCCAAACCAAACCACTCACGTCGATTATGCCGACAATGAAGTCATGCCTGGTGCTGTTCACACTCACGTTGATCCTGCCGACCATGAAGTCATGCCTGGTGCTGTTCACACGCACGCCGATCCTGACGACAATGAGGTCATACCGGGTCAAGTTCATTTGCCAGAGGCGGTATCCAAGCCGGTCAAATGGGATTCTCCGGTTGCGTTTCCCACCCGGACTCCGGGAGTGCCAAGCCGACGCGGCAGCGGTACGGGTTATTCCATCTCCAAAGTGAGCGAATGCAGCGAATGGGAGCGGCAGCCGGATGTGCAACTGACCTGCGATTTATCCCAGGTTGAAAAGAGCCTGCCCCATCCACCGGCACATCTCTTTGAAAAGAGCGTACCCCATCCACCGGCACATCTTTTTTTCGCTCCAGCCACCGTTCACTTGGGGGAGGCGGTGGGTCAGATTCATGGGACGTATATTTTGGCTCAGACCCAGAATGGCATGGTGTTGGTGGATCAACATGCTGCCCATGAGCGGATTGTTTACGAGGCGTTGAAGAGTTCTCTGGCCAGTCAGACCTTGGCGCGGCAAATGTTGTTGATCCCAGAGGTCATGAGCTTTTCACCTTCCGAAGCGCGTATGGTGGCTGCGCATCTGGAGAAAATGGAAGCGTTGGGGGTGGTGGTGGAACCCTTTGGTGGTCATGATTTCGCAGTGCGTGAATTGCCGGTTCTGATCGCTGATGCCTCGGCCCGTGCTTTGATTTTGGATCTGGCTTGCGGGTTCGAACGGTTTGGCCAAAGCAGTGCCTTGTCCGAGCGGTTGGAAGAGGTGTTGACCACCATGGCCTGTCACGGTTCGGTGCGTGCCAACCGTCGTATGAATGTGGCAGAGATGAATGCCCTGTTGCGACAAATCGAATCCACCCCTTTTTCCGGCCAATGCGGTCATGGCCGACCCACTTATGTGGAACTCAGCCTGAAAGATTTGGAAAAACTTTTTGGCAGGCGATAATTTTATTCAGAAGAACCAACAGGGGTGAATCATGGAACAGGTTCGCTTATATCGGAAAAAAAACGCAATTGGCTCTCCGATTCTGGTAAAATATCGAGTTATCAACAAAATTGTCGCCAATCGTGTTGCCATGAATTGACAAAAATTTACTTTTGACGTATGTTTCGCATCGGGTCAATTTCGGAACAGGGGCTCAAATCATTCATGTTGAACCCATTTTGTTCCGATAGAGCTTGGAGGGTCGCACAATCAGTCCATAGAATCGGCGGTATCGTTGTCAGAGTAACCAACCCAATGCCATCATGAGTACTCCTCTTTTTGAAGTTTATGGCCAGATCATTGACCAACTGTTCACTTCAGACAGTCAGGTGGGTGATCCTGTTGCGGTGTGCATTGAGTCGAGTCAGACCGTCCCGAAAAACCGGGATGATGATGCCAGCGAACTCTTTTACGAGACCCTCGCCGCGTATGCCTCACCAGCCAAACTCCATGAAATTCAAAACGCCGTGGATACGTTGCGTCGTCTCTTGCTGCAAGAGAAAGAGAAAGAGACAAGCCCAACCAGCGGCAAAACACATCCCAAGGCCACGGGTACGCTCACCCAGAAACTCCTTGAATTCCGCTCCGCCCTGCTGCACGGGGACGAAGCCAAACTGGAGAACAATCCGTTTTATTCCATTGCCAAGCTGGTCTATCGCCTGAATCTGGATGCGGCCAGTGGACTGTTGCACTATGTGCAAAGCAAATCCAACCTGCATCCGCCCAAGCCTGTACCCTTTGTCCCCACTCTGGTGGAAATCTGGGGCGCGGGCAACCGAAAAGCGGGTTTTTTTAACAAACTCAGTGCCACCATCGACAAATGGTTGAACTCCGGCAAGCTTCCCATTGAAATCGTGGTTTTTTTTGGTTCAACTTTCACCACGGCCAGAGGCGTGAGTGACTTGTTGCAAATGCCGGGCGCGCTTCCTTTCATGACAGAAGGATTGGGAAGTGTGGAGGCGGAGTTCAAACGCAATCTCATTTCTTTGCTGTGTGGGCTGATACTCTCCTCAGCCATACTCGACTACAAAGCCCGTCTGTTCAGCTCGGTGGCTGAAGCCGGTGCCGTGTTCCGTGGGATCTGGCATGCCTTCAAGCGGTATCCCCGCTGGATGATCCTGGCGACGATTTTAACCTTGATTTCCATCAAGACCAATTATGACGGGATTGTCTCCCTGGTTTCCAAAAAGGCGGATCTGGATCAACAATCCTATGAAATCAAGAAAAAAGTCCGCAAGGCTCTGGGAAATCCCAGGACAGCCAAAGCAACCAATCCGAGCAATCTGTATGACCTTCAGGTGATCCTGCAAGAGGCTGCCGGGGTGGCGACGCAAAAATTCCTGCAAATTCCCAAAGACGAAGCCGGAGGAGGGGCTTCCAGCGGAAATGTGGGACAAGGCCCACGCTACTGGGGCAAATATTATGTGATCATGGGCGGCTATGAACCTGGTACGGCGGATGTCTTTCGTGCCGTGAACAACTCCGAATTCGCCAAAAATATGGATCGTCTGATGCGCGAATCAGGATTGGATTTGAAAACATCGATTCCTGACAAGATCGCCGCGTTACGAATCGAGTATGAACACCATCTGAAAAAAACGGCGGATCTGGTGACAGCCAAACTCGCCAAGCTGGATGCCCTCATGAGAATGAAGAGCTATTCCTGGGCGGAATTGAGCCGGGTTTTTACGCTGGAACACTACGAAATCAACGACATCGTCAAGGAAATCACCAAAGCCCTTGAGGAAAACACGTTCATATACAAGGGAATTGCCACCCGCATGAACGCCTTGACCGATTCTCACGTTGCTCTGCTGATCACATTGGATCGGACAGGTATTGTCGGGGATACCAAGTATCAAATTGATGCCAAAGCCCCCATTCCCAATATCGACGCCATTGACGAACTCAAGAAAAATAATATTCCGGTCGCGACCCATAAGAGTTTCGAAGAGTTGAAGGTTTTTTTGAATGAAACTTATGGAATAGCCATGGCCAGCACCCTCTTGTTGATTATTTTTTTGGTAGCCATAAGTATGGATATGGCCAATCCCATGCTCTACAGCCGTTTGACCGCCATTCAGGGCCAGAGGGACCGCAAGGCGTTTCAGGCGAGAATCAAGAAACTCAAAGAGTGGGAAAATGATTTCGCCACCCGTTGCAAGCTCTTTTTTGATCGGGAGGAGGTGGCGCAAATGTTGGCCGGAATGCCATTTCCCAATGACACCACGATACGTAATTGCTTTTCAATGATGCTTGAAGAAGTCAATTATCATGTGAAAGACCATAATCATTTCACTTCCAAGGAAAAAAGTATTGCCTGGTTCAAATCATTGTTTGAGACCACACGCATTGTGGATATCACAGGCTACAATGCCAGGTCCGGGGCTGTGCATGAACTGTTGGCTTTGCGTGAACTCTTTTTTGTCAATTTTCTCAATCGAATCCTGCCAGATGCCATGGATGATGAGTTGTTGACATCTGGAACCTTTAATGAATTGCTGCTTCATGTGGAGGCGCAATCTGTGAGTGCCAGGGATCGACTGGTTTTGGAGATGCAACAGGCCTTGGAGGCAGAGAATCGGCATTCTGTCGAAGAACAGATTCGCGTCTGGTTGGCCGAACGGCGTGTCGCATCCCACTCTGTGACAGAGGCAGAGGCGGAACAGGTGCCTGTTTCTCGCAAGATTTGGCTGGAAGGATGGTTCAAGAAAAGCAAACCCAAGAGTGCCTTGGATCGATTGACCGAAAAACTGGAACAGGCCAAACGTAGCGAAGAGGAGAATGTCGCCAAACAACAGCTTGCTGACGATTTGGCGTCCAGAATGGCCAGCAAAAAAGCGGAACTCGACGCCCGCAAGCAGGCTTTGGAGGAGGACGAGGGCAATGATGATCAGGATGCCGAAGATGTCGCACCATCCATCTCGTGGTTGAGCGTGTTTTGGTATTATCTTTTGCATAAGGCATTCATGGCTCCAGTGGGATTTTTTGCTTATACCCGTCTTTCGTGGTTGCGGGAAATCGAGGCCCGCAACCGGCAGTTTGGCGAGGGGTTGGAAACCTTGTATGAGTTCATTCCCACCCTGAAGATCACATTGTCTGAAATCTTGCCCAGAATTCAGGAGGAAACCTTTGAACCCTTGATGGACATCTGGAACCGATTCCCGATCCATTGCACCCAAAGCGGCATCGAAGGCGTGGAGGAGATGGAACAGAAATACATGGAAATCGAGAAACGTACCTTGGAAATCTGGGGTATTTCTCAGTTTTTGGGGCCTGATCTGGATGAAAAGGTGTTGACGGCAATAACCAACAAGGATGAAATCGATGAAATGGCCCGCATCATCACCGGGGATGGAGGGCAGTCGCTCTTTGTGGAAAGACTCCATACGCTCGACAAGGAGATGCAAGAAGCTCTGGGACGGGCCAAGGCCGTGGAGGCGGCTGCCATTGCCGAAATGCGAGGAATCGTCAATAGTGTGACGGTGAATCGGGATGAGATCAATCAAATCCTGTTGAAGATCAATTTGAAGGGATTGGAAATGCGCAGTTTGCCCCTGCCTCCTCAATCCTTGTTGCGCTCCTTGTCGCAAAACCGGGAAGAAATCGATGATGCCCCCCGCATCGCTTCTTCCATATTGGCTCGTATCGAGTCCATTCTGAATACAAAAAATCCGTTTGATGAACAAAAGTTCGATGAGCTGAGGAGTCTGGAAAGGGAATCCAGAGAGATTCTCGACAAGGTGCGCAAGGTGATGAGTTCCTTGAACAGGCCACACCATATTGATCGTCGCCTGGAGGCGGAACTGGCTCAAGAAGGAGAAGTCCCAGCAAAAGGCGACAGTGGGAATATCCAGGTGGTCGCTGCCAGGGGGAACAAACGGGATCTCAAGCGGCCCTCCAGTCCTTCGCGTCGGGAGGCAGAGCGTCAGCCCCATGAAACCCGTGTGATGTTCACTTGCGACTCTGGGGTGCATTGCTCAGGTGTGACCCGTGACATCAGTGTCACTGGTGTCAAAATGCTTACGTATCTGCCTTTGCAAGGCATTGCCGTGGGCGAGAAGGGTACTTTGCGTTTGGTCTGGGATGGTGGCTCCGAACAGTTTGTCTGTCAGGTCAGGCGTGTTTCTGGCAACGAGTTGGGTTTGCAGTTTGTCGAGGAACACAGCGGGGAACTGGAAAGATTCCAGGCCCTGGCGCGGGAAGAACTGATCGCCGAACTGGAAGGCCAAGTGGAACCGGCACCGCCTTTCAAGCCATCAGAGGAAATGGTTCCGACTGGGGCAGCCTGGACAGCTGTGTTGGCCAAACAATCCTCGCGTTTCCGTTTGCCCGCAGCCCCTGGGTCCATGCCTCCTGTGGTCCAATGTGATCTGTTGGATGAATCCAACAGGGCGATTGAATCCACAGCTTCCGTCACCCAAGCGCGTCACGAATCGGATAGGCCCCGATTGCTCTCCTGGGGACCGCAACCCGATCTGGTCGGGGAATCAGCCAGTACTTCCATCGACATGCAGCCCGTATCCGAAACGCCCCGGCTGCTCCCCTGGGGACCGCAATCCCTCCTTGTCGAGGAATCCACTGCAACAGATGTCTGTGCAACCGCTGCATTGGTAACGGAACCGGGTCATGAATCAACACGATCCGACTCCCGCCTGGTGCCCTGGGGACCGTACATGGATGACAAGGCTGGGGAAATTGTTGAAGTGGTTGAATCCATGGAAACGTCCTCGCATTTGGACCAGGAATCATCCGCGCATTTGGACCAGGAATCCGCTTTGGTTGAGGTGGATGAGGTTCCGGCGTCTCGGATGGTATTGGTGCAACCTTCCAGACCTCGACGTTTGGCCATGGTCGAGGGTGCTGACAATCCATGGCAAGAGGCTGAGTCACCTCCCACATCGTCCGTTCATCTCTCTGAGATCGAATCCCTTCCTTCATTGGAAGTTCATCTCCCGGCAGATGCCAAACAGATCGATGTCACTCACTCAGGGGCTGAACTGGAGCCAGTTGTGTATGATGGGCGACGGGTGATTCGTGACATACGCGAGCGTTTGGATGATGCCGAACAGTTGGTATTGCGTGTCAATTTGCGTCTTTTGGAACTGCGTCGGAGCAGTAGGAGCGAAGCTGGCTTGTCACAGGCTTTGGGGGATTATGGCGACATACTGGAACGGGTTCCCCTGGAGATTGATGCCATTGCTCAGGGAGTGGGAGAATTGCCTGATGGATTGATGGATCAAACTTCCCGCGATTTTCGTCGCCTGCGGGCTTTGCAGTCCGAGACGGTTGCTTTGTGGGAGCGGATCATCGGGGTTCTGGTTGGCCTGGAGATGACTCCGCCTTCGCTGCCACCGCTGGCCGAACCGATTCTGGTTCGTGCCTTGCAGCCTCCCAGACGTGTACAAAAAGGCGTGGGCAAACGCGGTCAGTGGAATCTCCCCATTCTGGTTGCCACGGACGAAAGGCCGCGCGAACGTTCCATGCGGGCATATGAGTCGGTTGCGATCCCGTCAAGCCTGTTTCAAGGCCTGCGGGACGAAAACATGCAGCAAAATGAGTCGGTTGGGATCTCCGAAACCCTGTTTCAAAGCCTGCGGGACGAAAATATGAAGCTGCGTCGTGATCTGCGTCCCATACATGCAACCAGGAGCAGAGCCAGAATTCCGGTTGCGTTGATCGCCTTCATGGGTGGGTTGTGGCATGTCTTATATGTTTGATTCGCCGCCAAATCCTTTTTTTGCGACCTTTGGCAAGGTTGTCGAGCGGTTTTTTGCCTCTGGCAGCACGGTGGGGGATCCGGTTACCGTCTCATGGAAACCTGAGATGGAGGGGGCCAAGGATGAAACGGATGCGACGGATGCGATGGATGCGACGCATTTGGCTTCCTATACGGCCAAGGATGAACTCAAGCAGACACAAGAGACGGTCGATATACTGAGGCGTGTTTTAAACAGCCCAACCGGAGGCGCAGGTGCGGATGAACTTCGCATCCATTACCGGGATTTTCGTACTGCCCTGAAATCCGGCAACGAAGCCATGATGCAGGGCAATCCATTTTATGAATTGACCCAACGGGTTTTCAATTTCAACCTGATGGGTATTAATAAAATGTATTGTCATCTGATGGGTGGTTTGGCAGCCAGCTTGCCAGCACCTTTCGATTGGTGGTCCGATTCTGCCAGCAAGGAGGGAGAGCAAGCGGGCAGGAGAGAGAGTCGGGCCAGAGAGAGTCGGGCCAGAGAGAGTCGGGCCAGAGAGAGTCGGGCCAGCGAGAGTCGGGCCAGCGAGGGTCAAGGGGATCAGGTCAAGGCGACATGGTCCCAGATGCTTGTCGCCAGCAAAGGATTGTTGGATTTGGTGTTGTTTTTGTTGTCATGGATGACTACATTTTTGGCCATGAATGTATGGTTGTCTGGACAGGCGCATGCGTTTTTATCGTCTGACGGGTCGCAAGAGGACAGCAGCAGCCTGTTGATTCGGTATTTCTTGTGCGGTTTGATCGGCTTTCTGCTTTCCCTGGTGATTCTGGATTTTCGGGCGCGTCTGCTGCGTGGCATGGCCGAGAGCGGCTTGTTTTTTCAGGGGATCGTGGACGCTTTTGCCCGCAATCCCAGATGGATGGTGTTGGCGGCTGGTCTGACGATGATCTCTTTTGTGACCAATTACAATACCATTGTTTCTTTGATTTCCATTGAGGCGGATCTGACGCAACATTCCAAATTATTGAATGATCGGGTCAAAGAGGCTCTGGGGGGTTGGTATCAAGGGGAAGCGGTCAAGCATCCGAATTCATTGCATGATCTCCATGCCTCCTTGAATTCCGCCATTGACACCATTCAAAAACAATTTGTTTCGCTGGCGGATGATGAAATTCAGGTCAAGCCCACTGGTCGCGGTGCAACACCCAAAAAAGGCCCTCGTTATTATGCCAAACGTTTCATATTGGATGGGGGATATGAACCCGGCGTAAAGGATGTTGTCAGGGTCGTCAAGGATAATCCGTTCGCACAGACCATGGATGCCATTCTGCGGAATTCCAAGATGGATTTGAGTCTACCCTTGAATGCGAGATTGAACGCCATCAAGGGAGAGTATGAAACCCATTTGGCTCAAACCGACCGTGTGGTCCAGACCTCTTTGGGCTTGTTGACCAACATGTTGCATATGAATGGAGGATTCCTGGAGCGTCTCCAACATGTTTTGAGTATGTATGGCAGTGATTCGTCGCAGATCAACACCATGGTACGAGAAATAGTCGCAGCATTGGATCTGAACGTGAAGAAGTTTCAGGAATCTGCCGAAAAGCTCCATGATTTGACTAATCGTTATCATGCATTGGTGGGACAGCTGGACAATGCCGTGAGTAGTGGATCCACCACGGGTGCAGCCCAGTTGATTCAACCTAAACCATTGGTAATGCCTGCGATCAAAGCACTTGAGGAGTTGAAAAAAAATCAATCCGTTACCTTTAAACGCAAAGATTTTACCGAATTGAAATTTTTTCTGCTCGACAGGTATGGTGTATCCGTTGGATTTGTTTTGCTGGCTGGTTTGCTGGTCATGAGTGTGATGGTGGATATGGGCCCGGTGTTTCTGTATGGGAGCAAGACTGCGCGGCGTGGTGCCATGGTGCGGCGGGGCTTTGCCAAGCGGATGAAACAATTCAAAGCCTGGGAAGAGGCCTTTGTGAACGCGAATGTGGAGTTTTTCGCGCGTCCTGATGTGCGGTGGGTGTTGGGCGGGTTGAGCATGCCAGACCAGACTGAAATCCGCAATGCGGTTTACCGGTTTTGTGAAAAAAAGAATCCAGATGTTAAGGACATTGAAGATAAATTAATGGTTGACAAGCTGGATCTGTGGTTCAGGGGCGTTTTCACTCTTCCCAAGAATAACGACTGGGCTGGATATGATTCATGGGTTCATGTCATGGGTGGCGTGATGTCCAGGTTGGATGAACAATTTCCCAAATGGATCGAATTTGTTTTTCCTGGACTGCATCTGCAACAGGGCTTGGGCGGCATGGAGTTCCAGGAGTTTTTTGTCGAGATCCGGGATGACCACCATCAGATCAAGGAGCAGTTTGCGGAAGAATTGAAACGGATGGCCGCTGTTGTGCATGGCACAGGCGAGCAGGATTCCATTCTGGATTTGGGGCAGAGTCAGCCAGAGGACGAGTTGTTCGGGTTGCAAAAACCATTAAAGAAGGGGTTGGGTGGTTGGTTGTCGAAGAAATGGCCACGGCAAAGCCTTCCTGGAAAGATCTTTCCAGGAAAAATCAGGCATGTTGGCAAAAACAGGGTCGGGATTTCTTTGGGTGGATTCTGGATGGCACTGGCAAGGAAGCGTTTTCTGGAACCTGTTCCCCCATTTGCGCATACCCGGCGCAATTGGTTGAAGGAGTTGGTGCTTGCAGGTGATCAGGCCTTGTTACCAAGTCAGGTCGTTCAGTTTCAAGCCGTCAAGCAACAGGATCCAGCCAAGGAGTCCCTGTCGAGCATGGCTGGAGAGGATCTCCAGACCGAGCCAAGCCTGTCAGAGGTTGCGACCCCGGCGGATTCCCAGAGTTCGCTTCTTGTGTCAGAGGAGACACAAGATGTCTCGACCAGGAGGGATGTTCTCCAACCCTCGTTTGGCATGACATCCTCCAGGACAACCCCAGAGGTGAAAGTGACACCTTTGCGTTCCACGTTTGATTCCAATGCCATTTTTCAGACCAGCAGCGGGCAGGAGTTGGCGGTGTTGGTTACGGATGTGGATGTTGACGAAGCCTCTGTGTTGTTGGAACACCTTCCGTTGGGATTGCAGGTGGATGTTGAAGGGACATTGTTCTTGGTGACCGGGCATGGGGGGCGTTATCCTTTTCCATGTCGGGTGGTGGGTATGGGTGAAGGCGAGATGACGGTGCGGTTGTTGACGCCGGATTCCTTGTTTGCGACCTTGTATGCCACATTGGCTCCAGTGGTGAATGAAAGGGAGAGAAAAAAGACGGAGGAAGCCTCTTTTGTCCAGGAGAAGGAGGCTTTGGGTGAGGAGTCCAACGATCCGGCATTGGCCTGGAGCGACTCAGAATCTCAAGAACCTGTGACAGAGGTCATGGTGATCGACGCAGCGTCGGAGGCGATACAGGATACCTGTCGGCAGATTCATGCCTTGTTATGGAAGATTCAGGTCAGGGGTATTGAGTTAAGGAAAATCAGGCCGAGTCCACAGCACTTGTTACGGATTTTGGGTAATAATGGGATATTGTTGGAACAGACCCCCCGGTCGGTGGATGCCCTGTTGGAGCGTTTGCAAGTGGCTGTTAATACAGACATGTCTGCTCCTGAGGAAGGCAGGATCAATTATCTGACCAGACTGGCTGATGAATCCGGTGAATTGTTGCATCTGCTGCGGACGGTGGCGGATGCGTTGGAAGACCCGGTGGCGCGTCACCAGCCAGACAGCGCAAAAATGGTGCAGCACAAGGAGGACAATCGTTCTGCCGTGGGGCAGATGGCCAAGCATCCCAGGCAGTATCGGATTGCGTTTCAGCCTGCCAAAGGGGGTTTTTTTGCAGGTGTGGCGGGCGATATCACGCGCAACGGGCTGCGAATGGTGGCTGATGAACCGTTTGATGGCGTGGCACCCGGCCTCTCCGGGATGATAAAATTGATCGCTCGAACCGATGTGGAGGCGTTTTCGGTGGTGGTCGTGCGTGTGGCGGCCAACGAAGCGATTCTGCGTGTGGTTGATGAACAGAAGCGTTTTGCGGCCTTGGCTCAATCAGGTGGGTTTGGCCCTCTTGTCTGTGAGCAGTGGGATGTGTGATGATTGAAGAAATATATATCCATAATTTCAAGTCGATCACCAATATGACTTTGAAGTTTGGACAATTCAATTGTCTGATTGGAATGAATGGTGTCGGGAAAAGTACTATCTTGCAGGCGTTGGATTTCATATCGAAATGCATGTTTGGTCAGGTGCAGGAGTGGTTGAATGGGCGTGGCTGGTTGGCTTCTGATGTGGTATGTAAATTACACAAAATTATAAATATTTTTTTTCATGTCAAGTATCGTACCGAATCAGGGAGGCTGCTGGATTGGGAAGCCAAACTCCATCGTAGCACCTTTCGTTGCATTAGCGAAAAGATCCAATTGGATGATGAAATCCTTTTCAAGTCCACAGGGCTTGATTTTCGCATACAAGAGAAATCGCCTCACGATATAACTTTTATCTATTACGGATCGCTTTTGTCTCAACTTAAAGATTCAGAATTGCCGCCAGCCATTTTGGAATTCCGCGAGGCCCTAGGTCGCATTCGTTCTTTGGAGTTGTTGTCGCCACAACTCATGCGCAAGAGCAGTCGAACCATGGATCTGGATATCGGTTCTGGTGGAGAAAAGTTGTCAGCTTTTTTGTATCGATTCAAAGGTGAGGATCGGGCACGTCTGGTGGAATTATTAAAACATTTTTATCCTGATTTGGTTGATTTCAAAGTCACCACACAACGGGCCGGATGGAAAAAATTGTCGGTGATTGAACAGTTTGTGGGAAAAAAATTGGAAACAGAGGCCACGCACATGAATGATGGATTGTTGCGCATTCTGGCCATTCTGGCTCAAACCGCATCGGATCGTTCCATGATCATGCTGGATGAGATAGAAAATGGGATCAATCAGGAGATTATCGCCAAATTGGTTGAAACTCTGGTCAATGCCCCCAGACAGATTTTGGTGACGACTCACAGTCCTTTGATTCTTAATTATCTGGATGATGATCAGGCGCGTCGGTCAGCGTTGTTTATTTACAAAACACCCCAAGGGGCAACCCGGATGCGGCACTTTTTTGCAATTCCCGGTATTGGTGAAAAGCTCTCTTGCATGGGGCCTGGGGATGCCTTTGTGGATACGGATCTGTATCATCTGACTCAAAGATGTATCGAGATGGATGAAGCTAATGAGCCAGATGTTATTGAAGGTGTTATATGATTTTGGTTTTGAGTGGTGAGGGGGCAACTGATTTTGGGAGTTGTACCAACGGCTTTGGTTCTTGTTGGAACCAGGATTTTGCCATGGGTCCGATGACAGTGATGCTTGAGCAGATGCTCTTTCTGCGCATTGGATATAGTGTGTGTGATTACCAAGAAAGCATTCACTACATCAGTGAGGCCAGTCTGTCTGAAAAAACCAAAAATCCAGCATTGAAACGTTTCAGGGGCAAAAAACAGCCAGCTGAAACTGGTTATTTTTATCGCAATGCTTACGCATTGGGTCTCATCGCCCAAGATCTGGAAAAATCCCGGCATGATCAAGTGATCGCCATTCTTTTCAGGGATTGTGATGGCACACGTTCTGCCAAACCTGGTATATGGGATGAGAAAAGGCAGTCGATGGAGCATGGTTTTAAACGTTCCGGTTTTTCGCGTGGTGTACCCATGTTGCCCAAGCCAAAATCAGAGGCGTGGTTGCTTTGTGCCTTCAAAACTTCTCCGCATCATAACTGTTTAAGTTTAGAGGAGTTGTCAGGTAATGACGCATCTGCAAATGCACCGAAAAAGCATTTAGACGTTTTTTTTGAACGCCATTTAATATCTGATGAATTGTGTGAATGGCTTAAAAAATATCCATGCGATTTTGTTTGTTTAGACCGTATGAACGGCATGCCCAGTTTCAAGGCTTTCAGTGATCGATTGTACCAAGTGGTTGATTTGGCTTGGACAAGTTGATCCTGTCCCACTTTTGGACCAGGAGATTTGCCGCTTGCAGTTGGTGGGTATTCTTCTGAGCCTTCCTCAAAAAATGTTCCTGGGGAGGCGGTGAACCGCCTCCCCAGACCCCTCCACCCTTTTTTTTTATTTTTTTATTTTTTTATTTTTTTATTTTTTTATTTTTTTATTTTTTTATTGGGATGAGTG
>JAMOBH010000131.1:0-14097 GCA_039908085.1 Magnetococcus sp. YQC-5
CACATCCCGAAATGGTTGCAGTTTAATTATTCAACTCCATTTTAATCAAAACGGGAGTACAGAATCTTTTGGATCATGTCACTTCAAAGATCCCACAGATCCCACGCTGGCCGATCATTGGATTCTACGCCTGCTATTTTGCCGTCATCGGTGTTTGGATCCCCTATTGGCCTTTGTATCTCTCCCATCAGGGATTTGGCGCGGAAACCATTGGTTTGTTGACCGCTCTGATGCAATGGATCAAAGTCCCGGCTCCCCCCCTCTGGGGCCGATTGGCAGACCAAGGCACACGTCACAACGTGGTTGTCATCACGTGTTTTGCCGCCTTTGTTGTTTTCAACCTGTTTTTTTTAGGCAGTGGGTTGGTTTGGGTGATTTTCGTCACCATTCTGTACAGTATTTTTCATGCTGGCCCCTTGGCCCTGACCGATGGCACGGTCATGGAGGTGTGCATTCAACAGGAATGGGAGTATGGTTCTCTTCGTCTGTGGGGATCCTGGGGATTTGTCCTGACTTCTCTAGGAGTTGGACCCTTGACCCCCTTGTTGGGAATGGGGGTGGTGCCTGTGATCATTGCCCTCTTGCTCTTCTGGACTGCCCTGTTTGCCATGAAGCTGCCACGTCAGGTCATCTCCCTTGAGTCTGTGGCTCCGGTTCCGGGTATTTTCGCCCGTTCCGATGTACGTTGGTTTTATTTGAGTGCCTTGTTGATGCAATTTTCTCATGGGGCCTATTATGGATTCATGTCATTGCATTTGCAACAACACGGTTTTTCCCGACACGCCATTGGTCTGCTCTGGGCATTGGGAGTCGTCGCCGAAGTGGTGTTGATGGTCTATTCCAAAAGTGTGCTGCTTCGTTTTGGCGTGTCACGCATGCTGACGTTTTCCATCTTGATGGCTGCCTTGCGTTGGTCGTTGATCGCGATGACAGTGGAACTGCCACTTCTGGTGTTTGCCCAGCTTCTGCATGCTTTCACGTTTGCAGCTTTTCATATTGCTGCGGTGCGACGAGTCCATGATACAGCTCCGATGCATGGGCGTGGTACAGCCCAGGGGTGGTTGGCCGCGCTCTCCTATGGTGTGGGGTGTGGATTGGGAATGGCTGTGTCGGGTTTTGTGTTCGCGCGTCTGGGGCATGAAATCATGTTTTTGGTCATGGCTCTGGCAGCCCTGGCAGGGGGGGCCGCCTCCTGGCGTGCTGGTTTGTTATTTTCACGGTATGAGGGTATTCATGTCTGACTGGTTGCCGGATCCTGATCGTCCCCATGTTAATATTCCATACCGTGATCTCAAGGTCATGATCACTCTGGCGCGAGTGCTGCGACGCATCTCCCGTACCCCGGCTTGGGAGGAGGTCATCTCTCCGGGTTTGCCGACAACCGCCCGGTTTGATCCAGGTCATGAGGCGGTCATGATGGGCTATGATTTCCATCTGACCCCACAGGGGCCTGGTTTGATTGAAGTCAATACCAATGCCGGTGGGGGTCTGATGGCTTATTGCGCCCAGAATCCCTGTTTTCCGGCTGGTCCCCGCTTTCCCGATGCCATTCATGACCCCAACGACCGCCATCAGGACCGGTTGCTGAACACGTTTGCCCAAGAGATCTCCTGTTTCAGCCAAGGGCTGAAACGTTGGCCAGATACCATGGTCATTCTGGATGAGGCACCGGAAAGACAATTTCTCTATCCAGAAATGTGTGCCTTTGCGACCTTGTTCAGACAACGGGGGAGTGAGGTGTTGATCGTCGGGCCAGAGGCCTTGGAGATGGGGGTCGAAGGTGTTTTTCACCAAGGGCGTCGGGTGGAGATGATTTACAATCGGCATTGTGATTTTTATCTGGAATCAGATGTGCTGGCAGGCTTGGCAGCGGCTTGGCTCAACCAACAGGTTTGTGTGACGCCCAATCCGCGCCAGTATGGGATGCTGGCGGACAAACGACGTTTGATTGCCTGGTCTGATCCTTTGGTGCTTCAAAGGTTGGGGTTGACCCAGGAAGAGATCGCTTTCATGACACGTCTTGTCCCCAAGACCCGTTTTTTGGCTGACCTGGACAAAAATCGTGTCTGGGCCGAACGCAATCAGTGGGTTTTCAAGCCCAGTATTGGTTTTGGCAGTCGTGGTGTTTTGTTGGGCAACAAGATCAGCCGGACACGTTTCAACGAACTGGATCCGGCCTGGACGCTGGTGCAGCAGTACATCCCTCCCTCCATGACGGATGTGGCCGGGCAACTCATGAAAACCGACATTCGATTGTTTTTTTATCGAGATCAGCTTTTGGGGGTGGCTGCTCGTGTTTATCGGGGCCAGGTGACCAATTTTCAGTTGCCAGGAAATGGTTTTGTACCGGTCAGGATAATCCCCCCTCATAAATTTTAAAACCAATAAAAAAAAGAGGGGGTCTGGGGGATTCCTCCCCCAGGGTTTTGACTTGGCTTTTGTTTCATGGCCTTCCACCTAAGCTGGAGTGGAAGGCTCTACTCGTTCTGACATAGGATTTTCTTGCATGATTTGGTACACCAGATCAGGCTTGCATGAGATCATTTTCAGTAAGGTGCGAGCTGCGCCTTCAGGTTGTCTTCTTCCTTGCTCCCAATTTCTGATAGTGCTGACTGGGAAGCCAAATTTTTCGGCAAATTCCTCTTGCGTCAGATTGACCCTGTTGCGGATTCTTTTTACATCCAGTTCATCAATGATTTCGGTGACTCGAAGATCGTTTCTTTTTCCTTGCAAGTATTCGTGAATTTCTGTAAGTCCTTGCGCAATTTTATCTTCTCGAAGTTTCATTGATGTTCTCCTAACTATGTTATGGTTACAATTTTTAATTTTGTTGACAGATTCTAATGTTAAATTTTATTTTCTCGATGTTTCATTGGTTTTCTCCTGGTTTCATGGTTGATTTTTTCATATCTTCAGCTAACTCTTAAAATTAAATTATTTTTATATCCATTTAAAATATTGTTTCTTTGATGAGATCCCATATTTCTTTTATGCTGAAACCGATAAAAAAATCTCGAATTTTTCCAAGGGTTAGAAATGATTTTTTTCTTGAGTTATTGTCGATTTTTTCATCGCTTGTAGATTGAATTGATATTAGCATAATTTCATATTCATCGTTTGACCTGATATACGTAATAGCTACCGCATCATTCCATTCCAGAAAATATAATCCTTGATAATTTTGAAGAGCGATTCCTTTTTCTGGATTGTTTGCAAGAAGGTTATGTAATGCCATGAGTTCGGTATTGGAAAGAAATGCTTCTGCATCGTCAGAAAAAACTTTGCTTTCGACAATTTTTATCGTTTGATGTGTGTTCATGGTTATTCACC
Organism: Magnetococcus sp. YQC-5; assembly: GCA_039908085.1. Lineage (GTDB taxonomy): Bacteria > Pseudomonadota > Magnetococcia > Magnetococcales > Magnetaquicoccaceae > Magnetaquiglobus. The sequence goes on from JAMOBH010000131.1 coordinate 3,331, forward strand.
TTTTTGTTTGAGTAAAAGATGTTTGCTGACGCTGATTCCTGACTGAAGCTGACTCTACCAGATGTGTCAATACTAAGTCAATGGCTTAGTTGCGATTGTGTAAAAAATTGAAACGTCACAATTGCGAATCACAATGGTTACAGAGTATGGTTGAATTGCCATGATTTGTTAACAATTCGCCACGACTTAATATGATTTAAAGGTGTGTATGGAATGATTATCAGGATGTTACAGCTTTAACCAGTATGATGGCATCTGCAATAAGCAACAACAGCACAACAAAAACAACGATGCGGCTGAATTTCAAAGCAAGATTGATGCGTTGCTGTTTCAATGCGCTGTCGGCATTGATGACCGTGTCTGTATTTAAGATGTGTTCAACGATCAGGATGGTCAGGATGGAGATGAAGGTTGTGCCGAATGCGGTCAGTTGAATGGCGTCGGCCAGAGTAAAGCTGGTAGTCATGGGTAAGCGGTCTTGTAGCACATAGGCTGCACCAACGGAGGCAAACAGCGAACCATTGGCCATGCTGATTTTGACGTTTGCTATGATTTTGACAATTGTTCGCCGGTTTGCGTTTACCAACAGAGATGTGAAAGCCAGGATGATGGCAAAGAAAAAACCCGTAAAATCGTTAAACAAAAGACGCCAGCCATGGCGTTTCATGTGTATTTCCAATGTTGCCCTGCTGTAGCGTGATGGACCATCGGGATGTAATTCAGGATCTCCGTAGGCTGTATTATAGGATTGATCATTGGAGATGATTTGGACCTTTTCAATCTGCCATCCAGCGAGAGAGAGATCGGAACTGACTCTGCTGCCAGTCGTATCAGGCACGAAGCGTAATTTTTTTGCATCGGCATCAGCCAATTCCACAGTCAATTTCAGGGTTTGTCGATCAAAGGGATAATAAGTGGTATCCCAGGCATGGTTGATGGTGGCATCGAATTTGGCCTGATCCCAGATAGCATTATTGCGTTCTTCATGATAAATGTTAAGAAGTTGAAAACGTCTAGCACCAGGGATTTCGATACTGGATTTGGGTGAAAAGGAGGGTTGGGTATGGTTGAACCAAGCCCAGAATTGCGCCGTAAAATGTTTGTCTGCAAAGTTGATGGCATAGATGTCTGTCACAAAAATGCCGACTTTGACGGATTCCGGTTCATTGGCCAATGCTGGACAGGCAGACAGGAAAAAAAACAGTGGAAGAGCCATGTTGAGCAACAACTGGCGCATGGCTTGTGTGGACAGACACCATGTCATTTTTTGTAACGTCCTGAAGCTATGAGCGCAAATCATTGGGGGGCAGGGGTGAGAATGGGTGGAGCGGGTGAGGAGAATCGAACTCCCGCCTTAAGCTTGGGAAGCTTAGGCCCTACCATTAGACGACACCCGCTTGCAGATGGAACAGATTCTAGTGGAAGGGTTGGGTCAGGTCAAGCCTCATTGTGTCAACAGGATCCACAGGTCGCCTGGTCATGTGAAAAAGGTCTTGAGCAGGAGGGCTGTCACACCGCCAAGCAGCAGGCCGAGCATCCATTTGATGAGAGCCATCTCACCGGTCAGTTTGATTTCAAGGCGGTCGATACGGGCATCAAGGCGGTCAATGTCTCGCCTGGTGGCCCATTCATCAAGGCTGGATTTTTGCACTTCCTGGATTGCGGATGCCATACCTTTGGCTTGTGACTCTGCAAAACCAGATGATTTGAGTGTTTCGACAAATTTAAGGGTATCAAAAGTGATGGTAGTCATATAGGTTGCTCCATTTATTTTTTTTATGGTGATAACTGGCAGTCATCCTATCACGAGATGAGACCGCTTGACAGCCCTTTTTTTTCATGGTTCAGAGCAAAAGGGCTTTTCTTTGGGGCGGGTTTGGGGTAAACAGACATGCATGGATACATCAAAAATGCCCACCTCTCCTTCGGACTGGATCGACCGGGTCTCCTGGCCGCTGCTGCTGTTGCTTGCTGCGTGGCTTGCTGTGGCTCCGGTGCATCCTGAACCTCACTTACTGGAAAAATGGCGGATGCTGTTCCATGGCACTTTGGCCCGTCCCATTGACATTTTTGACTTCGTTTTGCACACCGCTCCTTTGGTGATTGTGGGGGTCAAACTGCGTCGCCTGCTCAAGCAACGTTCGTTGATATGAATATCGTCCTGATCGGACCTCGCGGGGTGGGTAAATCCCGTTTGGCCCGCATGCTTTCCATTTTGACCAAGCGTCCGGTTCTCTCCACAGATCTGTTGATTTCCTATGAACATCAAGGACTTTCGATTCCCGCACTCTTGCAGCGGCACCAGGGCGACTGGCGTGTGTTTCGCGAGATGGAATATGCGGTCGTGGAAAAAATCGCCCATCTGGACGACATTATCATTGATGCGGGTGGAGGTCTGGTTGTTGATTTGGATTCCACGGGGGCTGAATGTTTCAGTCATCGCAAGGTGGCTGCCTTGAAACGCCATGGGGTGCTGGTTTGGTTGACCGGAGATTTGGGGCGTTTGGCGCGCAAGGTGGCCACGGATGCCACGCGACCTCTTTTGAGTGCCCAGCATGCCGAAGAGACCATCATGCGTCGTCGGGAGCCTTTTTATCAACAGGCTGCTGATTTGACTTTGAATGTCGAAGGACGACGGGTGAAGAGCTTGGCTTATCTCCTTTTGGAACAAATTGTCCTGGTCCCGGAGGGGGAGGGCGGCTGAAAGCTTGTTGAATGATGTCATGCGAATTGACAGCTTTATTTGTATATTTTGATTAGTATATTATTGAAGCGTTATATGTTGAATGGTTTTGACTTTGCCTTTGACTTTTTGCCCGAAGGGTATCATATTCTCTGGTCAATAGCCGTTCGTCAACCCATTTAATGGACCTGTGTCATGCCCCTTGACTCTGAAAAAGAGAGTTCATCGCCGAGTTTGTTTGAAACCGAGAAGCGTACCATTGCGCGGGCAACGGCACTTTTGCAGAATGAACAGCTGGATCCCCAGGAACTTCGTGCCGCCTTTGCTGGACTTCTCAAGGAATACACCACCCTGCATCGTCATACGGATCGCCTGATTCGAATCAGTGATCGCCAGCAAAAGACTTTAGTTTTTTCAGAAAACAAGTTACGTGATACCCTGGAGCGGTTGCAGCAGCAGGAGGCCAAACTTCTCTCAGATCAGCAGGTGATCGAGGAGATTCTGGTCAAAATGCGTGCCGAAATCAGCTTTGACGATGGCCATTTGCGACATGTGCAACGTTTCATGGACAATACCGGCGGGGATTTGTTGTTTTCCATGCGCCGTCCTGACGGGGTGCGTCATATCTTGCTGGGTGACATCACGGGTCATGGTCTGCCCGCTGCTGTGGTTGGGCCAGAGGTCACCCAGATTTTCACTTCCATGACGCGCAAAGGATTTTCGCCTGTTGTCATTTTGGCCGAGATCAACCAAAGATTGCATAAATGCTTGCCTGTAGGCATCTATATGGCTGCGATCATGTTGGAACTTGATGAAAGCAACCGTTATATTGCTCTTTGGAATGGCGGTATGCCCGATGGTTTGGTGCTGCGTGGCCATCAGATGGTGGCACAATTTCCGGGCCAGGGTTTCCCGCTTGGAATCGTTGATCATTTCAAACAGCGTTGGACGCGTCAGGTCTTGCTGTTGGAACCGGGTGACCGTATTGTTCTGTATTCAGACGGCATTATAGAGGCCAGAAAAGGGGAGGAGGAGTTTGGCATGGAACGCCTCGCATCGGTGCTCATGGCACAGGATTCGAAACACGCCTCGTTGGAGAGTGTGCTGGAATCTTTGTATCTCTTTCTTGGAGATTCTTCTGGTATCACTGATGATATTACTCTGGTTGAAATTACTATTTAGATAATGTGCGGCTGATCAAAAACAATTGAATTGTTGAAATGGACTAGGCGAGGATAATTTTTATGAGTTTTGATTTGTTCGAAGATGAAAATGCAGCCATTGCCGACGCTTCGGCACTCCTGGCAAGGCAGGAGGCATCCAGGGACGAATTGCATGCTGGCCTGGGACTTCTGCTGAAAGCATACGATAAGCTTTTCAAAGGCACTCAAAAAATCATGCGGATGAGTGACCGAAGCGAACAGAAGGTCAAACAGGCCCATATTCAGATTCAGCATCAGCAGCAGGAGCTGACCAAAGCCCATCAGAAGCTGGAGCAACACGCTGAAATCCTGGAAGAGACCGTGCAAGTCCGCACCCAGGATCTGGTACGCACCCAGGAAAAGTTGCAGAAGCTTGTTGCGCTTGGGGTCTCTTTGGCTGCGGAGAGAGACATTGATGCTTTGTTGGAGAACATCCTGTTGGGGGCCAAGTCATTGACCCATGCCGATGCAGGCACTTTATATTTGAGCACCAAGGATGATTGTTTGAAATTCAGTATTGTGCGCACGGATTCGCTTGGCATTGCCATGGGAGGTGCGGGCAAGAAACCTGCATTCATGCCTGCTGTGTCCATGTATAAGGATGGTAAGCCCAATCATCATAATATTGCCTCACATGCCGCATTGTCAGCTGAAACCGTGGTTGTCGAGGATGCCTATGACTGTCAGGCGTTCGATTTTTCCGGTGTGCTGGAATTTGATCGGGGGACCGGATATCGTTCACAATCTTTTCTTACGGTGCCTTTGAAGCCGCGTCAGGGCAAGGTGATTGGTGTCATACAACTGATCAATGCCATGGATCCGACCACGGGCAAGGTGGTGCCTTTTGACCCGGAGGTGATTACCTTTGTGGAAGCCCTGGCTGCCCAGGCTGCCATGACTCTGGATAACCAGATGTTGTTGCAGGCCCAAAAGGATCTTTTCAACTCCTTTATTCGACTGATAGCGGCTGCCATTGACGCCAAGTCTCCTTATACGGGGGGGCATTGTGAACGGGTGCCGGAATTGGCCCGTTTGCTGGCTCATGCGGTCTGTAATACCAAACATGAAGGATTTGCTGATTTTACAATGAGCGAAGACGAGATGCAGGAGATGCATATCGCTTCGTGGTTGCATGATTGCGGCAAGGTGACCACTCCTGAGTATGTGGTGGACAAGGCCACCAAGCTGGAAGGGATTTACAATCGCATTCATGAGGTGCGCATGCGGTTTGAAGTCTTGCATCGTGATGCCGAAATCGCCTGTTTGCGAGGTATCCAGCATGATTGGCAGGCCAGAGAGCAACTCGAAGAGGAGATGGAAGCCCAACAGGCGGCCTTGCAGGAGGAATTCGCCTTTATTGCTCGTTGTAATGTAGGTGGCGAGTTTATGACCGCTGCTGACAAGGAGCGTATCAAGCACTTGGCTCAACGGGTATGGATACGTCACTTTGATGACAGCCTTGGTCTTTCGTATGCGGAACTCAAGCGCAAAGGTGTTGGTAAAGGGTTTTCTCAGGCATTGATCGGCGTGCCAGAGCCGCTGTTGGCTGACAAACCGGAACATATCATTCCAAGGGAGCGGGACAACAAGAGTCGAGATGAAAATTTAGGTATTCAAATGTCTGCCCCGCAACATCTTTATAATATGGGTGAGATTTATAATTTATGCATAGAGCGCGGAACCCTTACCAGTGAAGAAAGATATAAAATTAACGAGCATGCCGTGCAAACTTTGGCCATGTTGGAAAATCTGCCATTTCCTGACACGATAGCGCGGGTGCCTGAATTTGCCGGTGCCCATCATGAGACCATGCAGGGGACAGGCTATCCACGCAAACTCAAGCGGGAGGAGATGTCTGTTCCAGCCCGGATCATGGCCATCGCGGATGTGTTTGAGGCCCTGACAGCCACGGATCGTCCTTACAAGGAGCCAAAAACCCTCAGTCAGGCGATCAAGATCATGAGTTTCATGAAAAAAGACGGTCATATTGATCCGGATTTGTTTGAAATTTTTCTGAAAGAGGGGGTTTATCAGCACTATGCCAGGAAATTCATGGAACCAGCCCAGATTGATCATGTGGAGATTTCTCAATACATTCAAAAATCAGGTTGATATACTGAATTCAGTTTCATATATTAAACCATGGCGTATGTGCAGCCAGGAGTAAGTTTACGTGAGGATTTTCAAGAATAAATGGTTTGCCAGATTTGCCAAAAAAGAGAGCATCCCTGATGTGCGGCTGTGTGAGGCAGTGAAGGAGCTGGAGGCAGGAAACATCGATGCGGATTATGGCGGCGGAGTCATCAAGCAACGCATTGCCAGGGAGCATGCGGGCAAATCCAGTGGGTATCGCACGGTCATTTTGTATCGTCGTGGGGATAGAGCGTTTTTTGTATATGGATTTCCAAAAAATGTGATGGCTAATATTGATGCCGGGGATGAGAAAGACTTGAAGGATTTGTCAAAAGATCTGTTCGCCATGTCCGATGCCGTATTTGCAAAAATGCTCGAAACAGGAGCTTACTTGGAGGTGGAATGCGATGCCTAAGCGTTTGTTGTATAAAAGTGAGTTGAAAGAAGCCATTCATCAAACCATGTCCGACATGTTTGAAGCCGGAGCCGTCGATGCAGAAACCATGCGCAGGTTCGACCAGTCGTGTCTGATACCTGTTCAGGAATTCACCCCAGATGAAATCAAGAGTTTGCGGGAACAATCCAATGTCAGTCAGTCGATTTTTGCCAATTACCTGAACGTGTCGAAAGAATCTGTCAGACAATGGGAACGAGGCCTGAAAAAACCTGCGGGTCCATCCCTGAAACTGCTCTCCCTGGTTGCCAGGAAAGGACTTGCTGCCATTGCTTGATGTCAAAAAATCAAGACCTTGGGGGGCGGTGAACCGCCCCCCAATCCCCCCCACCCTTTTTTTTATTTTTTTATTTTTTTTTATTTTTTAAATTATTAAAAAAAAAGAGGGGGTCTGGGGGATTCATCCCCCAGGGTTTTGTTTTTGACTTTTGCCCGAAGGGCAGCATTATTTAATGAATGCAGGAATCAACCGCAAGGGAGCCAAGCCATGGAAAATCAAACGACAGCATGCTCAACGGGAATTTTTCAGGGTACGGATTTAAAAATTTTAGAAAATTCTGTAGTTAGAAAAGGGGATAGTTTTTACGCTGATTATCATTCAATGCAGCTTGGAAGTTATTTTTATCGGGTATTCAGTACCACTCATCAACGGGGAGTGGGGTATGAGGTTTTTTTTCGGGGTATGGATGGGGATGGTGTGACGCATCCAGCGACTACGATTTTTGGTGGCATCAAGGATCCGCAGGATGCCATTCAGATGGATCGGATGCGGATGGTGCTGCACTGCAAGAATTTCATGGCAGCGCAGATTGAGGATCGATGGATGATAACCAACATGCATCCTCGGAGCATGCTGGGAGTCAAAGATCCAGATGTCGCGTTTTTAGTGGATCTTTTGGCATATACCCGATTTCCTGCACATCAACTTGTAGTGGCTCTACGGGAACATGCGGGCAATTTTGAGACGGTTCTTACGCGCACCATGAAGCAGCTCAAGGAAGTGGGCTGTTTGGTGTTGTTTGATGATTTTCGGGCTGATTCTGCCAATTTGGATCGTTTTTGGCGGTTGAGTCCAGACATTGTGAAGCTGGACCATTCGTTGATTGATAACGCATTGCAGAGTGGGCGCGCCAAACGCATGCTTTTCAAATTGGTTTCGTTGATTCAAGCGTCCGGGTGTTTGGTTTTGATGGACAAGATTGCCTCGGAGGAGGAAGCTTTTCTTGTGATGCGTTTGGAAGTTGATTTGGTCAATGGTCCCTATTTTGGCAAACTGGAGAGCAAGGCCATACGTCTGGGTGTGGTAGACATGGATGGGGCATTTCGGAATCTTTCTGGGCAGAGCGACCAGAAAGTTTTTAAAGAGTTTTATCATCACAACCTGGAGATGATTCAGTACAGCAGTGAGTTTATGGAGTGCGCCTGGGCCATTGCAGATGACATCCTTCTGGAAGAGGCTGCGGCCAAACTCATCAAACTTCCTGGGGTGGAACGGGTCTATCTTCTGGATTATAAGGGATATCAGGTCAGTCAGAATCTGGTTTCAGAATCCAAAAAGTTGCGCATGGATTTGCGTTACAAGCCTCTGTGGGATGCCTACGGGGCGACCTGGACCCGTCGATCCAGTTTTTTTGATGCCATTCGTAATCCTGGGGTGGTGCAGTATTCACCACCTTATCGTTCCACAACCAGTTTGCATATGTGCATGACCCTTTCGATCAGCATTCGCAAGGGAGAGCATGCCTATGTCTTGTGTTGCGATGTGGAGTGGAAAGAAGATAAGATTTTTTAAAATCAGGGATGGTTATGAAAAATGCTTGAACAGGATCTTTTCAAATAACCTTGTAACAAAATTTGAACAGCTATCCATGAATATATCTTGTGACTGACCATGCTATAGTTAGTGCCCGCATAGACACGGCCACCAAGGAGCAGGCAACGCTCGTGTTGTCTGCCATGGGATTGAACCTATCAGATGCCATCCGTTTATTGATGCTGCGTATTGTTGACGAACAGCGATTGCCATTTGATATACATGTACCGAATGCCTTGACCAGGAGTACGTTGCGTAAAAGCGAGTTGGGTGAAGAGGTGCATTACGCCAAGGATGCTGATGATTTGTTTTGGCAATTGGGGGTTTGATGCAAGTACTTTGCTATCAATGATCAGACCTGAGGCTTTTGTTGTGTGACATCTCCCAGCAGTTCAAATAGCCTGTTGGTTTGCCATTCCTGTTCGGCCTTCAGGGCAGCGGACGCGGCTGCAATGGCGGTGCGTTCTGCATCACGGGGATGCGCACCGGTTTTCTGGGCGTCAATCATGACCTGTTCCGAGGCCGCAGCCGCTACTGCGGTTCTGGCGGAGCCGCTGGCAGCCCAGGCTGCGATACCTCCACTTTGCCAGGCTGCGGTGCCATAAGCAGCCAGTGCGACATCTCGTGCCGCTCCATCCAGTCGTCGAGAAGCATTCCAGGCCTCCATGGCCACTTCAGTCATGCGGCTAAAGGGGATCGGATGGGTTACAGAGTCGCGTGCGGTCTGGATGGACAATCCTGGGCGGGTTTCGTCTGGGTAGAGGGTTGTGATCATGGGGAGTACCCGCTCGGCACATTCCACGGCAAAAAGACGGGCCGTTGCAGGGGTCCATGTGGGCAGGAGACGCAATACCCTGGCCTCCTGGAAAATGAGGTGATCTGCTGAAATAAAGGGCTTGCCACGGCCTTCGGCGATCCAGATGCACTCTCCCAGCCATTCCACCAGATTGTTGGTACGGCAGAGGTGATAGCCGCGCACACAAGGTGCCAAATTGCCATGCACAACAGGCATCCAGGATTGATCTGTCAGCCAACGTCCAACACCGCCATGGCAGCATGCACCTCCTGGTCCCAAAACTTTAAAGTATGGTTCTTTTTCCATAATGTACCTTTTTTATCCAGGGGTTCCATCCGGTCGTGGCGTCAACAAAACAGGTAAAAAGACCACACAAAATGCCACAAAAGCCCCGATCCACAAACTGCCAGCCAGCCATACCGTCAACTCCGGGCGCCAGAAAAACAGGAATACCCGTACCAATGCGGCCAGTGTAAGCAGCAGAAAGGCAATGGGCATCACGGTTGGTAGCAGCAAGGGGCGTCCAGTATGAGTGAGGGAAATACGCGCCATGATCCCCTGGGTAAAGAGTCCCATGGCACCGACACTCAAGGCATGCAGGGCCGAGGATGCATCCACCATTCCTGTCAGTAGTGCCAAGCCACGCAACAGCAATCCCACCACCAACCAAAGATATCCCAAATGTAGCACCCAAAGCAATGGGGTCTGCAAGGTTCTCAGTCCGTGCCAACGGGCCAGACGAAGCCCCTGAATCAATCCGGCAGCCAGAAAAATCCAGCCAGTCTCCTGCAGGCGGGGAAAAAACAAGTCTGCCAGCACAATCAGAGTCAAGGTCAATGCGCTGGCGATTTCAAGAGCAGGGGAAATGCCAAAAGGCAGATTCATCCCCTTGGCATTGAGTGCCTCTCGTGTGAACATGGGCATGATATGTCCACCAGTCATGACCAGAAAGAAGACAATGGCATTCAGTCCCAGCAGTAATCCGGCATGGGCAGTGTCATGGGTCCAGGCCATGGCCTCCAGATGGAACAGCAGGTCACCAAGGACCAGCAGCCCCAGGAGTATGGGAAAAATGCGATGAACCCGATTGCCGGTAAACCATAAGGTGGGACCAATAAAAGTCAAAACACCAGCAAGGAATGTCAAATCTGCCAGGGCCGGAAGCCAGGATGGGAGCTGCCAGGAAAAAAGCATTCCCATACGTCCCAGAAGCCAAGCCAATGCCAAGCCTTGCAGGGGGCGACCTGTCAAAGCGGGTGTTTTGGACCAGACTGGCGTTGCGGTAAGCAAAAATCCCGCTGCCGCTGCCGCTGTGAATCCGTAGAGCATTTCATGCCCATGAAGCCATGAGATGGGCAGTGTCATGGAGCTGATGCCTGTCTGGAAGAGCAGCAGCCAGGCGGCCATCGCCATTACAGACCAAACTCCGGCCATGGTGAAGAAAATGCGAAATCCTTGGGCAAAGAGAATGGAATTCCAGAATTGGGTTGGCCGTTGGGAGGGTGAAGGGGAAGAAAAATTCATGTCGCCTCATCACAAACAGGCAATTTTTACCGGCCTGTTTTTTGGGATCCATTTTTAAAAAATAAAGTGTGGTTTTGGGGGCTGAATCACTACACACAGTCTTGGCTTGTTTCTTCGCAACATTATAGAATGGCCTTCGGGCAAAAAGTCAAAGGCAAAACC
>JAMOBH010000132.1:0-14083 GCA_039908085.1 Magnetococcus sp. YQC-5
CCCAGACCCCCTCTTTTTTTTAATAGTTTTTTTTAATAATTTTTTTAAAAAACAATTAAAAAAAAAGGGTGGGGGGTGTTGGGGGGCGGTTCACCGCCCCCCAAGGTCTTGATTTTCCGAAACTAAAGAACCCTCGACGAAAATGTCGTTCATGATTTTATTAAAGGTCTGGAAAGTGAAAACCATTAAACGAACAGCCACAATTTTTATTGCGCATCTGTTTTTCTTGTCATGGTCGCCGGAGGCACAAGCTGGTGCGGCTGGACTCTGGATCGGTCAGATTGCCATTGACAAGGTCAACGAGGTCGGGAGTACGGATACCACGACCCCGAAGCCGGTTGGCAAGCCTTTTGACATGAAAATGATTGTGCATTCCAATGCGTCAGGAGTGGTGAATCTCCTGCGGGAGGTGATCTTGATGAGGCAAAAAAGCGATCAGACTTCAGTTTTGCTGACCAATACAGCCGCGCTCTCCAGTACCGACTATGAAGGGGTGGTTACAAGAGATGGCAAATTGGTGGGGAAACGTCTGAGCAGTGCCTTTTTTGACTATGACACCACCCTCAAGACCCTGCCTCTCACGGGTAGCTTCGCCACTGGTACGATAAGTGGCACGCTGACATTGACCAAAACGCATCCCACCAATCCATTCCGGCATCGGTATCATCCAGATCACAAGAATGACGATGCGTCGGGTATCACCACGACGCGCGACATCACTATAAGCTTTGCTCCAGTCACAACCCAGAACGTTTCAGATGTGACAGGAACGTACACAGAAACCATAACAGGTGTACACAAAATTCCGATCAAACTGTCAGGAAGTATCACCTTGAATCAAGTATCGACAGTCAGCACCTTGGTTCCATAAACAATATAGAAATTTTACTCTTGACCTCTCTGGCAGGTGCCCCGTGAAATTCAAATCTTTTTTCAATCCTTTCTCCATCCTCGTGCCATTATCCCTGCTTGTTTTCTTGAGCATAGGTGTGACGACACTCTTTGCCATGCCGGCCTCACCGCCATCCAGTATTAACGTGACAAATAACGATTGGCTGCCTGGAAACGCTATAAACTTTAATGATGATAAATATATCAGTATTAGAGAGGCAGCTAATTATTCATCCATTCAAACTGGAATAACAATTGAATTTTGGAGTTATCTTTCTTCTAAGACATTGCAACCAATTATTTATGCAGCTAATAGCAACAACACAAATAGGTTTAAAATATCTTTTGAAAATAACAATAAAGTTAATTTTATAGTTTTTTATACTTTTGGTACAACTGTAGCCAATAATGATGCAAGCATTACTTTGCCCAACAGCTTTAATGATGGATGGCATCATTGGGCCTTTGTGAAGAATTTTACCGAAGCTTCTATGAAAATTTATATGGATGGTAATCTCTTGCTTACCAGTCCTGATAAGACGATTTATCTTCATGATACAGATTTATATCAATTTGATATTGGACGTGATCCTGGTAACACAATGATGCGTGGAAAAATGGATGAGTTTCGTGTATGGAATACGGCACGTAATGCCACTGAAATTAACGCATACAAGTCTTCCAAATTGTCAGGCTATGAGCCAGGATTACTGGTATATTTTCGATTCGACCAGGCAGCACCATCTAACATCAGAAATTACGCAGCAAACTCTACTGGAGATGGTAGAATTTTCAACGCATATGGCATTCAAACAAACTTTTCTCCAGTTGTTTCCACGGCATCTTTGGTCCCTCCCGTTGCAGTTGATATGCCTACAGGTACGCAACCACCAGGGAACGCCATTCAGTTCGATGGGTCCGATAGCTATCTTGATATTTCAGGTGAAGATTATTCCTCGTTAACCAATAAAGCAACCATTGAGTTTTGGGCTTATGGGGGAACATCGTTACCCAAAACAAATACATTGATATGGGCTGAAAATGATCTTGGTACTCGAATGCTGAATGTTCATTTGCCTTGGTCAGATAGTGTGGTCTATTTTGATGCAGGCAATGCAACCGGGTCTGATAGAATACAGAAGACTGCAACAACATCAGAGATCAAGGGGCAGTGGCACCACTGGGCATTTGTGAAGGATGGAGCGACCATGTCCATTTATCTTGATGGTCAGCCTTGGCATAGCGGCACAGAAAAAAATCAAAATATTGGTGGTTCATTAATAAGAAGATTTTTGGTTGGAAAAGGATATGACGGCAAGATAGATGAGTTGCGTATCTGGAATACGGCGCGATCTGCTGTGGATATCTTGAATAATAAATCTTTGGTTCTGGATGCTAACCAGCCAGGTTTGATTGGAAATTACCATTTTGACCAGGCTTCCGGGTTGGTGGCCAGGAATTCCGCAGTAACTTCCAGAGATAATGGCTTCATGGTTGGATCAGCCTCCTGGGTCCAGTCTGGATCCCCTGTGGTCAAAGGCACAGTGGTAAGTGGCTATATTTATTATGATCAAGACAATGTTCCGATTTCAAATGCGGCTCAAGTTGATTTTAGTACTGCCCGCAGACGGGTAAGAACGGATGCGTCCGGTAATCAATTTACGGACTTGCCCGTCCGAGTCACGCATGACTTTTCTGGTGCCATCAGCAGTGGTTATTTTGACAATATCGGCAATCCTGTCCCTTCATTTGGTACCAATTGGGTAAGCTATGGAGCGAGCATTGATTTCAAAATTGATGCTTATGTACGCGATACTTTTCGAGTGGATACCCGTTACGCGCTTGCAGGATGGACCAGGGCAGGCTCTCCGTTTGTTCCGGTTGATCTGACCACTGTCTCTGAAGAGGCCCCACAGATCACCGCTTACAGCCACTTGACCATCACAGATGCCACAACCGTAACCTACAAATGGAAAGCACAACACACGGTCGAGATCAGTGCCATGCCGGAGTTGAGCGCGGCGGAATACCAACTGCTTGCCCTGGAAGTCATTGGCAGTACCAACCAGAGCAATCATTCTGGGCCGGGCAAATGGTGGTATGACCGGGGGACAAAACTGCGCTCTTTTGCCGCAGACTCTGCCTGCTCCAGTGTGGAGGGCTATCTCAACAGCAGTGGTGGCCAAGCCGTATCCACCACGCCCCAATCCAAGGTGATTGGTGGGACAACCTATCTGGCTCAGTCCAAATCACTGCCCGGACCAACGGATACCACTGGTCTGGATGCGGGTGTCAGTTTGATCTGGAAATACGCAACCCCAACCTTTACCGAACACGTCACCGTTGGATCGCCTGTAACCCTGCATTCGGTCACACCCAGCAGAAAAGCCCAGATGCTTGTGCATAATCAGCCTTTAAGAGCAGATGTGCAAACATCTCCAAATGCAACAACCAGTGAAAATCTGTATACATGGAATGGAACGGAGCAAAAACTGTATCCCTTGATCGGGGATCGATCGTTTTTGCTGGAATGGCAACCAAAAGTTGCAGGATCCTGTGCTGTAAAAACCCAAATCCAAACGCATTGGCCTGCTCAAACGCATTACCGGCACATCGCCAACACGCCTCCGGTAGTCCTGGATTCTGACCCCCTGGATGGTATTGTCTTCAGCACTCTCCAATATACAGATGCTGATGCCACGGTCGCCTCTGGTAACTTTTCATCCACAAAAAGCGGAAGAAGTGTTTTGCAATTTGCTCAAATCAAACCACCTGCGCCTGTCCAATCCTCGCAATTGGTTTTTTATCAAATGGAGCAAATCACAGGCACAACCCTGATGGATAGCAGTGGTTATAACAATAATGGTGTACTGGTCACTGTTTCAAATTCCAACCGCCAAGTCCCATCCTATTCAGATAACAATAATGCCGTCAATTTCACAGGGGGAGCAGACTTAATCAGTATTGCAAATACTAATTGGCAATCGATTACAAGTCAGGTGACAATCGAGTTCTGGAGCTACGGCGGCACTTCCATGCCAAAAGATTCTTTCGCTTTTGAGGCGGTTGATGCCCAAGGCCATCGTGTTCTTGGAGCGCATGTGCCATGGGGTAACCAACAAATCTATTTTGATGCGGGTGTGGGCACTGATGGGAATTCGGATCGGATCCAACAGTCGGCACCCGAAAGTGCGTACAAGGGCCGATGGAACCATTGGGCCTTTGTGAAGGATGCCAATGCAGGGACCATGAAAATTTACTTGAATGGTAATCTTTGGCATAGCGGTGCGCAAAAAACGAATCCCATTCATGGTGCAACCATCACAAGCTTTAAAATTGGCCAAAATTATGATGGAAAAATGGATGATTTTCGTATTTGGGATGTTGCACGTACCCAAACAGAAATTCAAATCGACATGAATTCCAGTGCCAACCAAAATCTGGTACATCGAAATGTTATTAGTAAGAATCTGCTTGCATACTACAATTTTGACAAGTTCAACGACACCAGCTTGCCCGATGTGAGCGGAAATGGACATGATGGGACTTTGACGAATGTGTCCAGTGGAAATCTGGTCTCTTCAGCCTCTTTTCTTGACAAGGCCGTTGAATTTCAAGGAAATTCAAAGATTGACGTCACTACTGGCAGTTTTGCTGCCATCAGTACTGCTGTCACCATTGAGTTTTGGCATCACGGTACTGCCCAATCCCCAAGTGACCAAGCCACCATTTTGTCTGCTTTGGATGCCAACGACGTTGAACTCCTGAAAATACAAGTGCCAACGTCTGATTCCAAAGTTAAATTCAGCGTTGGGACCGGAGTGATCCAACAGAGTCTCTCAGATAGTGATTACAAAGACCAATGGAATCATTGGGCCTTTGTGAAAGATGTCACATCCGGTGCCATGAACATTTATTTGAACGGCCATTCCTTGCTTGCGCAGACAGGAATCACCACACCCATTGGTGCCATTGTCAAGTTGAAAATAGGCGATCAATACAATGGCAAGATAGACGAACTCCGTATTTGGAACAAAGCCCGTACAGAGGCCGAGATTCAAAACGATTTGAACAGGCTTTATTCCCCCTTGCGGATCGTTGAAACCAAAACCTGGGCTGAAACTCAAACATCTGGAACGGCTACGGTAGGAACGGAAATTGTTAGCGGCTTGCATGACAGCGATACACCGCATAATGGATATTTGTTTTGGGAAAAGGCACCCTATAATACCAAAATATACAATCGTCAGACCATGATGGGTGAAATATACCCGGTCAATACCCGCAACCCGGATCCAGATACTGTCAATCGTCACCAGACCATTGGCGTTGTCTGGTATCGCATGCAGGACAACATCGCCTGGCCCTATCAACCCGTGGATTATTTAATCAATTGGCCCGCTGCCAGCGATCCCAAACAGATCGTCATCGCCAGTCGCTTCGGCTCGGAAGGAAAGGGCAGCGATACCAATGACCAGATGATGCCTGATAAAAATGGCACAAATCAACCTTATTTTGATCCAGATCGTTACACAGACATGGTTGTGTATAATCAACCCGATCCTGCCAGGCCTGGCTATAATCCCAACGAGGAGCATGCGTTGATCGCGCCTTCCATGCGCAATGTCCAGATGGCACCAAGACCCAAGGCCGCGTTTGCGTTGCGTCATGATCTCAATATTACCGCTCCTGCCACCCTTACTTCGCAGCCTTATGTATTGGTGCAATATCTTGACAAGGTGACCAACAAGCACGGCATGAAGGCCTATCGAGTGGAAAAAGAGAGTGCCGCTCTTGGTTACACCTTTGTTTATGACATGAAAGCGGGTGATCCCATTGTCCCTCCCTATCCTTTGGATTTGGTGATGGGTGCCACTCCGCCAGCAGAAATTTTTGGCAAAAACGTACCTATTACGCAGAAAACCTATTGGAAAGATCATAAAGGCACGGCCTGGGCGATTTCCGGCAATGCCTCTCTGGAGTCCTTTTTCTGGTATCCGCTGGATCCGTCATTCTGGTATCAGAGAGATGGAATCGCAGCACTTGGTGATGGCACCGGAAGCGTTGGCGCGTCCGTGGCCTGGTTGCCTCAGAGTGCGAAGATTCAGGCAGCGGATTCGTTTCCTGACACCATGCTTGGCAAGGACAAGGCGGTTTCGGTCCGATATAATGTTGCCTGGCCACAGACCGTGCCCATCCTGAAAGCTGGTGAAACCGTGACCTTTCCCGGAGGTGAATACAAAGCAGACCATCCCGATGCTCCCGGATTGCCCGGTATTTTGGGCTGGTCTTCCGGTCAGGTTGTGTTTGATCAGACCAATCCGACAATGAGTAATGTCAATAATTCGTATCTGGTGCGTATCGCACCGGTATTGACGGAAAAAACTGTCGATCTTTCGGTTGGCAATTTCCCGCCTGATTTGAAACCGGCTGGAAAACGGGTTGATGTTGTTCAAGGACGTTATTATTTCAAGGATTTAAATGCCTCTTTGAAATCGCGCGTCTTTTATGACCCGGCAACCGGAAAACTCGGCATGCGGGGTTTTATCAATGACAAGACTATTGGCGACAAAACACTGACAGCCTCTCCGCCATCTTTATATGTCCTGCAACCCAATATTATGACGCTGCGGGAACGTGATGAACTCAAAGCGATCACGGGGGCAACAACCGCCTTTCAATCAGCAGTCGATAGCCTGTACACAGCCACTCGAAATATCCCGGAAACAACGCTTGGACCGGGACTGGCCTTGATGCCGAATGGTGCCTTGCTTGATCCATCCGATCAATCGCCCTACAAGAATATTAATGAAGGCTATGTTACTCTGGCTGAAAACAATCATCCTGACCTGGGTGCGTTGCCGGTGGCATTGCACGTCGTCAAAGTCGTCAAGGATCCATCCTACCGGGGGGCGATCAAAACCGTTCTCTCTGACAATGCCTTTGATGAGAAGATCACTCTGCGTCACACCGCTGATTTTGGTGCCAATCCAAACGATATCATTTTTCAGTGGTGGTACAGAGAAAATGATGGCAACACCCCTCCCACTCCAGATCTTGACCCGACCAAATGGAAACTGTTCACGGATCCAACAGGACAAAACGGTTTGGGCATGTCAGAGATCAACCTCGCCGGTGCGGGAGCGGTACTGTTGGCGGATAACAATTTCTTTGTACGTTATCGCCATAAAAACAGTCTTGCCACAACCTGGACCCAGTTGGCCGGTGCGGCCAATTCTCGTCCAGATGCCTATAAGCCACAACTGGCCGAAGGTTGGATCAAACGGGTCTTGTTCCAGCTGAATCCGTTTGAAGCACGGATCAAGAATTTTTCCAATTCAGACGCTCCGGCTACCTATGTCAGCATGATTCAACAGTCCGGGGCGCGCTATGAAGGTCCGGTGGCCTTTAATCCCGCCAAAGATGTCATTGAAAATGTAGGATTGATTGAACTTTACCAGACCATTTTGGGACGGGGAAAAGCACTCAGTATCGATTTGCCTCAGCCTGCAAGCACATCAGGTGTCACGGCAGCCTTGATGCTTGCGGCCAGTCGCATCCAGGGTTTTTATACGTTGCTTGGCAATGAAGCCTATACCGACAGCCTGGATCCAACCATCGGGGTCGGATCCTCCAGTACGGATTATGGCTCACTGACTCCGACCATCTTCACGTTCCAGAATCAGGTGCCAACGCTGTTGGAAGAAGAGTTGTCCCTGTTGCGTGGTCGGGCTGATGCAGGGGCCAGGCCAGCCTATAATCGCCTGCTGTGGAATTTCACCAAGGGGGATGGAGAGGTCGCTTATGCCCTGTCCTATAATATCAGTGACGTGAACAAGGATGGTTTTGTTAATGTGGAGGATGCCCGCATCCTCTATCCGCAAGGACATGGCGACGCCTGGGGTCATTATCTTTCCGCGCTTAAATCCTATTATGACCTGCTCAGAAACCCGAATTTCAATTGGGAATCACGGGCAGAATCGATCTCCATGCAGGGGGTGGTCATCGATGTGGATTATCTGGATGAGCGGAAATTCGCCGAATCCGCAGCGGCAAAAGCCAAAACAGGAGCTGAAATCGTCCATTTGACCTATCGTTCCAGGTATGTGGAGAATCCTGCTGGTCAGTATCAAGGCTATAAAGATACCGATGTCAATCGTGCCTGGGGCGTTCAAGAATGGGGTGCCAGGGCTGGTCAGGGAGCTTTGTTTGATTGGGCCGTCGCCAATGCGATCCTGCCAAGCGTGGATGCCGATCCTACCCATACCGGCTTGAAAAAAATTGACCGCACCACGGTCATGGAACTCCAGGAAATCGCGGCACACGCCCGTGACATTCAGGTCCGTGTGGATAATGCCGATAATGGTTTGAATCCACTGGGTATTGTGGCGGATGCCGTGCCGTTTGACATTGATCCGGCTCAAGTTCAAAATGGTGTGACCCATTTTGAACAGGTCAGCACCAGAGCAGGCAAGGCCCTGGACAATGCCTTGATCGTTTTCAACAATGCCAGTGGCTTGAAAAATCGTATCCGTCAGGTGGCCAACAGCGCGCAGGAATTTACCGAACAGGTGGACCAGCAGGATCGGGATTACCGCAATCAATTGATCACCCTGTTTGGGACACCCTATGAGGGCACCATCGGTGCGGGTAAAGTCTATCCTGAAGGCTATCAGGGACCGGATTATTTCTTGTACAACTATATTGATGTCAATACCGTATCCGCATCCACGGTGCCACCGCCCAGTGGGAAAATAACCGGGTTCTTTACACCGCTATCGAGAACCTTTTCTGTTGTTGATCAACAAGACTCGACTAAGCAGGTGTTTACAGATATGGCAACAACGGCCAGCCATTTTTTTCAAACAGATTTGTTGAATGCAGCAGATGTCACTAAAACGGATTTCAGCCGCACTTTGAACATAACCTTTCCCCTCAGTGCAGGAAGTTACAGCTTTCAAGCTCCGGCAGATTGGGGTATCCGCAAGTCACCCGGAACCATCCAACAGTCACTCATAGAGCTTGTCAAATCCGAAGCGGATTTGCAGATCGGATTGTCTGATTATTCTGAGCTTCTTCATTCCATACAGAACGCTTTGGATCTGCTTCAAGCACGCTCTGATCTGCAAACTGAAGAATTGAGTCTTGTCCAAGCCTTCAATGCAAAAAACAACAGCCTTAAAGATTCGATTGGTAAATTGCGCGCACTTGCTAACACGCTTACAACTGCAGGCGAGTGGGCAAAACAAAAACTGAGAGATGTTGCAGACGGTGTCCCGGCAGTAGTGGGACTGGCCAATGATGCTACCTTTATGGTACGAACTGCTGTTAAATTGGCCAGTGCTCCTGTTCAAATGGCATTTACAATGGTTGCAAAAGGGGCAGAATATGAAGCCTCTCAACAAGAAAAAGACTTGGAGATTGCGAAGCAAGTTCTGGATATCACTATCAAAAACGCCGACTACAAGTATGAGATTCAGCAGAAGATCAAGGAAGTTGAGACGCTTTTGCGGCATGAAGCCACCAAGCGTCTCGAAATTTTCCGTCTCAAGGAGAATATGCTGCAAGTTTCTGAAAAATACCGCTCCAATCTTGCCAACGGCTTGCGTTTGTTGGATGAGCGTCAGGCTTACAATGCCAAAGTGTCAGCAAAAACCCAAGGCAAACGTTATGAAGACATGGCATTTCGTGTCAGCATGAATGACGCCCTCTCAAAATATCGTGATGCCTTTGATTTGGCAGCCCGGTATCTCTATCTGGCAGCCAAGGCGTATGATTATGAGACCAACTTGAGCGATCAGGATCCGGCTTCTGCGAAATCATTGCTTTCCGCCATCATGCAAGCCCGCACATTGGGGCAGATGGGCAATACTGGAACAGGTTGGATTGTCGGTGGCGGCGGTCTGGGCGAGATCTACGCCAAGTTGAAAATCAATTTCGATAACTTGAAAGGACAGATGGGTTTTAATAATCCTCAAACCGAGACTGGCCGTTTCTCCTTGCGCTATGAACTCATGAGAATACCTGCCAATCCAACAAGCGACACGGCATGGCAGAATGCCTTGAGAACCAAACGAGTCGATAATTTATGGCACATTCCTGAATTCAGGAAATATTGCCGTCCCTTCAGCAGTGATCCCAGTGTGTCACAGCCGGGATTGGTGATTGATTTTACATCCAATGTGCTGTCTGGGAAAAATTTCTTTGGCCAAAATTTGGGAGGAGGCGACCATGCGTATGATCCGACCCATTTTGCCACCAAGGTGCGCTCCGTTGGGCTGTGGTTCGATGGGTATGACACCAGCCTGCTTTCTGAAACGCCACGGGCCTATTTGATTCCGGTTGGCATGGATACCATGCTGGTTCCGAACAGTTCACAATTGGCTACTCGTCAGTGGACTGTCACAGATCAGAAAATACCGGTGCCTTTCCCGGTCAGTGGAGCCAACATCAAAAACAGCACCTGGATTCCAAGCCAGAATGGATTGGATGGCTCCATGTCGGAAATACGGCGTTATTCCATGTTTCGCGCCTATCATGACAACGGCGAAGTCAACGCATCTGAAATGACCAGTGACAGTCGCCTGGTCGGTCGTTCGGTTTGGAATACACGTTGGATGCTCATTATCCCTGGGGCCACCCTGGATTTCGACTCCAGCCGGGGCCTGGAGAATTTCATTCAAAAGGTCAAGGATATCAAGATGTTTTTCCAAACATACGCCATCTCCGGCAACTGATTGTGATGCATACCCAAAATAAAGGTGCGACCCATATGAAAGCCTATTCATCCTTCCTTGCATCCATCATGGTTGTGCTGCTTGTGCTGGCAAGCAGCTTCATCTGGGTTGGCAGCGGTTTGGCCGGTATCCCGGAACCCAATACGCAAATTTATGGTTCCGTTGTCAATGTCCAGGAGGGTGCCCATGAACCCATTACCAAGGGTGTCATTACCTACACGCTCAGGAAAAAGTCGGATATTAATGCCAGTTATACCTATACCACCCCCATTGAATGCGCCGCCTGCACACAGTATGTGAATGGACAATGCCATGCGTGCAATCAGTACATTTATCGACTGGAAGTGCCACAAATCACGGCTGATGCGGTTGTCAACACGCAAAGCGCGGGCAAGGATCTCCCTCTGAGCGATAAAGAGATCCAATATGACTATGTGGAAATATCGGTGGATGGCAAACCCGCACGCATTGTGCCGAAATGGAGCTATGGCAGCAAAACCACTTATGATCCTGGCTCGAAATATATTGTCGCCTCCCAGACCCGTCGTTCATACTATTATCGCGTTGATCTGGAAGTCAACAAACCTCTGGTTGATACCGACCAAGACGGCATACCGGATTTCTGGGAGGAACGCTATAAACTTGATAAAAGTAGTTCTGGTGACGCATCTTTGGATATCAATGGCAACGGCTTGAGCAACCTGCAAGAGTATCTCTTGCAAGTTGATCCCACGACAACTGATTTTGTCCCGATTCTTGAAAAACGCCATTCCATCCAGGTTCCGCAAAAAGGGCGCGCCATCCTCTTTCTCAAAGTGCTTGACAAGGATTCCAAACCGGCAAATTTACTGGTTGAATTGAAAAAAATTCCTGACGGTGGTTCGCTGGTCTTGCGGGGAGCTGCGACAGAATCTGGGTCTGGCCTCCTGGAAGATAAATTATTGAAAGTTGGCGACACTTTCAGCGTTGAACAGGTCATGAACGGATTTCTGCATTTTGTTCATACGGACAATAAGATCGCCGAAACCTCTTTTGATGTTACCGTGACCAATGAATTGAAGAAATCCGCCAATTTTACTTTGCAGTTGAATGTATGGTCCCCCACACGCACCGATGGCACTGAGGCGACTTATTGGGCAGATATCGACAGGGATGCCGTCAACAAGAGCAGTACGGATATTTTGGAAGTCTTGCAGGATTATTCTGGAAGCAAAGTTTTTGATCTGGGGGCAAATGTCTGGAAGGATCTGAATTCTGTAGTCTCCTCGAAATCGGCCAAGGTGATGGCTCCAACCTCCGGGAATGGCAAACCTGTGATTCAATTGGATGGTGCCACCCATTTTGATTGGTCATCCAAGCTGCCTGTGTTCCCGGATGGTGTCATGACCCTTTTCTCGGTATTCAAATCCACCGGATCGAAGGAACAAACTTTGATCTCCGCTCCCTATTTTCAATTGGGTGTCACCGATAAAGAGCATTCCACCCATCCGCATTATCTGAAAATGGCCACAGCCAATGGCGCGGTGTATGGTACTCAAGCACTTCAAGACAATCTGGCGGTTGTTGGCGTCACCCGCAGTACGAAAGATACCGTATTGGAACTGGGCGGTTTGTGGGCAGGAGGCCCGGAGGTCCAGCCACAAACAACCACCATGCCATTTGATGCCAGTATGGGCGCAAAGGCCCTGGGTAAAAAGCATGTGGAGGGGTTTGAAGGCGATCTGGGGGAAATTCTGGTGTTCGCCAATGAACTCCCCTTTGAGCAAAAATGGAAAACCATCGCTTATCTGCAAAGCAAATGGTTGAATTCCGTTGTCTACGACGGTTCCCATGAATCCAAAGCCATGGTGGTGAAAGCCACTTCAGCCGCTTTTTCTGAAGTGGACCGGTATGCCGAAGAGTATATCCCCAAGTACGGGCGTGATGATCGATATATCATGATGGGCGGGGCCGGGAATCAAACCCTGATCGGCGGACATGAAAACGATCTGTTGATCAGTCCTGGTTCCAACATCCTGTACGGCAAAGGGGGGCAGGATGTTTTTGTGGTGAATCATAATGATGTCATCATGGACTTTTCCGAAGCCGATGGCGACGCGATTCATCTCCAGCATTTGATGAACAATCGATCCGGGAAAATGACGGATTATATTCACTTTCAAACGGACGGAACCAACACCTTGTTGATGGTGAATAAAAATGGTGATGGCAAGAATTTTACCGATGCCCAAATCACCCTTATCCATAATTCCTACACCGATGCGGATATTCCTCGTCTTTGGGCAGGGGGCTTTTTGAATCTGGGTGCGATCAGGCCAGAGCTGAAAGTGGAACTTCGTTCGGTGATTGGCACTTCCATTGAATCAAGTGAGCATCCTGCCTCCTTTGAGATTGTCTTTGGTTTATCTAATATTCCAAAGGATTTGATCATTCCATTGGAATACACGGGGGCTGGTGTTATCGGCAAGGATTTTGTCCTGGAAACAGATGTCTATAATCCACAGAAAAAACTCTATGAAACGATAGAGTTGAAACAAGGCTTGCTGCCGATCCGGTTGAAGGCGGGTGATGTGAAACAAATGGTCCGCATTGTCCCGGTGACCGATAGACAAAGCGAGGGGAGTGAAACATTCTCATTGGCCATTGGCAGCAACAAGGCTTTGTATGACGTGCAAAGCAGTCAGGTCACTTTCTCCATTCTGGATGGCCCGGATTGGCTCAGTATCCATTTGGATCATCCGGTTTTATACAAAGTCAGTCGTATACCAGCCAAAATCACCATCCATCGTGAAGGCTCCATTGATAAATCTTTGACCGTTCTGTTGGATATCAGGGGAACTGCCAAAAATGGTGTGGATTATCACTATATTCCAACCGAAATCGTGTTTGCCAAGGATGAGGCCGAAAAAGTCATCAACATCATGCCGATCTTTGATCCCAAAGACAAAACCAACAAGGTGGTCGAGATTCTGCTGCCACAAAGCACCAAATATGAGGTGGATGGGGTCGCAAGTGCCATTGTCACGATCAAGGATTTGTCAGACAATCGTTTGCTTGATGTGGATGGGGATGGGGCAGTGACCGCCTTGACCGATGGCATGTTGGCATTACGTTATATGATGGGTCATAAAGGCGACATGTTGACTCAAGGCGCGATCCATCCTGATCGTTGTACCATCTGTGATGCCGCAACAATTGAGGTCGTCTTTTCACAATTGGGTACGCAGTTGGATATCGATGGCAATGGCAAAAATGACGCTGTGACCGATGGTCAATTGCTCTTGCGCTATCTGTTCGGATTCAGAGGACAGACCTTGATCGATGGTATCGTGGCATCGGATTGTATGCGTTGTACTGCCTCCAGCATTGAGACTTACTTGATGCAATTGACAAAGTAAACAAAAAAGACCTTGGGGGGCGGTGAACCGCCCCCCAACACCCCCCACCCTTTTTTT
>JAMOBH010000504.1:0-2707 GCA_039908085.1 Magnetococcus sp. YQC-5
CGATAACTCCATAAATAAATTTTCAGGGATTTCAATTCCACGCAGAGCTGATCCGGGACATAGGAGATGCGTATTTCGGCGAAATCGGGCTGTCCGGTTTTCGGGCAGACACAAGTGAATTCAGGACAGGTCATTTCGATCCGGTAGTCCCGCTCCGGGTTGGGATTTGGAAAAGTATCCAAGGTCTCTGACATGTTATATGACACCTTTATCAGCCCGACACAAAAAAAACTCAACCACGGAAAACACGGACGAAAAGAAGAAACCGACTCTGCTGTTCTGTTTTCCCATACTTTCCGTGCGTTGCCGCAGTTCAAAAAAAATGTGACAATCATGAATCATGCAAAGTATAAGCCATTTTATCTCTGCGTGTCAAATGGCATGATATTGCAAAAATCTCCTGTACGACGACGACAAAACCGTTCAAAATAAAAAAAATGGATGATTTTTTCATGGATCAGAAAAAGGATCCTGTTTCAGACAAGCATCAATCCGTGCCCTGTGAGAAACCAAAGCATGATACCAACTTTACAATCCTTTGGACAGAGAGGTTTCTTGTCATCCGCATGGTTTCGTCGCACGCTCTCTTGGAGTACTGGTGCCATGATGGCCGTCGGAATGGCTTGGCTGGTGACCATGCTTCCGCCCATGACCGCGCCCTCTTCAACACACGCCAACCCGGACATGCCAGTGATGTTGGCCAAAACCGAACTCCCTCCAGAGGTGATCTCTGCTCTGCTGGACAAAACAGCCTTCCCTTCAGAAGCAAAGCCATTGGATCCGATTCCGGTTGCCAGCACCTCTGGTTCAGTGGATGCGGTCGCGCCTGAAGTGAAACCATCCCCCCCCCATGAATCCCCTCTGGAAACCTTGTTGTTGCGAGTGGAAACCCGTCCACCAGGGGCCACTCTGTTTCTGGATGGCAAACAACTGGGTATGACCCCTTTTACGGTCGGTCAGATCAGCATCGGCTTTCATGCGTTGCGCCTCGAAAAGAAAAGTTTCAATCCAGTCAACATGAATATTGAGCTGACTGAAGACACGGTGGTAGACCTCACCATGGATGGGGTCGAGGAGGAGGAAGGAAAAGGATCCTCGTCAGAGGACAAACTTTCTTCTGCAACCCATATGGCATCCGAGATGCCACAAGCCAAAGCCCCCCCGCCCAATCAAGAAACCCAATCCGAGCAAGCGAAAAAAGTCGAACTTCCAGCTACACCAGAGGCCGAAGCAACGAAAACAGTCAAACTCCCGCCTGCTCCAGAGGCCGAATCAACGAAAAAAGCCGAACTTTCGCCTGCTCCAGAGGCCAAATCAACAAAAAAAGCCGAACCTGATGAATTGAAGCAAAAAAACAACCAAAAAATAAATACATGGTTGACATTGGCCAATCTTCATTTCAAGGAAAATCGTTTGACCAAACTTAAAGGGCAAAACGCCTTGGAATTGTACAAAAACATCTTGACGTTGGACCCCCAACACCAGGAAGCCAAACAAGGAATCCAACGCATTATCACCCGTTTGCTGAAACTGGGTCAGGAAGATCTTGAAAACTGGCGTCTGCTTCGTCCACAGGACAACAATGCCCTGGAGAAATTTCGTGCCGTGCAGACCATCGAACCCAACCATCCAGAGGCACAATCAGGCCTGGAGGAAATCGTAGATCGTTTGTTGAGTCTTGCCCAACGTTTTGCTTCCGATCCCCTCAAAGCCCAGGAGTACCTGCAACATGCCGAAACAGTTCTGCCGGGTATGCCCCGAATCGCCGCGACCCGTGATACCCTCTTCCCTCGTCCTCAACCACTCCTCCTGCATCAAGGCCAATGAAAAGCTGGAAGTCGGTTGAAGAAAGGGTTATACTAACATGCACAAGGCCCAACAAAGGGCCAGATTTCGAATGGACATAACCTGTAGCCTTTGGATACCCACCGTGAACCCTATTCAAATTGTGATTTTGGCCCTGGTGGCCGCCTTTCTCGTCAGTGGACTCTTGAATCACAGTGAGTCTGACTTGATTTCCCTGGATACGCTATTCACCTTGGCCTTCCTGGGATACATCTGGCATGTGTTACGCCGCAACAAAAGTGCCGGCGGCGATGCCAAGGGAGTGCCCCAACCACCTCCCGACACGCATTACAACAGACAGGATGCGGATTTCGATCCAGATGAGGATCCAGAACCAGAACCTGCGCCCCCCTCTCCCCATCCTCCAAGCCCCTATGTCGTCTCGCATATGCTCCGCTCAACCGGACGGGTCATCATGCACAAAGTTCCCTGGGCCATTGTGGAACAAGGCAAAGCAGTAGGGTCTTTTCGCCACGTCCCCATACCTGCGTGGATTCGTACCTCTGACAACCGCAAGGCCGATTATGCGGGAATTGCTTTGGTGCCTCCTCCCGAAGAGTGTGTCTGTTTGGAACTGCCTGATCAGGCCGAGTTGATCCTGCCACCGGGATTGATTTACGCCATCCGTTCATGACGGCTTGGATCATCGCAAGTGCTTGATGATGGCAGCTTGGATCTTCGGGACCATTTGAAAATCTTGATGATGACAGCTTGGATCTTCGGGATAATTGAAAAGCTTGATGAAATGGATTGATTGGGGCTTCGCCCCAAACCCCACCAGGGGCTTCGCCCCTGGACCCCACCAAGGGCTTCGCCCCTGGACCCCACCAAGGGCTTCGCCCCTGGACCCCACCAAGGGCTT
>JAMOBH010000133.1:0-14001 GCA_039908085.1 Magnetococcus sp. YQC-5
GGGGGTCTGGGGGATTCATCCCCCAGGGTTTTGCTTTTGACTTTGACTTTTTGCCCGAAGGGCATCCCATTTAATTGTGAGGCAATTGCAACCACATCAACAGTTTGAATTTTCAGGCCTATGGAGGATGATTTGTCTTGTCACCTCTTGTTGGTTCATGGCTGGGGATTTGGGGCTGGGGTATGGCATCCCTTATTGCGCCTCCTGTCAGGAGTCACGCCCCATGCTTTGGATCTGGGATATTTCGGACGTTCCAACTTGAACATGCCTGCTGAGCCCTTCATCGCCGTGGGGCACTCGTTGGGGTTTTTGTGGATATTAAACCAATTGTCAAACCACCCGTTCGCCACAGGGTGCCAAGGGTTGGTAAGTATCAATGGTTTTACCTGTTTTGTAAACACCGATACCTTTCCTCATGGAGTCCCCAGGCGGGTTTTGGATCGCATGCGTGTACGCCTGTCCACCAACCCTGTTGATGTTTTGACTACATTTCAGCGTCAAGCAGGCATGCCCAACCCGTTGTCCATTCCACCTGGTCTGGATATCGAAACCTTGACGCAAGGATTGTCCTGGCTGATCCAATGGGAGGGGCAGACAGCATTGAATCAATGGCGCAAACCAGTGTTGGCCATCGCTGCTGAAGATGACTCCATCGTGACCCCGAAGATGACACGTGATTCCTTTAACGAATCGGTTTTGCATTGGGTTCCTGCTGGAGGACATCTTTTATTGTTGACCCGTCCAGAGGTGTGCGCTGCACAAATCAAGGATTTCATGCGTGCCGTGTCATGATACGACGTCAGATGGTGGCAGCGGCTTTTGGGGCCGTGGCCAGCACATATGAACATCACGCCAAGGTCCAGCGACATGCAGCCCAACAGTTGGCAACCAAACTGGCCGGAATGGCCATACCCGATCATCCCCTGGTGCTGGAATTGGGTTGCGGTTCAGGCTTGTTGAGTCGATATCTGTTGCAATATCGTCCTCGTGGTCGCTTTCTTTTGACCGATGCCTCGCATGCCATGGTGTTGGCTGGACAGCGTCATATATCGGATGGGTTTGCCGATGAAAAACTTTGGTTTGCCGTCATGGATGGAGAGCGTCCTGCTGTGGCCAAGGGTTTTGATCTGATTGCCTCTGGTTTGACTTGGCAATGGTTCGAAGATCCTGTGGGCAGCTTTGATCGACTCGCCAGCTTGTTGCGTCCTGGGGGATGGTTGGCGATTTCAACCTTGGGAGAAGAGACGTTTCGTGAATGGCGGAGTGCGTGCGCGCTTGCGGGAGTGCCTTGTGGTGCCATGCGTTATCCTGACCGCAGCCTGTGGGAACACAATTGGCCCCTGGGGGGGCACGGCGTGTTGGAAGAAGAAATTTTTCTCACCCGTCACAGCTCTGCTTTGGCATTTCTGCAAAGTCTTCAGGCCATTGGAGCAGATCGACCCATGGCCGGTCATCGCCCGGTCACGGCAGGTGCGTTGCGGCGTCTCTTGCGTTCATATCCACAGCAATTTATCGCACGCTATCATATTTATTATATTTTGTATTGTAAAATGGTTTGATTGAAAATCAAAAGATTAAAACCCTGGGGGATGAATCCCCCAGACCCCCTCTTTTTTTTTAATAGTATAGACAGACATTGGTTATTTCATGACGTGCAGTAATTCTCCATGCACGGTTCTGGAGACATCTGAGGCCAAATGGAGAAACAGATCCGTGACACTCTCTGGTTGGGGCAAATGGGTGACATCTTCACCAGGAAAAACCTTGGCACGCAAACGAGTGGCCATGGGACCAGGATCCACAGCATTCATACGGATCCCAGTACTGGCACTCTCCACCGCCCAGGTGCGGGTCATATGCAACAAGGCCGCCTTGGAAGCCCCATACGCCCCACGAAACGGAGAGGCCTTCACCCCTTCCTCACAAACCACCTGAATGACCGATCCAGAAGAACTTTGTTGCAACAATGGCAACAATTCTCGCGTCAAGAAAAACGGGGCGGAAAGATTGACCCGCAAAACCGCTTCCCAATCCGCCGGACAGTGCGCATACAAAGGAGTACGCGGACCAGCCGTGGCAGCCGCATTGACCAGAACATCCAAACGCCCGAAACGCTCAAACAAGGCCTTGACCATTTCTGGTACACGATGCAATTCGGTTTCCAGATTGAGCAGTACAATGCCCGCTTTTCCCCCATCCTGACGAATGAGATCATCCGTCTCCTTCAGGGACTCCAAACGGCTGCCCAATAAAAAAACCTGCGCTTGGGCACGCGCATAAGCACGGGCCACAGCACGACCCAAACCGGATCCGGCACCGGTAACCAGAGCAACACGATTTTCAAGTGACATGGAACATCCTTATGATGGCTGAAAAATCCTGAACAAGAGAGAAAAAACAATGTATCACGAACAGAAAGAAAAAACCCCCGTGATTTTTCTCATGGGTCCGACCGCCTCCGGCAAAACCGCCCTGGCATTGACCCTGGCCCGATTGTTTCCCCTTGAAATCATCAATGCCGATTCAGTGCAAATCTACCGAGGCATGGACATCGGTTCAGCCAAACCAACCCTCGAACAACGTCAACAAGTACCTCATCACTTGTTGGATGTGACAGACCCGGATGCCCCCTGGTCAGCAGATCGTTATCGAGATGCAGCCTGGTCCACCATCCGGGAGTGTCATGCCCGTCAGGTCATTCCCCTGTTTGTGGGTGGCAGCGGTTTGTATTTGCGGGCTGTGGAACGGGGATTGGCCCTGACACCCCCTGTGCCTGACGCAATGCTGCATCAGATTCGCAACGAAGCGTTACAACTGGGCTGGCCTGGTCTGCATGCACGTCTGGCACAGGTTGACCCGTCCGCTGCCCAACGGATCACCCCCGGCGATGGCCAACGCATTCTGCGTGCCCTCTCCGTATTCGAGTCTACCGGGATTCCCTTGACCGAATGGTATCATACTCAACCCCCGCCCCCACCGTTTACCATGCTCAAGCTGAGTATAGAAACCCCACGCCCAATTCTCTACCATCGCATCGAAACACGGTTTGACCTCATGATGGAGCAGGGATTGTTGCAAGAAGCCACTGTTTTATGGCAAAAAGGCTATGATCGTACCCTGCCTGCCATGAAAGCTGTGGGTTATCGACAGTTGTTTGACTATCTGGATCACCTCTGTTCCCTGACACAAGCCATGGAGCATGGACGGCGCGAAAGTCGTCGTTACGCCAAACGTCAGGAAACCTGGCTGAAACAAGAACCTGATCTGACCCGTCTGACAGGCGATGATCTGACAGAAGAAGCCATCCGTATGGTGACCGGCTTTTTGCTTTCCATTTAAGCCGGGACAAACTATTCTTGGGGATTGCATGGCGTGCCGAATCAACGTGGAATGCCTTGGATCAAAATTCATTTTATTTTTATACAATGGGAGTCCTAAAATGCATGATCTTAATGGTTATCATCTGCAACATACCCTGTTCTTAACCATATGAGCCACGAACCTTCTTTAAAGCCATTACGTGCTTTGCTGGTGCAGGCCATGGCCCGTCGCGAGACCCGCGAACGCGCAGAACGTTTGGCCACGGAACTGGAAAAACTGGCCATCAGTGCTGGTATCGAACCATTGGGCATCCGTTTTTACTCGTTGCCCCGTGCCCACTCAGGAACCTTTCTGGGCACAGGCAATCTGGAATCCCTGGCCACGGACATCATCGAACAGGAAGCCAATCTGGTGGTGTTCAATCACTCCCTGACGCCGACACAACAACGCAATCTGGAAAAGGCGTTGGCCGCCAAGGTATCCGACCGAACCGGTCTCATTTTGGAGATTTTTTCCGCACGGGCCAGAACCAGAGAAGGACGCCTGCAGGTGGAACTGGCTGCGCTACTCTATCAACAGTCCCGTCTGGTGCGCTCCTGGACCCATCTGGAACGCCAGAAAGGAGGGGTTGGACTCCGGGGCGGACCAGGCGAAACCCAGATTGAAGTAGACCGCCGCATGATCCGCGACCGCATCCAGAAACTGGAAAAATCCCTGGAAACCGTCAAACGCACCCGGACCTTGCAGCGTCGGGCGCGTCAGGATGTGCCTTTTTTCAGTGTCGCCCTGGTGGGTTATACCAATGCCGGGAAATCCACGCTGTTCAATCGCCTGACTGGTGCCCATGTCATAGCCGAGGATCAACTGTTCGCCACGTTGGATCCCACCTTGCGCAAGATTGAATTGCCCAATGGGGACCGGATCATTTTAAGCGATACGGTAGGTTTTATCCGCGATCTGCCCCATCAACTCGTCGCTGCTTTCCGCGCCACCTTGGAAGAGACCCTGGAGGCTGATCTGTTGTTGCATGTCGTGGACCTCTCGGATCCTGAATGGGAGGAACAAGAGGCCTCGGTACTGGAAACCTTGCGGGAATTGACGGTGGAAAACAAACCCATGTTGACGCTGTATAACAAGATTGATCTCCTTCCCCCCGAAGCCGGACGCATCGCACGGGTACGGGAACGTACCAACACCTTGATTCTTTCCGCTGTTTCCAACACCGGTGTCGCCGATCTTCTGGACGCCCTGGGTAGCGCATCCAGAAAAACCGCCCAGACGGTTCATTTGATCCTGCCTGCGGTCGAAGGTGCCCTGCTTGCCCGGTTGTGCCAGGAGGGGCATGTGCAGGAACGTTTGGATGTCGATGATAAAATTCATCTTACAGTATCTCTTTCCTCCATTGCCCGTGGCCGTCTGGATCCGTTGATTCGGGATTATCTGGTTGAAAAATCTGAATGAATGAAATCTATACAACCTGCAAACGTGTCTGAGGTTTATGATGGAAAATTCTAATATCATATTCGCCATTGGCAATTTTATTCTTTTATTTTTGACTTGGTGGGTGTATTATTCACAGTGGCGTGTGATGAAGCAGCAACTTGAGATGATGGCGCAGCAACTTAAGATGATGGCGCAGCAACTGGAAAAAACGCAAGATCAAATCAAAAATGATCATGAAAGATCGCGCCGTGAGGAGACCTTGCGGATCATGCGTTTTTGGTCTGAGCGCGTCGAGTCGCAGCCGCCTTCGATATCTAAAATTGCAAGAATTTTCAGAAAGTTAGATAAAGTTGAACTCATGAAATTTGCCAAGGGGTTTGCTTTTGATCTTCCAGAGAGTGAAATAGAAATCATTAAAAGTTGTTTTCCTGTACATGAGAATGTATCGTTTGTATCTGAAAACAGCAAATGCACTATTGATGAACAAAAAGCAATTTTTCTTCGCAGACATTTGTTGTTTTATCTTAATATCTGTGAAGTTGTTGCAGCAGCATGGTATGATCAAATCGCTGATCGCAATTTGCTGGAAAGAGAATTCGCCTTTGCCATTGACAGCAACAAAGATTTGGTGATAATTTTTAACGAAGCCATTGGTCTGTATCCTGCAACCATGCAGTTTATCCAGAGGCCGAAACAATCAAAACCAATGATACCCACAGGAGTCTGAACGGGTACGGGTTGAACATGCGAACAAGGAGGATTTTGCTATGGGTGGTGATTGAATGTCGAGGATACCAACCTGAGAGTGTGTTGAAAAATAGTGACTTTCAGTTCATCGAACTGGACCGCCCTATCATGATCAGCGTCCGTATCCATCAAGCAGGACAATTCCCCGGAAACCGTCAAACGGCCTCGAACCTTGTGGTGCCGCGCACGACAAGATGTACATGAACACACCACAACACGGCATATTCTTCCATCGAATCTGGTACAGGATCTTTCCCTGTACCCTGTTTCTGGGTGTGACACTGTTGGGCTGTACCGGTCTTACGGATCCGCCAAAGCAGGATTCTTCCCTGCCTTCGGTTCGTATTGCTTACGGCCCCTCCATGGCCGGAAATACCATGGATCAGACGCGACCACCAGAGCATCCCACTTTGCAAGCCAACCAGGCTGATGGTGAAACGTTTTATACGGTCCGTCGCAAGGATTCGCTCTGGTCCATTGCGACCGCACATCATCTCTCTGTGCAACAACTTGTAGAATGGAATCGCATCAACAAATCCGCCAAACTCCGAGTGGGACAACGGTTACGGCTCACACCTGTACCAAAACAACCATCCGCCTCTGGGCGCGTGCAGCGCGATCAGATGCCAGTGGTCACGCTTCCTGTACCATCCAAGCCATCCGATACTTTGGGTTTTGTCGATGCCAAGCCCCTGGACAAACCGGAACTGCCACCCAAACCCACCTTTTTTCGTGATCCAACCCTCTCTCGCCCGTCTGTGGACAAACGCGACGCGCCAGCCCAGGTGCCAGGTCACTCCTTGTCGTCAGCTCCACCCCGACAATGGGTCTGGCCCCATTCTGGCCGTATCATTGGCCGTTTTGGCCAATTCGGGGCACGACGCAATACCGGCATTGACATCTACGCCTCCCCAGGCGATGCGGTGCTGGCCTCTGCGGATGGGGTGGTGGCTTATGCCGATCAAGGCGTGACCGGATATGGCAATATGATTTTGATACGGCATGGGGGTTCTTTCATGACAGCTTATGCGCATCTTCAGACCATTCTCGTCAAACTTGGGCAAACTGTCAAAGCCGGGCAAACCATTGCCCTGTCCGGTCAAACAGGTATCACCACCTCACCACGTCTGCATTTTGAAATACGTCGCAGCATGACACCACAGAATCCTTTACTGTATCTTCCACCACGGATGGTTCAACAAACTGGATGAAAAAAATATTAAATAATATTTTTGCATTGTTTTGACGGGCTTTCCATTCAAGCCGGGACATTTTGAACATGTTGGTGAAATGGATTCATAGTGGCTCTCGCCCCAAACCCCACTTGGCGGAATGATTCCCTCTGCACCCCCCAATCATTTGTCCCGCTTTGAAGCGGAAAACCTTTTGACGAGTCACATTACGTATGAATCATTCAACGGCATTGGTTCTCTTCTCTGGCGGACAGGATTCTGCAACCTGCCTTGCCTGGGCACTTGCCAACCATCATCATGTGGAAACGGTTGGCTTTGATTATGGTCAACGACACGTCATTGAACTTGAATGTCGAAGTCGTGTCATCACCGCCTTGCGCACGAACTTTCCAGCATGGGCGCAACGGTTGGGAAAAGACCACACCATTAATTTACAAAGCCTTGGCCAACTTGCCGATACGGCACTCACCCGTGACATGGAGATCCAGTATACCCAAAACCAACTGCCAAACACTTTTGTACCTGGAAGAAACATTGTTTTTCTTTCCATGGCTGCTGCCCTGGCCTATCGACGCGGCATAACCACCCTGGTAGGCGGCATGTGTGAAACAGATTATTCAGGTTATCCTGATTGTCGCAATGATGCCATCCAATCTTTGCAAAGGAGTCTGAACATCGGCATGGAGACCAACATCCGTATCGAAACCCCATTGATGTGGTTGAACAAGGCGCAAACCTGGAAGATGGCCGAAACTCTGGGCGGTCCTGAATTCGTCGAGTTGGTGCGCAAGGAAACCCATTCCTGTTACATGGGCGCGCGAACGATGTTGCATGTGTGGGGTTATGGATGTGGGGCGTGTCCTGCGTGTACTCTCCGTGAACGCGGGTATGTGTCCTATTTGGATGCCGCGCAGACCGTATCATGATCGAAACTCTTTTTTATACCTCAACACTCCCTTTCGAAGCGGCTCGTTGCGTGCCACTCTTGCCTGAAGGACATCGTTCCCGACGTTTGCATGGTCACACGTTTCTGGCCAAAATAGCTGCAACCCTGCAACCCGAATTTTCATTGTTTCCTGGCTCTGAAGTGACAGAGTTGCGGAAACTGTGGTCGCAGATCCTCCAACCCCTCGACTACGGTTTGCTCAACGACAGACTCACCCAGCCAACCGATGAGAATGTGGCGCGGTGGTTGCGGGATCAACTGCCATGGCGCGACCTGGAAAGAGTCGGGATCCAGAGTACCAGACACGAGGGCGTGGACTTGAATCACACGGATCAGGCCCATGTCTGGCGTCGTTATGTGTTTGATGCGGCACATCAACTCCCCAATGTGCCTCAGGGTCACAAATGCGGTCGGATGCATGGTCATGGCTTTGAGGTGATTGTGCATGCCAATCAGGATCTGGGCCAGAAGGATATGAGCATTGATTATGACCATTTGGATGCCCTGTGGGAGCCGATTGACGCCCAATTGCATTGTTGTTGCCTGAATGATATCCCAGGGTTGGAAAATCCCACCAGCGAAATGATCTCCAGTTGGATCTGGCACCGCTTGCAACCGCAGTTGCCGGAACTTTCCCAGGTGACGGTATTCGAGACAGCCTCATGTGGCGTACATTTCGATGGCAAAGCGTATCGCATCTGGAAGGAATTTTCGCTGGACAGTGCGGTCCGCCTGATGCGGGCACCAACAACTGATGTGAGACGACGTATTCACGGTCACACCTATACGTTGCGCCTCCATTTGTCTGGTCCACTCGATCAAGTGATGGGGTGGACCATGGATTTTGGCGATGTGAAGGCGGCGTTCAATCCGGTGTTCAAGCAATTGGATCATCAGCCGTTATATGAAATCAACGGTCTTGAGGATGGAGATTGCGCCAGTATTGCGCGTTGGATCAAAGCTCAGACCCGTACTGTTTTGCCGCAAATGGATCGCATCGAGCTTTATGAAAGCCCTGGGTGCGGTGTCATTTTGGCATCTCATGCCCAGGATCAAGCCATTTCCATCTGATCCGGGAATTCCGGGAACAACCCAGACCGTGCCAATTGGCCTTGGGGAGCATGGAATTCCAAACTCCCATCCTCGGAACAGAGCCACACTTCCTGGGCACCTGATGCGAAATACAAAGCCATCTTGTCGATCAACTCTGCTTTGGTGTTGCTTGAAGATACGACTTCCACGCATATCTCCGGGGCCAGGGAATAGGCGATTTCATCTTTGACCTGCTGGTAGCGTGACGAGGAAATCCAGGCCACATCCGCCACTTTGACGTTGTCGCTGGTGCGAATCGAGCATTCCGGCATGACCTCACCTCCCTCTGACAGGAGGAATAAATGTCGCAGGATTTTTCCTTGTACAACAGAATGTCGATTTTTGGCTGGACTCATGACGATCTTTCCCCAGTGATTCAATTCAATTTTGAAAGGCAGGTCTTTTAAACAGGTGTCTTCACAAACTTCTTGCCAGTTCATGGTCAGGAACTCCTCAAGAGCGCGTCAAAATAGTCAATTGTCCGTCGCAATCCCTCCTCCAAGGCCACCTTGGGGGTCCATTGCAATTTTTCCTGCGCCAGGGTAATGTCTGGCCGACGTTGTTTGGGATCATCCTTGGGCAACGGAGCCAACACGATTCCGGATTTGGAATGGGTCATCTCAATCACCTTGCGCGCCAATTCCAACATGGTGAACTCACCGGGATTCCCCAGATTGACCGGACCCAGAAACTCATCTGGTGAGTTCATCAAACGCATAAACCCCTCCACCATGTCATCCACATAACAAAATGCCCGCGACTGCGAACCATCCCCATACACCGTGAGGGAATCCCCCCGCAAAGCCTGGACAATGAAATTGGAGACCACCCGGCCATCATTGGGATGCATACGGGGACCGTAGGTGTTGAAAATCCGGGCCACTTTGATCCGCAAGCGATGTTGTCGATAATAATCGAAAAACAAGGTCTCCGCACACCGTTTGCCCTCGTCATAGCACGAACGCGGCCCGGTTGGATTGACATGGCCCCAGTAACTTTCTGTTTGCGGATGTTCCAACGGATCCCCATAGACCTCACTGGTTGAAGCCTGAAGAATCTTGGCGCGCACCCGTTTGGCCAATCCCAACATGTTGATGGCCCCATGAACACTGGTCTTGGTGGTCTGTACCGGATCCACCTGATAGTGAATCGGCGAGGCTGGACAGGCCAGATTGAAAATTTCATCCACTTCCACATACAGAGGAAACGTCACATCATGTCGGAGTAATTCAAAATAAGGATTTCCCATAAGATTGAGAATATTGTTCTTGGATCCTGTAAAAAAATTATCAACACACAGGACATCTGCACCTTCTGCAATAAGACGCTCACATAAATGAGACCCCAAAAATCCAGCACCTCCGGTTACCAGTACCCGCTTGCCACCAAACCTGCCCATGATTTTCCTCCCCAACGCATAAAAGATCCCCATTCCATCAACCATACATCCGACTTGGGAGACGGTTTGACTGGAACAACCAAGGCCAACGCATCCTGAATCATTACCATGCATCAATATCAGTTTTTAATGAAAAAATCAATAAAAAACAAAGTGTAAGAAAAAATCAATTTTTCCCTTGAACTCTTGCGCCATTCCAGGCAGAATGCCTCTGGAGTGGTTGCAGGAGACAATATTAACGTATCTTGAGTACACAAATCGCCCAGTCTGGCACCCCCTGACTCACCGGCTTGCAGGGGATGTCGAAACGGTCCAGACCAGGTGTTTTGACCCTTTTTTGACAAGAATTGACAAGGAAAACATCGAAATCCAACAGCAAAAAAGGTCTCATCAAGCGTGCCACAAGCAGATTGATGGAACATTCATGCCACAAACCCGAAAAACCGAAGACAGAACAAATGAATATGTTAAATCATCGAGGTTCCGCCATGACGTACAATGAAGCCGTTGTCGCAGCGCGTGAAAACGCCGCGAAAACCCGGAAAAGCTGGTACATTTTTTCCGATGGACGCGAAAATTACAAAGTCCGCGACCAGTATACCGTGCCGCAGGGTCTGTTTGGACCGGAAAGCCGGGATTTTCAGATCACCGCTGTGGTGCATCCGGTCTGGCAGGAATAATTCCCCTTTTTCGACCTGATTTCACCCTGATTTCACCCCCCTGTTTCCAAACCGCACCCATCTTGGGACATGCCGTTTCAAACCATTGCAGGTTCAGGGGAATCCCCCCTTTGGTGGGGGTTGGGGGCGAAACAGGGTCCAGGTCGAAGCTCCGACGAAAAACAGTGCATACCAGGATGGTTGCGGTTTAAGGCAGATATTCTGCGCCATCCAGACGGGTCAGATCGTCCCGATCAATGGCTGCCTTGATCATCTGTACATAGGCCATGCCCTGGATGGAATAACGTTGCAAACCCACGCCCAAGGCTGTCCCGGTGATGGATTTTCCTTTGGCTCGCAATTCGGCCCGCAGGGTACGCATACCTTGATAGGCTCGATTCGTATTGAGATTGGTCATGTAATCCCGTACCGATTGCTCAACGGAATCAAAACGCAGCCCGGTTGAGCTGTTGGTTTTGGAACGGTGAGGCGAGCAGGTTGGAGGATAACACATGTGACCAAACAAATTATTGCGCTCTCTGGCCATGCGGGAACTGCCCAGTCCTGATTCTCTGGCAGCCTGGGCCAATGCCAGAGAAACGGGAATCACATCCACCGCCTCCAGCAATTGCGAAAAAAACGGTTTGGTTTCCGACAGCAAAGCCTGGACCTTGTATTTTTCCGCCATGTCCATCAGCCAGATCCGATCTCTGGGGCGCAACGGTTCGTTGGCCAGACGCCATGCCCGCAGATCCAGAATTCTGCGCCGCTCTTCTTGCAAGCGACGATTTTCCTTGCGGATCAGCGGAGTCAGAAATTCAAAAAAGGCCTCTTTGCGCGTTTGAATATCCGCAATATTTTGAAAATCCGGCATCGACTCCTGCTGGATGGCCTTATCAATGGACCTGCCAGTCGGAGTGACCTGGGGGGATGCACCAGAGACTGCCGACACCCATTTCCAGGAGTCCCGAATGGTCGGCAAATGAAACATTTTTTCCGCGCCAAATCCTTGGGAGCCGTCATTCAGACCGCTCTCGAACTCTGCCATCCCCGGCATCGGATTGGCGTGAGCATCATTCAAGAGACCAGCTGCAAGCAGCATAAGTGTCCATAAAAAAAATAACCCTCGCTTGTAGCACATATGCACCTTCCAAAACCTTGTCAAAAGAGAGATACTAAGGAGCCAAATCGGAACCGAAATCGCTTCGGAACCAACTCATTCATTCATTTTATAACGGATCAATTCATCGAATGCCAGGAATTGTGAACAAAACCCCCTATAAAAATCTCAGTCCAGAGGTGATTCTGGATGCGGTGGAAAGCGTCGGATATCGTTGTGATGGGCGATTGTTGGCTCTCAACAGCTTTGAAAACCGGGTTTATCAGGTGGGCGTGGAGGATGGCGAGCCTCTGATTGTCAAGTTCTATCGCAATGATCGATGGAGCATTGCAGCCATTCTGGAGGAGCATCAATTCGCGCTGGAACTCGCGGAGATGGAAATTCCTGTGGTGCCACCCTTGGTGGATCGGGCTGATCAGACCTTGCATCACTGGAACGCCTTTCGTTTCGCACTTTATCCGCGCTGTGGAGGTCGGGCACCTGATCTGGAAAATTTGGACCATTTGCAACGTTTGGGATTGGCCTTGGGGCGTATTCACGCCCTGGGGGCCATACATCCTTTTATTGCCCGGCCTGCGCTTGATGTGGCCTCGTTTGGTTTGGAGCCTTACGGGTTTCTCATGGCCTCGA
This sequence comes from Magnetococcus sp. YQC-5, assembly GCA_039908085.1. Classification (GTDB taxonomy): domain Bacteria; phylum Pseudomonadota; class Magnetococcia; order Magnetococcales; family Magnetaquicoccaceae; genus Magnetaquiglobus. The sequence goes on from JAMOBH010000133.1 coordinate 12,551, forward strand.
AGTTCATTCCACCGGAACTGCGCACCCCTTACAGCTCCTTGGTGGAGGATCTCATCGTACAAATCCGACGCTGTTTTATGGCTGCCGGTGAGCCGCAAAAAATTCGTCTGCACGGGGATTGTCATTCAGGCAATATTCTTTGGACCGATCAAGGGCCTCTGTTTGTGGATTTTGATGACGCCCGCATGGGGCCGGCCATTCAGGATCTTTGGATGTGTTTGTCTGGTGATCGAGAGGAACAAAGCATTCAGTTTTCCGCATTGTTGGCAGGATATCGAAAATTTCATGATTTCAATCCAAAAGAAGTGCATCTTGTCGAAGCATTGCGTACTTTGAGAATGATTCATTATGCCGCCTGGATTGCCCGTCGATGGGATGATCCGGCTTTTCCGAGGGCCTTCCCTTGGTTTGACGCACCTCGTTATTGGGACAATCACATTCTGTCTTTGCGTGAACAAGCTGCGCTTATGAATGAGCCGCCTTTGGAATGGAATCCGCATCCTTTCCTGGGTTCCTATTGATTATTGATTATACTGCTGGGGTCCAGGGGCTTTGCCCCTGGTGGGATCCAAGGGCAACGCCCTTGGTGGGGTTTGGGGCGAAGCCCCAAAAAAACAAATCACCAACACATTTTTTTTTCAACTCTTCAAGCTGAAGTGGGAGGTCGTGAATCAGATGACGCGCGACACAATCTGGTTGTACAAAAAAGGGGTGGTCTGGGGTATGATCGCCCTTGTTGGTCCATTTGCCTTGCCTTTCTTGTGGCTTTCGCCGCATTTTGGTCGCACTCCCAAGATTGTGATAACCTTAATTCTGATTGTATTGACCCTTGTGATGATTTATGGGGGATTCGTGTTGAAGGAGATGGCCGTGGAATACGGCATTGCTCTATAATGTTGTATACCCATCAGGAGGGAACATGATCTGCCATCATCGATCTTTACTTTTTGTTATTTATTTATTGTTTTCAATGGGAAGTGTTGCCACAGGACATGCCGAGGAACGCAAAGAGATGACACTCGAAGCGCAAAAGGCGGCCACAGGCTCGACGGCTACCGTACCGTTATCCACGGCCACTCCGCCCCCGACAGCATCCAATGCCACGGCATCCCATGCCACTGCAACCCGATTTGCCACCCCTCCGACTTTTGCCTCGCCGCCGGTTTTCGCTTCGCCGCCGGTTTTTGCCACGCCGTTGGTATCCTCGACTCAGCAGTCATCCAGCCAAGCCACTTCATCCATGCCCGCAGTCCGCTGACGCTGATGAATCCTTCGGATGATCCTGTTTTAACATGGACAGTTTGATGAAAATGAATCAGATGCCAAACCCTGACCATCTTGAGATGGTTGGTTTTAGTTTTGGGGCTTCGCCCCAAACCCCACCAGGGGCTTCGCCCCTGGACCCCACCAAGGGCTTCGCCCCTGGACCCCACCAGGGGGATAATCCCCCT
>JAMOBH010000505.1:0-2695 GCA_039908085.1 Magnetococcus sp. YQC-5
CCCCAGACCCCCTCTTTTTTTTTAATATTTTTAAAAAATAATAATAAAAAAAGTTTGGAAGTGTTGGGGGACGGTTCACCGCCCCCCAAGGTCTTACTTGGCCAGTGTCAAGGGCACCCAGTCAGACCATGACTTGCGGGCACCCACTTCTTGTGTCGAACCATCCCACACCGCAAACGCCATGATCGTGCTGTCTCCAGGAATCAGACGTGGAGCATTGGCTCCATCTGCGGACATCGGGGTCGTGATGACCACGCGCCAGACGCCATTGTTCCATACACCACGACCATCGGCTTCTTGATGCAATTTGGTGGTAAGACTGCCAAAACCTTCTGCCACCTGATCCAACACCGGACTATCCCGATGCTTGGCCACTGGATTGTCCACCCCCACCGCACCCAGATAAGAACGGATATCCTGGGTCTTGAGGACTTGATCAGGATACAGGTCATCCGAGGCATTGGGATAAATGTCCCGAATGTTGATGTCGCGTTTGCGTTCCAGGTCAGCCTGGAACACCGCACGCCATTGTATGATGTTGACCCGCTCCCCTGGTGCCCCCATCATGGGATTGAGCTGCATGTCCGCCCGATAGTTGACAGGAAGTTCCACCGCCACCTGATCGCCAAATTGATCCACGACCAGACGATCATTTTTGGTGGTATCCTTCCACTCCAACAGCACACCCAGCCATTGACCATTGTGCATGGCACGCACGGAAAGTTCCCCAATCGCCGGATTGGCATGCATGGGGGTGGTGACGGTTTGCGGTTGCATGGTCACCTTGATCGTTTTGGCTTGTTCCCACTCCTTGGCCATTGGATCCAGAATCGCCGTGGTGCTGCCATTGATCCGAATCGCCTGCATCCCTCCTTCGGGAGGCGGGGCCGGTTTGGCAAGCTGGGCCGCATAATGGGGGGTTGGCGCAGTGGGTTGCTCGGCAGCGATCAACGAGGCAGAGCTGACCAAGCCTACCCCAAGGGTCGCGTAATAGCCAATCTTAATGATACCTTTCATCTCGCTCTCCCTTGATCAGGTAATATTGCTGCGGACGGATTGATATTTTTCATCGAAGGCAGGCCGCAGGTAGATCGGCTCCTTGAATGGCACCCGCACCAATTCATCGCCCTTTTCATTGTAGGCGATGGCGAAATGATCCGTCACTTTGAAATGATGGATGATGTCTGCCGTGGAACCGAAAAGCAGCAGGGCACCCAACAGCTTTTTGTCATCTGCGGCCTTGCGATATCCGGCAATGGCAGAGGCGACATCCGCCCCGAACAACTGTTTGAGATAGGGCGGTGGGACATGCACGGGCGGAATGTAATAAACATTCGGCTCCAGTCCCAACTGCGGATAAAGCGGACGGGCAATCTTGGCAATATGGATGATATAGTCCAGAGGATTATCCTCACGCGCCTGCTTCGGCGTGGTGATGAATCCTTGCAGACGAATCTTGCCGATACAGGTGATCGAACATTGGGTCTGCCGTCCCTCTTCAACCGCCGGATAGCAACCGACGCATTTTTCTGAGACACGGGTGATACTGTTGAAAAACGGCTTCTTGTAGGGGCAGCCACGGACACATTCCCGATAGCCCCGACACCGCATCTGGTCAATGAGGACAATGCCATCCTCTGGCCGTTTGTAGGCCGATTGACGGGGACAGGCTCCCACACAGGCCGGATAGGTGCAGTGATTGCAAATGCGTGGCAGATAATGCATCCACTGCATGTGAGGAACTTGCATGAACGCGCCTTGGCTCATGGATCCGACCGAGTCATCCTCGCTGATATTGGGATGGGCATAATCCAGGTCGTCTGGCAGATAGCCCAGCATCCGGTCGCCTTCGGGAGCGGCTTCAAAGATGGTTTTGCCTCGGTAATAAGGCCCGTCAATATCCTGTACGCCCAGCTTTTCCAGGATATTCACGTCCCAACCCAGGGGATAAAAACCATACGGTTTGGTTTCGACATTGTTCCAGAACATGTATTCCTGACCGCGACTGGAGGTCCAGGTGGTCTTGCAGGCAACGGTGCATGTTTGGCAGGCAATGCACTTGTTGGTATCCATGATCATGGCAAACTGCTTTTTGGGACGCGCCTCTTCGTAGAGGTATTCCATTTCACGTCCGATCTGCCAGTTGTATACTTTCGGCATGAGTCAACTCCTTGCTCGGTTTTGAAATCAGGTTTTGGTCACGGTCACGAAACCGCCCATGAGATAATTTTTCATCGCCACACTTTCATTGGCAGGACGCAGACCCAGTGCCGCCGGACGCCATACGCCCTGGCCGCCGATGCCTCCGTCTTCCGCTTTGGTAAACTTGGCAATGGATTCACGGGGAGCGTTGGTCACGCAATGGACATCGACGTTGAACCCCTTGGTCACTTCGTTGGTCCATGATTTTCGGGTGATCAGGGTATGGGTCTGATGAGTCGGTTTCAGCCAGGAACGGGTAAGACTCTGGTGACCGCCATAGCGGAACAGGGATTGATAGTTGGTCTCGGCGTTTTTGGCCAATCCATCCGGGCGGCTTTCATGCGCCTTCACCGAACCGGGTGTGGCCATGTAACCATTGAACCACATGCGGGTGACTCCACGGGGGGTGCCGGGATAATAACGCGCCCGACACAAGAGACGTGCCACCTTGTACTCTTCCTTGCGCGCCGGATCGTTCCAGCCACGGAAAGGC
>JAMOBH010000506.1:0-2680 GCA_039908085.1 Magnetococcus sp. YQC-5
TGTGCAAATTTTTATATTAGGTTATGGTTTGTTCTTGAATTATGTGCTCATGATATTTGAAGCTTCTTTGTCAACCAACATCAAAATATAGGTATTCTAATGCACGCTATGGATCGGACCGCTCGTTCTGGATTATCCATCATCAATCTTATGGAGTCCGGTTTTTTTTTCCAACTTTACTGACGACAAAAAGGCTGCTGTAAGCCGACATAAAATGTTCATTGCTTTTAAAAAAGGCGACTATCTCTTGCGAAAAAATGATGAGGGGAATTGTTTTTTTATTCTTATGAAGGGGGATGTCAGCATTGCCGACGAGAAAGGAAAGGTGCTGAATGTCTTGACAGCCGGTTCTGTGGTTGGAGAAGTTTCATTTCTGACAGGTCAACCTCGTACATGCAATATTATTGCTCAAAATGATGTCATTGCAATGAAGTTAGATCATGCGAGTATGGATCAATTAGAGGAATATATTCAAATTGAGATAAAAAACAAACTTATTCAGGTGTTGGTTGATCGCATCAAGAAGCATGAGCTGCTCATCGTTTCCACAGGTTAGTCTTGGTCGGTCTTGCAGTATCCATTTTATGGTAAACTGCATTCTGTAGATTTTGCATGTCACTTGCCAGTCACTCTGTTTTGCCTCTGGTGCCCACTTGGCGGTATGGTTCTCTTCTGACTTGCGACAGCTTGTCCCGGTTGACGTGGCTCTCCATGTTGGCTACTCTTGAAAGGTCAGGCATGCCAATCGTCACTCCCAGCGGAGACCCTATTGATGTCACCCAAAACGCTTTTTCACAAGATCTGGAATACACATCTGATTCGCACTGAGTCGGACGGAACCTGTTTGTTGTATGTGGATCGCCATTTGCTCCACGAAGTGACCAGTCCGCAGGCCTTCGAAGGTCTGCGACTGGCAGGACGTCGGGTATTCAGGCCCCATTTGACCTTTGCGGTCCCGGATCACAATGTCCCGACCAAAAATCTGGAATTGGGGATCCGCGACCCGGTGGCCCGCTTGCAAGTCGAGACCTTGCATGCCAATTGTGCAGAGTTTGGCATCACAGAGTTTGGCGTTGGGGATCCCCGTCAGGGCGTGGTCCATGTCATGGCCCCGGAACAGGGGATCACGTTGCCTGGATTGATCGTGGTGTGCGGTGATTCCCACACGGCGACTCATGGGGCATGCGGGGCCTTGGCCTTCGGGATCGGCACCTCCGAGGTGGAGCATGTCCTGGCGACCCAGACCCTGCCCCAGAAGGAACCCAAGACCATGCGGATCCGTCTGGAAGGGGAACTTCAGCCGGGTGTCACGGCCAAGGATATGATTTTGTATCTCATCGGCGCGATCGGCACCGCAGGCGGGACAGGATATGTCATCGAATTCGCCGGTTCCGCCATCCGTGGCTTGTCCATGGAGGGGCGGATGACGGTGTGCAACATGGCCATCGAGGCCGGTGCCAGGGCAGGCATGGTGGCGGTGGATGACAAGACTTTGAATTATATGAAGGGCCGTCCGTTGGCTCCCACAGGGGAGATCTGGGATCAAGCCGTGGCGCATTGGCAGACTTTGCATTCGGATGAGGGCGCGGTTTTTGATCAGGAATGGTCATTTGACGTTGGCGAGATGGCCCCACAAGTGACCTGGGGCACTTCGCCAGAGATGACCTTGCCGGTTGATGGGCAGATCCCGGACCCGATGCAGGAGTCCAATCAGGTGCGCAGGAATTCCATGCAGAGGGCCTTGAATTATATGGGGCTTGAACCAGGCCAGTTCATCGAGTCCATCTCTGTGGACAAGGTCTTCATTGGTTCCTGCACCAATGGACGCATCGAGGATTTGCGGGCTGCGGCGACCATGATTCAAGGGCGGCGTGTGGCCTCTTCGGTCAAGCTGGCTCTGGTAGTGCCGGGTACAGGGTTGGTGAAACAACAGGCGGAAGCCGAAGGCTTGGATCGGATTTTCACGCAGGCCGGGTTTGAGTGGCGCACCCCAGGTTGTTCCATGTGTCTGGCTATGAATGATGATGTGTTGGATGTCGGTGACAGGTGTGCTTCCACATCCAATCGAAATTTCGAGGGACGGCAGGGACCAGGAGGACGGACCCATCTGGTGAGTCCGGCCATGGCAGCGGCAGCGGCGATTGCCGGTCATTTTGTGGACATTCGTAAGAGGGTATGAGATCACCATGGAACCATTCAAAAGTATCACTGCCATTGTCGTGCCCTTGGATCGGGCCAATGTGGATACCGATGCCATCATTCCCAAGCAGTTTCTCAAGTCCATCCGGCGGACCGGATTTGGTCCCAATCTGTTTGACGAGTGGCGTTATCTGGATCGGGGAGAGCCGGATCAGTCGTGTCTTAATCGACCCTTGAATCCAGATTTCGTTCTCAATCAACCGCGTTATCAAGGGGCGAGGATTTTGTTGGCCAGGGAGAATTTTGGTTGTGGCTCCAGTCGGGAGCATGCGCCATGGGCTTTGCTGGGGTATGGGATCCGGGTGATTGTGGCACCGGGGTTTGCGGATATTTTTTTCAATAACTGTTTCAAGAACGGGATTTTGCCTGTCATCCTGGATGCGGATGTCGTGGACAGGTTGTTTCTCGCAGTGGCCAGGGAGGAGGGGTATTGCCTGACAGTGGATCTTCAGGCTCAGAGTGTGATCACTCCGGCGGGTGA
>JAMOBH010000134.1:0-13883 GCA_039908085.1 Magnetococcus sp. YQC-5
CTTTTGTTCTCGCTGACTCTCTTTGACGAGATTTGTCTCAATTTTGCATCCGCGAGCATGTATTAGGATGGGAGATGTCAAAAAAATCGGCTTTTTCTGCCAGGCACTAGTATATATTTGGTTCGAAGGAGGGTATCCCATGCAGAAAAACACCAGCGTTACGCTTGATCCTCATTTTGAAGGGTTCATCTCCCAACAAATCGCTCTTGGCCGGTTCGGAACGGCAAGCGAGGCTATCTGTGCAGGATTGCAGTTATTGGAGGAGCCGGAAATAAAGCTGTTCGCTTTGAGGCAGGCCCTACAGGAAGGAGAGGCAAGCAGCAGGGCTGATTATTCCTTGAGCAAGCAGTTTGAAGAACTTGACGGGGAACGTGTGCGTTGATGTCTGGTTTTTCACCAGTGTCTCTCGCCCCTGGACCCCACCTCTTTTTTTTCCCGCCCCTGATTTTACTCAGCCGCTTGACGAACCAACGCCTCACGCTGTTTGCGGACAATATGTCCTTGCAACGCCTCCCGATGTTGCGGAGACATATACTCAAAATAACAGGCAATCCGACACTTTCTCTGCTCATCCGGGGGCTGGGCCACCACCACATTTCCATAAGAAACCAGTTTTTCAATCACCTTTCCGTCCCGACTCACCCCCATCCGCACTTCCAACAAATCCCCCTTGCTCACCCTGGTATTCAAAGTGCGCCATGCCACCCCTGTGGCACTTATATTGACCGCAAACACCGCATCCCCATCCTGCGTCACCTGTCTTGGAATATCCTGCATGGTCAAATCCATCATGGCCAATCCCTCATGCAAGCCCTTAAGCTTATTGGCCAAACCTGGATTCGTACCTTGCAGTTTCACCAGCATGGCATTGAACTGACGAGTCAAGTTCTCCAGATCCTCAATGGCTTTGCTCCGCCCCATCTCCTGGGTCACAGGATGCATACGATCACGTGCTTCCTGAATCTCTGTCTGAAACTTCAAATGTGCCAACATTTGCCCAGCCACAGCCACCCCACGAGGACGCAACGTCATATCCTGCAAAACAGTCAAAAATAAAATTGCTATTTGCTGGAAATATTCCTCCTCATTTTCAGAGCTGGCCTGCCTGAACCAAAAATCCAATCGATCCCGCAACAAAACCACAGGACGACGCGCCTTGAGGGTCATCATCCTCAATGTCTTGATATGTTGATCAATATCCGCCATCAAACCATTCTGCCGCAATACACTTTTGCGAGTTGGAAAGACCCATTTGGTCTTGAAAACCTGCACGGCATGATCAAAAGTCTGTTTTGAAATTATTTTCCATTGAAATTGAACATAATCATTGAGCCGAAAATCCTTCCTCTGCAAATTGGGATCACGCAAATCGTGAGGCACCCGATCCTCAAGTGTGACCGCTGTATGCTTGAGATCTCTCTTGAGAATTTTATTTCCCAAGACCAAGGTCAATTCTGCTTTATTATTAACACTTGAAGTCTCGTCACTTTCAGATTCCCAAATAGAAGGTTCTGGATCCAATTTCACCGGAGAGGTTTCCTGAGGATCGGAGTCCCACAACGAAGGTTCCGGGGGAAAAGTCTCCTCGATGGATGGAGCATCTGGCGCAGGAGAAACCGGTTTCGTGGCGGTTGTCGGCTTTGGTGCCGGTTTATGGATCGGAGGCCATTCCTGGGTCGGAATCGGTGCCCGTTCAGGGATTATCGGTGCCGGTTTCGGAGCAGGTTCCGGGGCCGGTTCTCTGGAATCCGTCGCACCTGCCGGGGAGGCGGGTGCCGAATCGTCCAGAGTTGCCAAAAGGCAATCGACACGCACGCCCCATCCACTCCACTCCCGACGCAGACGTTGCACCCGGCAATAACCATGAACCGGCATGGGAAAGTCAGCAAAGAGAGAAAAACGCAATTCCAACAACTCACCAACCGCCAACCCGCCACCTTCGACCCAAAAGGTCAAGCCTGCACCCGTATCATGCAGCCGCATGGGCGTTGGCACAAAAAAATCCTGTCCTGGATCCACCTTCATCAAGATGCGATCCAGCTTGGCATTGAAACCATCCAACACCTGCAAACGCTGCTGATCAGGCATCGAACGGGTCATGCCAGCGGATGCCAGACGCCTCTCAGCCTCCAGAAAAGAACGTATCTCACTAGCCATGCCGGGGCGGACAACCGCATGCAGGCTGCCCATACGCCGGGCCTGAACCACAACGGCGTATTCCTGCTCACTGATTTTTCGCCACCAGAGGGGAACCTCGATCACATCGGCTCCCAAGGCTGCAAGATTCCTCACCATGGACGATCCTTCCAAAGCAGGTGTAGTCGTTCAGCCCCATCCTGGAAAAATGCCTGGGGAGGCGGCTCACGGCCTCCCCAGACCCCTCCACCCTTTTTTTTAATTATTTTATTGAGAGGATACATGTCATCAATATCCCCGCTTGGCGCGTAACAATTCAGATTGTCGCTTGAATATGTATTGAATCACCCGTTCCCGGTCCTGATCCAGAATCGGTTCGAAACGACAGGCAACTTGTGTCAAGCCATTCTGCTCAGTCTGAGCAACCTTCATCACCCTGGCCATGCATTCAATCAACATCAAGGAATCCACAGACAAAGCCAAACGCAATTCCAGCATGTCGCCCACGTCCAGTTCTGGATTCCGATCCAGAAACGAAATCCCACCCCCACTTATATTGACCATTGTCAACGCCATGGGACGTTCCGTCTCGCTGGGATGAAACAATCGAAGCAGTAGATTGAGCTTCTGATCCAAACGCCCCAAAATGCGCGTCAGCACCGGATCGCTGGACTCCAATTGCCGCAATGCGTCATGGACATCCAAGGATCCCAGAAGCGAATTGATATCATTGATTTTAGGCGGAAATGTACGGTTTTTTTCGTAATGGGAGAGGACATAGGCAACACGGGAGTCATCAATCCGTCGCCATGCCAAAGGAAGCGTGTCATCCACACGCACATGAGCACGCTGCTGCTTCTGAACGGGCATTTGTTGCGCCATGATGAATCCATCCCTCCCCTTTTTGTGGAAGACTCGAAATCGTCTGGTTATGATTACTTACGATTAATTTTTTGTTGCACTGCTGGCCGGTGGGGTGATGGATGTCGTAACCTGTGCCGTGGCTGGTGTTGCAGACGGCATGACAGTCGGATTGGCTCCTGGCTTCGGTGGTGCCTTTGGTTGAAGCACATCACGAGTCAAGAAAATCTCAATACGTTGATTCCGGGCACGCCCCTCTGGGGTCGAGTTGGTCTCCAGCGGGGCATATTGCCCCATCCCCCGAACCATCAAGCGGGCAGGATCCACCCCCTCGGTGACAAAAAAATCTGCCACCATCGCAGCTCCAACTGCGGAAACCACCCAATTGCCTGGATAATGCGAAACGGTCGGAGGTTGATTACTGGTATGTCCCTCAATACGGATTTTGTTGGAGAGCTTCCCCAAGAGAGTCGCTATCTGCTTTAAAACCGGCTTGACCTCGGCACGAATCGTCAAAACACCAGGGGTGAAAATGGCCTCGTGACTCAACAGCACCAATACCCCGTCATCAACGACTTTCACCTCCAACGACTTGGCATCGTTGGCATTTTTTTTCAGCATACCATCCAGAAGCACCAACTGAACGGCCTCTTGAAATTCCATGGCTTCCTGCAATCGGGCCTTGACATGGGGAGGATCCGGTTGATACCCCAAAAATGCCGCCTTGATCGAACCGGATGCCTCGGCCAGCTTGCTTTGGTCCAGAGTGGAAAATGACAGCAAGACAATACAGATGGCCAACAACATGACAATCACGCTTCCAAAAGGAAGCAACCACGAATAGCTTATTCTGTATGGCAAATCTTGATTAGTGTCCATGCCTTTCCTTAGTGTATCTGTCAGTCAGGCATGTGATCAAAATTTCCTCTGCGCGGGTGGCAAGACCGCGATGAGTGATTCCATGAGCATCCTGGGATTGACCCCCTTCTGAATGCCGATCATCCCATCAATGATCACCTGACGGACCATCTGCTCCTCCTGGCTATAGGCTGCCAGCTTGTAGGCGATTGGCATGGCCACCAGATTGGCGATGATGATGCCGTAAAACGTACTGATCAGAGCCATGGCCAAACCGGGTCCGATGGAGGAGGCTTCTTCCAGGTGAACCAGCATCTGCACCAGACCAATCAAGGTTCCGATCATGCCAAAAGCAGGAGCTGCTTCTGCAATGCCCTCGAAGATGCCAACTCCATTTCTGTGACGATTTTTTTGATAATCCAATTCCTTGGCCAACACGTCCTCCAGATAGGCCGGATCTGCGCCATCCACGCAATGGTTGATAGCCTTTTGCATGAACTCATCTGAAGAACGCATTCTTTCCAAGGCCAGAATGCCATCCTTGCGGGCGATATTGGCCATTTCCACGATCTGGGTGATGATCTGTTGGATGTCATGGGGTTTGAAGAGAAAGGCTTTCATCAAGATCCCAAAGGCACCAAAGACTTCGCTCATTTTGTGCCGAATGAACAAAGTGGCGATGGTCCCACCAAACACGATCAGGATACTGGGAATATCCACGAACATAGTGAGTTGACCACCCATCAGGATGGCCCCGCACATCAGGGCAAGCCCAAAAACTAAGCCGATTATGGTTGCGAAATCCATGCCTGCATTTCCCTGCTGAGTCGTTCCTGGAAGGGATGAAAACCGATTGCAGTGTCGATGCAAGCAAATATCAAGCCACTATGAGAGTTGATCCAGAGATCAGGAGATCAAGCTTCAAACAGGGCGCGAATTTTTTCTGTATTCGGGGCATGGACCACGCCCTTTTCGGTCACCAAAGCGGATACCAACTCGGCTGGAGTCACGTCGAAAGCCGGATTGAAGACTTTCACCCCCATCGGAGCGGTGCGCAGGCCTCGAAAATGGGTTACTTCATCGGCAGGACGCTCTTCAATGGGGATATGGTCACCAGAGGGTGCTTGAAGATCAATGGTGGAAAGCGGACAGGCCACCAGGAAAGGAATGCCATGACGACGTGCCAAAACGGCATGGACATAAGTGCCGATTTTGTTGGCCGCATCCCCATTGGCCGCCACCCGATCTGCGCCCACCACCACCACATCGATGCGACCCTGGCTCATGGCATGTCCAGCCATGCTGTCCGTCATTAATGTGACATCCAAGCCGTCATGGAGGAGTTCCCAGGCTGTCAAACGCGCGCCCTGTAGATAAGGACGGGTTTCTGTGGCCATGACCACGACCTCGCCGAACAACTCTCTGGCAGCGCGAATGACGCCCAAAGCCGTGCCATAACCAGCCGTGGCCAATGCGCCCGCATTGCAATGGGTCATGATGGACAAGGGACGGCCTTGGGGTCGAGGCAGAATGGCCGCCCCCAGTTGACCCATGGCCCGACACGAGGCGATATCCTCTTCCCGCACCCTTTCGGCCTCGGCCAGGAGGCGTGCCGGAACCTCTGCCGGTGGCATTTCGTGCAACAAGGGACGCATCCGCTCCAAGGCCCAGACCAGATTCACGGCGGTGGGACGTGCCGCACGCAACCGCTCCATGCCTGGAGCCATGGCTTCGGCCCAGGAGAGTGGAATGCCATTCTGTGCCAAACGAAAGGCTTCGACCGCCACCCCAAAAGCTGCTGCACACCCAATGGCCGGGGCACCGCGCACGACCATGTCACGAATGGCATCAGCCACCTCGAAGGCCGAAGAAAATTCCAGATATTTTTCCTCATCCGGGAGCAACCGCTGATCCATCATGCGCACTTTGCCATGATTCCAGACTGCCACATCAAAAACACTCATGAGATACCTCCTTCAAACACGATTATGGCCCAATGAGAACCACACTCCCCAATGGACCCGTTGGCCTGGATGCAAACACCATCCAAACAAATGAACATTTCCAAGCATGACTCACAAGACTCTTATCAAGTAACTTCTCTCCAGGCTTTTTTAAAAAGTCTTGAACTATGAATGAGCCGAAAAGCTTGAATGCCGTTCGTCAATGGTTTGTAGACAATTAAATAACTCCCAAAAGGATGGAAACGGAAATCATCTGACAAATCCGGGTGTTTTTATCCCATTTTGGGTTGGCTGGCAAGTCGTTCCAGGGCACGGTGTAAAGTATTAAGCCATTCATCTGCCCGACTGCGATAATCCAAAGCGATGTAATGCCATGCGAGTATGACATCTCTGCGAAATTTTGGTTGAAAAATCAAGGTTGACATTAAACACCGTGCCTTTCTTCCAATTGGCGATGGCATTCCTGTTTGATGGCATCCAGATTCCATGATTCAGGTGGATCTTGATCTGCCTCCGCTTCCGCAATGACCTTGCGTAAATATTCCATGTACTCATGATCATCAAGCATATCATCTTCATGCAGACGAAACAGAGCCGATTCGATGACGTCTTCAGCAGAACCGTATTGTGCCAAGTGAGATTGCATGATACTTGTTGCTTGATCGGAAAGAATGATGGACATGGACATAATTAAATCTCCTCATGATCGATTTTGAAGTTTTGACAATTGTGCGGCGGTGCCACGGGTGATTGCAACAGATGCAGAGCATCGGGCCACCATTTCGGTCATCTTTCAACCATTCCTGGGGAGGCGGTGAACCGCCTCCCAGCCCCCTCCACCCTTTTTTTAATGATTTGGCCGGTAAAAATGCTCATGCTGAAACATTATTCCATCACCAGAACAGCCCACTCGTCAAACAAACGCATGTGCAGCACTGCCACACCTTGGGCTTCGAAGGCGCGTTGAACATCCAGTGCCTGTTCCTGCAAAATCCCGGAGAGAATCAAGCGTCCCCCAGGAGCCAGGACAGCGACCAGACGAGACGCCACCCCGATCAAGACCGAAGCCAGAATATTGGCCACAATGGTCTGAAAAGGCCCGGATGGCACCTCCTGGGTATGCATCATCTCCACCCCGACCACAATGCCATTCTGATGACAATTCCGGGTAGCGGTTTCCACAGCCACGGGATCCATGTCTGTTGCAATCACCTGCCCGGCCCCCAACAGGGCAGCCCAAATGGCCAGAATGCCAGATCCGGTCCCCATATCCAAGACCCGTCCCAAGGGACGCGCCTGGGCAGACTCTTCCAGGAGTTCCAGACAGCCACGGGTGGTGGCATGAGTGCCACTTCCAAAGGCCATTTCCGGGTCCATGCGGATGACCATGCGTTGATTGTCAGGGGGAATTTCATACCAGGAGGGCAGAATCAACAATTTCTGACCAATCGGCAACGGGTGATAAAATGCTTTCCATGCCTCTGCCCAGTCGCAATCCGGTAACAATGTCCAGGTCAGATTCCACGAATCCAGAGGGGTGCCCACCTCTGCCAAGGCGAGACGCAAACGGATTTCCAAACCTCTCTGGTCCACATCCTCGGCAAAAAAGCCCGTCACCGTGCCTCGCTCCCCACCCACGTCCATGGAGACCCCCATGGATCCGGCCTGCTCCAGAAAATCAACCACAACCTCCTCGAAGAGACGGTCCAGCATGATGCGTAACTCAAAAACCATTCCAGAAAAACTCCTTTTATTTAAATGACTGGGTATTGAAAATAAAAAGCACCAACAACGAAACCTTGGCAAATAGCACGACAGGTCTGCAACACTATTCTAAGCTTTTATAATAATTCTATAATAAAAATAACCTGGATATTAAATATGCGTCGATTCAACCTGCCACATTGGCAGACGGATCAACGCGACGGTGGGGCGGATGATGGCACGGCGGGCGGTGTGGTTGCAGGGGCAGACATCCGCATTTCTTGTGCCTGCGGAGCTTGCAAACGCATTTCCTGAAGAGAAGAGTGATTCATCCTCATCACGGTAAATATCGCACCAATGATCAATGCGGTTTGGGCAATAAACATGCCTGCCGTCCATTTGATCGTATCCAGCATTTTGGTATCTGCGGCTTTGAAGCCATGATCCATCTTGGTTTCCAAGGCTATGAACCTGGCGTCCACATCCTTGAAGCCGTTATCCATCTTGGTTTCCATCTTGGTTTCCAAGGCTATGAACTTGGCGTCCACATCCTTAAAGCCGTTATCCATCTTGGTATCTGCGGCTTTGAAGCCGTCATCCATCTTAATATTTGCAGCTTTGAAGCCGTCATCCATCTTGGTATTGGCGGCTTTGAAGCCGTCATCCATCTTAATATTTGCAGCTTTGAAGCCGTCATCCATCTTGGTATTTGCGGCTATGAAACCGTTATCCATCTTGGCATTTGCGGCTTCGAAACCGTTATCCATCTTGGCATTTGCGGCTTCGAAACCGTTATCCATCTTGGTATCTGCGGCTTTGAAGCCGTTATCCATCTTGGTATTTATGGCTTCGAAGCCATTATCCATCTTGGTATCTGCGGCTTTGAAGCCGTGATCTATCTTGGTATTTATGGCTTCGAAGCCATTATCCATCTTGGTATCTACGGCTTTGAAGCCGTTATCCATCTTGGTATCTGAGGATGTAAAACAAACATCATTATCCCTCCTGAATTCTGACAAATCATTCTTGGTGGCAAGCCGTTCCTCCAGCAGGCCAACCAAGGTTTCAGCCAAGAGTTCAGCTTGAACTTCTGCCTGTGGTTCTGGAACGCCCACCTCCCTCAAGCGTTTGCTATATTTCAACGTGTCAAAGGCAAGACCGATCATGGTTCCTCTCCTGACTGGCAGCTATTTGGTCCCTTTTTTTTACTATACCAGACAGCATCCGACAACGTCCAACAAAATCCAAACAGCATCCAATCATTTCTCTTGACTTGTATTCGCCAAGCTCCCCGCCTTGGCATTGATGGCGTTGACGTCTTCAAGCGTGTACGTCTCCCCGATGTTCAAATCATTCAGCGTATATTACCGATGATAGACCCGTCAGCTTTAATGATCGTCAAGACCACACCATGAAATTTAATATTTATAAATACACTTTTTATCATTTTTGATTTTTTGTATTGTTTGTGAATACAGTGCTTATCCGGGCTGGAGTGTGTTGCATTTTATCCAAGTAATTCAGCATGTTTTCAAAATTTAAACAAAATGGTACATACTGTTCAAAGAGTCAACCATTTTTTCACATCCAAACCAAAAAAAAACGGGAGAATTTTAACATGTCCATACTGTACAACAATGATGGCAACCGCAAATACCTGACCATTGCCGAACGTACCGCCTTTCTGAAAGCCGCAGAAAACATGTCCCAGGAGACATACACCCTGTGCGCCGTCCTTGCTTACAGCGGAGCCAGACTTTCCGAAGTTCTGGCACTGACACATGAACGTATTGATGCCAATGCGCACATCTTACTGATTGAAAGTCTTAAGAAAAGACGCGATGGCGTGTTCAGAGCAGTGCCAATCCCTCACAAGCTGCTCACCGATCTGGAACGTGTTCATGGTGTGACTGTGGCACGCCAGGATCCCATCCATATAAAGGATCGCCTATGGAGCTGCTGCCGCACCACGGCATGGAACCGTGTAAAGGCATGCATGAAAGAGGCTGGCATCTCAGGCTTGCAGGCAACCCCAAAAGGATTGAGGCACGCATTTGCCATTGCCTCGCTGCAATCCGGTGTTCCCATCAACTTCGTGCGCAAATGGCTTGGGCACTCACGACTTTCAACCACTGAAATTTATGCCGAAGCCGTTGGTTCTGAAGAACAAATCATCGCCAGCCGACTCTGGGGGACATTCTGACTGGAGGTGAACAGTATGTACCATTCTGTTCAAGGGGGCATAAAATCACATACTGTCAAGCACAAGGTCATCCGCGATCAAGCCTCCATCTGTCATTTCTGCACTTGACAGAACAGATATGAGAGTTTCCTCGCTGCCTGCAAAGACGGCGTTCAGCAATAATCTAAGATGTTACCGACTATCGGCCAATGATGCTGGCCAAAAAATTATCTGAATTCAGACTGATTGCTTTACCATACTGGTTGATGAAAAAGGAGGTTTTATATTATGGTTTTTATTTTTGCAATGTGCTTGACTGCCTTCCTGACAGTCGTTCCATTAGATGTCATTGCTGCGCCTGCTGTTGTACCATCTCAGGAGCAAGCTGCTCCAGTGACTTCAAAAGAATCTTATTCAACATCACAACCAATCAATTCAAAAGAAAAATATTCAGCATCATCAGAGTTGTTCAAAAAACAATATATTTTGGTCAGTCTCGGCATTACCCATACAGAGAAAGACTCTGCTGATTTGAACCATGATCTTGCCAATAACGGCTATGTTGCCACATCCTCGATTGACAGAACCAATATGGGATCTAAAATAGTCGGTGGATATAAATTTACTAAATATCTAGGCGTCGAGGCTGGTTATACCCTTTTTCAAAAAATTGGCACCAAAATCAGTGCTTCAAACAAATCTGATGTCATTTATGATGCTGTAAAATATACTCCATTACGTATGCAAGGTGCCATTGTCGAGGGAGTCGCCACATGGGATGCGACTCCCTCGATTTCCCTGATTGGTAAAGCGGGTGGATTTGTATGGAATGGCAAAGTCAATCTCAACAGTAGCCATGGTGATGAAGTCACTCGCAAGGACAACGGCATTGACCCCATTCTGGGTGTCGGAGCTGATTTTCACTTCTTGGATCAAATGTTTATGCGGATTGAGTGGGAACGATTTTTTACTCCTGACAAGCTGGATTTGTTCTCTGCTGGGGTAGGAATGCTGTTCTGATAGAGTTGTAGAAAATTGTGGGATGCCTAAAATAAAGCAAGATGGAAAAACATCCAAATAACGATAAAAATTAAAATAAGTTATAAACAAACAAAAACCTCCGAGGAGACCCAGATGATCAACAAAAAATTTATATTTTTTGCTATGTGTGTTTTTATTTTTCTATCATTTATAAACCCTTCAGACTCTTTAAGTGCTGTTGCATTAGATGTGGACTCAAGCAGCACGGTTGACGCCACTGACGGGGTGTTGATTTTGAGACGTCTGAATGGCGGATCCACCATTGACACAGGAGTCGTACTTCCCTCAGGCCAAACCAACAGCACGGTGGTGTCCACCATAGACGCCATGAATGCCCTATTTGATGTGGACAAGAGTGGCACTACGGATGCCACCGATGGCGTGCTGATTTTACGCCGTTTGAATGGCGGATCCACCATTGACACTGGAGTCATACTTCCTGCCGGACAAACCAACAACATGGTGGTAAACAACATTGATAATGTGACCACCGCACAGGCAGCTGCAAGCGACATTGTCATTTCTGGGCGTGTTGCCAAGGGTACGGTCACGAACGCAACAGTCCGTGCGACACAACTCATTGATGGCAAACTCAGTGGAACACAAAAGGATGCGGTACTTGGGCAGGAGGGAGATTTTTCACTATCAATGCCCAAGGGGTTGGTTCACCTGCAAGTCATTCCACAAGCGGATTCGACATCACAAGACGAAGCAACAGGGACGGCGGTTACACTGCCTGCTGAATTCAAATTTCGTGCAGCCATCGATTTGGCGGATTCAACTGCATCAACGGTCAATGTAAACATTACCCCATTCTCCGAGGTTGGGGTGGCGTTGGCTGAAAAAAGTGGCGGGCTGACTGCCGAGAATATCAACAAAAGCAACAGCGGGATTGCCAATATTCTTGGCGTGGATCCTTTGGGCACAAAACCAATCCAATCAACGGATACCAAAGCTCTTGCCAACGCAACTGCCAATGAAAAAAAGCTGTCTGTACTGAATTCTGCCGTTTCACATATGGCCAATACAGATACGTTAGGGTGCGGTGTAAAAGCAGCTTATGGCAATGTACTTGACTGCACCATTTCTAAATTATCTGATCAAGTTCAATTGACTACTGCTAACAATTCCGTTCCTTTGGTTAATCTTGGAGATGCTGGATATCAAGCTTTGATTGGGGGGATTTCAAATGGGTTAGCTTCTAGTTCTGAATCTATAAAAAACACAGAAATTAATATAGCACAAGAAGGAAGTGCATCAAACATAAATCCGTACATGTTTACAATAGATAAGACTATTGCTGGCAGCACTCCTAGCATATTCATCCCAGTTTTGAAAAGGCAAGAGGTAATAAATGCTTACAAAAAAATCATAAATGGAAAAGAAGACCTTATTAAAGTCGCAAATGCAGTTTATCCTTTGGCAACATTGAGTAATGCGGTTTATCAAGACGCATGGGTTAACGGAGGTGTTGGAAAGACCAGTGGTTACACTGTTTTAAATTGGAGCGAATACAATATAGATCCAAAGGAAGCCAATGATAAAGACCTTCAATGGAATGCTTTTTATGACGATAATGTGATCATATTTGCTTACCGTGGAACCCAATCTATCTTGCAAGACGGTGTTATAACTGATTTTATTGGCACTCTATTGTGTCAGTCATGGCCAAATGGGCAGTACGAAACTGCTCGTCATCAGTTTGAATCTTTAATAAAAACTAAAAAATTTCATGATCTTTATTACAACAAAAGAAAGATCATTCTTACAGGTCATTCTCTTGGTGGTGGCATTGCCTCGTATATTGCAATAAATAGCAAATACGCAGATCAAATCGATTTGGTAGTAGGATTTAATCCCGCGCCACTTTGTTCTTTGAACTCAATTGTGTCTTATTCTTCAAAAATATATCGTATTGTTGTGGAAGGTGAATTTCTTTCAACACTTGGACTCATAGATAAGGCTTTATATAATAGTTCACCTGTACCTGTACGTATTATAGATGCATTGTTTTCACAATCTCAGGATTCATCTGGGACATTTCTGTATTTCCCTGGCAATCTTATTTCTTATCCTAAGCCGTTTGGCACTGATTTGACAAATGGTCTTGCCCTCCACTTCTTGGATTCAGTACTGTTTGTATTGGATGCTGCAAAAAGTTTGTGTACATCTGCAATTTGTCCGGCACAGCCAAATTCAGCACAACAAATTCTGGCACCTTTCAACCAAAGTGTGTCTCTTGCAGTCAGCGGCATACAGAATTCATACTCAACAGAAGCAACCACTTACCGTCCTGCCATATCACTCACAGGTACTCACCTCAGAGCCATCAATAAAATTTCTTGGACTTGCACACAACCTGGAGGGACAGCTTGCCAAGGCAGCCCCCATGAATGGACGTCTGCCAATTGGGCTGGCAAGGTCGATATCATCAATGATAGCGCGATCAAAGTCTACCCAACTTTGCTTGGTTCGAATGATCCTGCTGGAACATACAAATGGTCGGTGACATTTTCAGCACTCAACGCCACCTCCATAACCATACCATTTACTGTTACCAAACAGCAGAACATTCCTGCAATTCCCCAGGGCGTGGCAGCCACATATGATGCAAGCAACCGTTGGAACTATGTCACATGGCGCGGTGTACCTGGAGCGACATCGTACAAAGTTTATTGGGGAACTTCCTCAGGCGTGACAAAAACCAGTGAATCACTTAAAGTAGCAACTACTACCGCTTATGGGCATAGCGGTGTAGAGGTTGGTGCCACCTATTATTACAGGATTGCTGCAATCAATGCCGATGGCGAATCAGAACTCTCTCCTGTGGTGCCTGTGAACGTCCTTACTCCAAAGGTATCTGTTTTGCCTGCATCAGGTACACAAGGTCAACAATTTTCTGAACCAGGATCTGGCTTTACAAAAAATGGTAAGGCTACCCTTTATTTTCAATATCCAGATGGCACAAAGACCACGCTTAAGGCAATAATTTCTCCAGACGGCACTTACTCCAATACATGGCCGTCCAGCCCTGTGTGCCAATGATATGTGAGACACTGACCTCCTGATCAATTAGAGTAGAAGGCGGAAAGGGGATCATCACATGGGAGTCTTAATGGTGGGTATCGAGAATCGTA
>JAMOBH010000507.1:0-2670 GCA_039908085.1 Magnetococcus sp. YQC-5
TGCGAAAGAATGGCCCGCAAATAGAGTGACAGATCCATGAACAACTGTCTGTGGAGGGCCTCTGGAAACATGTTGATGATGCGGGTCAGGGCAACGCCCCTGGTGGGATTTGGGGCAAGAGCCATCATAATCAATTTTATCAACCTTTTCAAATTGTTACGGTTTAGTAGCAAGCCATCACCCAACATTCTTTTAACGGAGCAGAATATCATTCATGGCAAGCATCTTGGTGGTGGATGATGACAGTCAGGCCATCGAGCAGACATCCCGGCTGATCACCAATGCCGGGCATATGGCTGATTTTCTTCTGGAATCCCAGTTTTTGATCTCCAAACTGGAAGGCATGCCCCCAGACCTGCTGCTGTTAGACGTCAACATGCCAGAAATCGATGGTGTCACCTTGCTCAGACGCATCAAAGCCTTGCCAAACCTGCGTGACATCCCTGTTATCATGATCACCGGTGAAACCGATGAGTCGCTCATTCAAGAATGTTTTCAAATCGGGGCTGTGGACTTTGTCAACAAACCCATCCGCCCTTTGGAATTGATCTCGCGCATTCGCATTGCCCTGGATACCAAGGCTTATATCGATGCCATTCAGACGCAACAAAACGCCTTGCAGCAGGCCAATGCCTTCATTTTCGCCATTCTGGACACCATGGAAGACGCCATTTGTGTCATAGATCGCCATTCAAAGACCATTGTGGAAGCCAATCGGGCATTTCTGGAACAGCATGGCGTGGCGCGCCATCAAGCTGTGGGGGTGCCCTGTGTCGATTTGTTGGGCCACAAAAGTCATTCCTGTCTGCGTTGCGATGACCCTGATGGCGGATGCATCCTCCACACCACCATCGAAACCGGAGAGACCACCTGTCATGAATTCTCCACTACCAGCAGCAGTGGCACGCCGACTCATACCAAGGTCTACACCTTGCCGATACGCAACTCGTCTAATTTAACAAGTCGTATTGTCTATCTTGAACGGGACGTAACTAAAACTAAAGAATTGCAAAATCATCTTCAGCATTTGGCTTTTCACGATCCTTTGACCCGTTTGCCCAATCGTCAGTTGTTTGATGACCGATTGCGGCAAGCTCTGGCCCAGGGGCGTCGTCACAATCAGATGGTGGCGGTGATGCTCTTTGATCTGGATCACTTCAAGGAAATCAATGATACATTTGGCCATTCAGCCGGAGATATCCTGTTGCAAGAGGTGGCCAGACGACTGGGGGCGTGTATCCGGGAAAGCGATACCGTAGCCCGATTGGGAGGCGATGAATTCACGGCGGTTTTGACCAATGTCACCAACAGCCGCCAAGTCCAGAAAGTGGCCCACAAGATCCTTCGCGCCCTAAGCCGAAAATTCGTGTTGCATACCAACAAGGTTAAAATCACCTCGTCCATAGGTGTCAGCCTTTTTCCAAAAGATGGGGAGGAGATGATCGAACTTTTCAACAAGGCTGATCAAGCTCTGTACCGTGCCAAGAGCGCGGGCCGAAACAACGTGCAATTTCACACCCCGCTGGATCCAAAAACATGAATCGCTCATCCCAGAGGCCAGGTGCAAAGGTGCTATGGTTGATGGGGTTGTTGTTTGCATCCACGACGATGGCAGGCACGGAAGTGGATGAGTTTGTGGCTGCGCGTTTGAAAAACCGGGCCTTCTGCTCACCAAATGTTACATTTCCCCTGCCCCAGACTTGGCAAGAACGAGCCATCGAATATGAATATTGGGCCAAAGGGAGTGACATGGCCATCACTTTGGATCAGCAGATTTATCAACTCCTGCTGCCTCTGATTCAGGACTATGGCCTGAAAAAGCATTTGAACATCCGTGTACGAGAGGGAACCTGCGGAATGTCCGCCGGGATGGTGAGTCGCAAAGCAGTGGATATCGCCGGTTTTTGCTGTCCTCCAGCCTTGAATGACCGCTTGCCGGGTTTGACATTTCACACCTTGGGCATTGCGAGCATTGCGATTCTGGTGCATCCTGACAATCCGATTCGAAGCCTCACTTTGGAGCAGGTGAGGAAGATTTTCCAGGGACAGCCCCGCCAGTGGTCTCAAGTCAAGGACAATACCGGACAACTTGGACCTGCATGGTCGGTGCAGACCATTGGACGTCTCCACTGCAAGTTGCGTCCTGGTCATTGGCGTGCATTGCTTTCGGATCCTGACGATTTCAGCCCACGCATGGAAGAAGTCGGCACCATTCCAGACATGATCCAACGGATCATGGTCCAGCGTGGCGGCGTGGGATTTGAAACGTTATGGCATGTTGAACGTTACAAAGGATTGGGAATACCCAAATTTCTGTTTATTGACAATCATGCCCCGGATGACATCAAGTCACTGCTTGCGGGAGATTATCCATTCTATCACGTTTTCAATTTGACGCTTTGGGAAGGCAAACATGTAACCAATGCAAAGGCTGAGGAGTTGGTGAATTATCTCATCAAAGCAGTAGAGGCCATGGATCCACGTTTCAGCATGATTGCAGCCAGGAAGTTGCGTCAAGCGGGGTGGCCATTCCATGGGAATGAGTTGATTGGCGAACCAAAGCGATAATCATGAAACATGATGCCCTTCGGGCAAAAAGTCAAAGGCAAAACCTTGGGGGATGAATCCCCCAAACCCCCTCTTTTTTTTTAATATTTTAAAATAAAAAAT
>JAMOBH010000135.1:0-13830 GCA_039908085.1 Magnetococcus sp. YQC-5
TGATCAAACCGATTCGGCTTCGCATATGTCACACCATTCAGGCTTTGCAACAGAGATGCCTATTCAGCTTTGCAATGAGCAATCCAACTGTGCTTTGCAATGATCAAACTATTCAGGCTTTGCAATGATCATTCCGCGCTCTGTGCATTCGCCTGTTGCATTTTTATTTCTGGTGGGTGCCAATGGCCTACCCTGTGCAATTGCATGTCCTGGACTACGCCAGCATTGCCCCGCCAGGATGAACACATCCACCCCCAAAGAAAAACGGCCAATGGTGTCATCCCAAGGCCGCTTGCAGGTGATCCAGGAATTAGGCAACCTTTCCATTCGTCATCATCAACGCATTGGCAGACACCCCCGGACCCAACAACATCGGGAATTTGCCCACATCGCCCAGCATTACACCCAAGGCGGTGACTTGAGACCTGGCAACCTGGAAGCATGCCTTGTACGGCAAACCCGCCCCCATGCCTTCCAAGAGAGATTGACCGGCCACTTTCTCACCCATGGCCAGGAACATCAATTGGCCAGCGTCCAGGGTGTCACGGAAATTCGGATTGCAGTTGGCTTGCTCCCCCAGGATTGCAGTATTGACCATCTTCGAGAAATTTCCATAGTACCTGGATGCGTTTTGGCTCCCTTGTGATCTTGCATATTCAACGAACACCTTGATGGTGTCGGTCATTTGTGACCTGACCGCCTTGCCGGTGGCTCGGTTGGCTTGCCATTCAAGTTCTCCTCGCCGTTCTGATTGCTTGGCTTTTTTCTGCATCTCCACATTGATGAATTGCTCCATCCGGTTGAATGCCTCGATGAACCGTTCCCGCCATGTCGCAGCCTTGGGACCGGTAAACCGCATCATCAACATTGTGAAACCGTCCTTGGTCATTTCGACCATTGGGCGCATCTCCCCCTTGGTGTCGAGGTATTCAACCGGCTTAAAATTCAGCCGGTTGAATACCTCTGAACATTCCTTTTTCACGCCATCGATGGATTGCAAAACGTTCTTATGCAATCTGCCAAACTTTTCGGCAACTGTCATGGATGTGACCATCGGGGTTCCTGTCGTGGTGATCAACTGAATTTCTGGGGTGGTGGTTACCTGCTTTTTCATGGTATGTTCCTTTTCTGTTTGATTGGTGATTGGCGGTTAGTCCCTGGCCTCTCGTGAAGGCCAGGGAAAATCTTTGTTAATATTCTCTGCCTTTTTGCAAGTCAGCCAAGGCGTTGCTGATTTCTTTTGCCAGTAACGTTTCAATTTCACGCCTGTCAGTCATCGCCACCAAAATGGCAGAAACTCGAACTGGGATCGCTTCCATCATGTCCCGAACACGGCGTCCGCATTCAAACGCTTCTTTGGTTACTGTTTTGAGAGAAACCAGTTCCCCGCTTTTTTGCTCGAATTCCATTTCGAGAAGTTTGACTTTAAGAGCGGCTTCCTTCGCGCGACTCGTTGCCACAGATGGGTGTTGTGGATCCAACTGACTCCCTGGTGGACGCGCGGTTGTTTCTTGTTTGCGTTGCTTGGTCGGGTCAGTGTTTTCATTCCAAGCAAGATCCGCTAGATCAGAGTCAATTTTTCCAGACGAATCCTTTTTAATACGGCCATCTTGAACAGCTTTTATCACCGCCACATGAGAAACATTTCTGTGCCGTCCATATTCGCGAATTCCCATCAACATTTTATTTTTCTCCTTTGGTTATTGTGTGGTAACGGATGGAATTTTTCACCCGCATACCACACGTTTTTATTGTGAATTCAATTACTTCAGTTTGTGTTTGTTTGCTTGGTAACTCAAAAAAACTGTCTGGCGGTAGAGCCATGCCGAGGAGCGAACACTCCCTTATTCAAATATAGCCTAGGAGGAACCAGGATTTTTCACGACATCATTTTGCCAGAAGGCGTTCATATACGGTAATCCATTGTCCAAGAGAGCATCTCGCAGACGGTTCAAAACTCCCTGGTCTTTTGGTGCAGCCAAAAGGAATAAACGAGTTGCAGGTGGATTCCACCAGCCGTGACCAAGTGGCAGAGCAACCCATCCAGGCCCTTCGACCCCATGACCTTCATGGTCGTAAGGCTCTGTACTCCAAAGCCTAACGCCACACTGTGTGATCCAATCTTTGGCGTGATCGATCTGTGGAGAATCTTTTGACAAAAAACGCAATCTGCTATGTCGTTCGATGGGTTTTGACCCTGTGATTTGCATGAAGCCGATAGTCCGTATGGAAATCTGAAGAAGCTGCCGCGCCCAATCTTCACCGCTTACATCAAAGCGTAACCGTGAATTTGGCAATGTGTGCCGGACCCATCGCGCAGTACGTAAAACTTTAATCGGAATTGTTGTGTCGATTTCGGCAGTGAAAATACCACGGCCAGTTTTATTAGACCATTGTTGAGAAAGCTTCATGATTTTGCATCCCTATGTTGTGGAGCGTGTTCTGTGCAATCCCAGATCATCCGCAATGGCGAACGATCCATATTGTGACAGGCACGGCGAAAGTTCAGCGTGGCCCCGCTTTTGGTTCGAGTAACGGCTTTTTCTTGGTCCATGGATTCCAAGTTTTGCCCTTCGGGTTCGGCCAGGCAGACCACCAACCCCATGGACCCGAAACGGACCCATGGCCCATCTCGGTGAACCCCGAAGAGTTCAGAGGTTTTCCAGCCAAGGGAATGAGCCTTGGCCCCCCAGGCACTCACAAACGTTTCGACAGTTTCAATAATTCGCCGCCACGATCTTAAAGAAATGCCATCAGGTGCATCCATAACCCGCAATCGCGCCAGCCCGGCCCCCCATTCGGCAGGAATACCATTGCTCGCGTCTGGCGGTTCTATGGCTGGTTCTGGCGG
Organism: Magnetococcus sp. YQC-5; assembly: GCA_039908085.1. Lineage (GTDB taxonomy): Bacteria > Pseudomonadota > Magnetococcia > Magnetococcales > Magnetaquicoccaceae > Magnetaquiglobus. The sequence continues at coordinate 2,852 of JAMOBH010000135.1, forward strand.
TTGGTTGGAGTAATGATATTCCACCTCACCCACGGTGGATTGTGGCGCAACTGGTGCCTGTTCTTGACAGATGGGTTCATCGCTTTCAACCAGGAAAGAATTATCATCATTCGTAGCCAACCGAAGTGCGTTCATGATCTCGGCCTTGTGCGTTCGAACCATGGCCCTGATCGCATCTGTAAGCCGCGCCTTAGGTTCGATAAACAGATTTCCGTTTTGGTTAATAGATGCTCTCAAACCAGCGTCTCGAATTTCTGCCAGGAAAAGATTAGCAGCCATTTTCAAAATTCCTCCCCGTCAAGCTCGATTACGGCATTTTGAGTACTATATGGGACAACCGGGACAACCTGGACAACCTGTTGCAACTCATTGATTTTGTTTGTTTCAGGTTGTCCACAGGTTGTCCCACTATATTGGACAACCTGGACAACCTCCTCTATTTTTACAGGTTGTCCAGGTTGTCCAGGTTGTCCAGGTTGTCCAGGTTGTCCAGGTTGTCCCCCCATATCTACACATTCGAAATTTCCCCCCCCCAGGAGAAGATATCGTTGATTTAGGGTAGATATCTTCCTGGAAGGAACTTCCTTCAGTCATGGATATTGAATATCTTGTATTGTTTCGTGGTCCAGACTTGAGCAATAACCCTTTGGCAACCATTGCAAGTATACGCTTACGAATACTGTCGGATTCGACTTCCATTGCTTCGGCAATTTCGGACCGTGTCATTGGAAAAGCAGCTTGTCGCAAAACGTCCAGAATCGGTTTTTGTTCTTCGGATGCGCTCAAAAGTTCGGCTTCTTTTGGATCCAAAGTCGTCCAGACGCCAGATTCTTTATCCCAATTTAAACTTAAGGGATCATCAATCATTAGGTCTCGCCCGGATCGGTGCAGAGTCAGCGGCCCGTTTGGTTTGCGAGGGTCTTTAACTAAAATCAGCGTCCCATCGACACCACCAGCCAGCCCGGTTGTACCGCTCAACATATCCGCCGGATCATCGCTTGTCATTTTTCTTAAATGATGAACAAGCAATATTGTTGATGCATGCTTTTCAGGTATGCCTTTGAATGCAGAAACAGCCGTATAGTCTTCAGCGTAAATATCACCATTGCGACCACGGGGTGGTTTGATGCGTGCCAAGGTGTCGAAGATCACAAGCTTGGTTCCGGGGTGTTCTACCATCCACTCGTCGAGCCTTTCAACGCATCCTTCACCGATACGCGGCCACTCGATTGCGAAATGTAAATTGTCGGTTGGCTCGTCATGACAAATTTGCTGCATGCGATTTTTCAAACGTCTCTGGTGGTCTTCCATGGAGATGTAGAGGACGCCAGCCTTTTGGGTCTGAAGCGTCCCAAACACTGGCAGGCCATAGGCTGTTGATATTGACGTATGAAGTGCAAGCCATGACTTTCCGATTTTCGGCTTTCCACCCAGAATGTACACGCCTTGCGCTAAAAGGTTTGTCACTGCCCATGAAACAGGATTGAAGCGTAAATTGGTGAGTTCTCGCATTGAGAAGGTTAAAGGTTTTTGCGGTAGAGGCTTGCCCGTGGTCTGCCCGGAAGGGTCAACCTTTCGCGCCGCCGCGATTTGTCGTTTGACCGCATCCAGCCCCTTGAATACGGCCAAATCGTTGAAGTCAGTCTGGCCTGCTTGTCGATCCGGCCCGAAGGCAGGCACGGCCAAGTATCCGCCGATTGCCCGCGCCGCCGATTCGGCCTTGGTCAGGCCAGGGTTTGATGGCAGGTGCGTGTCATCATCTGCTGCCAAAAGGACGGCATGGTGAGGACACATGGCCCGGATCGCCTTGGCCACGCCCAGAAGGTTTCCTGAATCAATCGCCAGAATGGCTTGATAGCCGGTCGCCTCATGGATACTCGCCGCCGTCGCGAAACCTTCGGCAATACAAATAATTTCTGTCAAATTGCCTATGGTGTGTAGCGCGCCTTTTTTCGGGTGGCCAGGCAGTAGCAGTTTCTTGCCGTCGAGGGTGACGAACTGGAGCGATTGAATATCGCCGCCAGCATTCCGCAGCGGCACCACAAGTGCGCCGTCAACCGGGGTGTTGGCGATGCTCAGAGGCCCCCGATAAAGCCGTAGTCCATGCGCTTGGACGCGCTTTTTGGTCAGATACGGGTGATCATCGGGTGCCGATTGGCAAGCGGCCCAGATCGCCGCAGGGTCATGCCGTGGGGATCGTTCACCGCCAGAGGGTGAGTCACTTCCTGACACGCCATAGACGTCTGGGGGTGGTCCGTCGTCTAGCCAGCTTGGAGGCTCGTTTGGTGCCGGTCGCGGTGCGGCCTTGGGTCGTGTGGCGGTCGTTCGGTTTGGATCTTCCCAACGCCAGCCCAGATCCCGCGCCATGCCAAACAACGTTTTGATCGTGGTGCCGCCGCCTTGTCTGACAGATCGCCATGTGTCGCGGCATGCCCGTGGATCGTATGACGCGCCGCCCGCGCTCCATTTATCGAACAACAAAAATCCTTCTGCGTCGCCAAGACCGTCCTTCAAGGACATGGCAACCCGCGTCCAGGTGTCCCGGTCGGAATTGGGGTCAAGCGTGGCCAACGCACTTTCGATTTCTGCCAAGGAAGGCCCTTGCCCGGCCCGGCTTGATGCTATAAAATTTCGGTGCGAATTTGATGTGTTGCCCGGCCCACCAGCCGGGCTTTTTTGTTCATCGGCCATGGCGCACCCCCCTCAAACCTGTTTCCAAGTTTTGTCTGGATTGGCCAAGAGTTCACGGATGTCTTCAACTCGCCAAGCGGTAGTTTTTGGCCCAAGTTTGTATGCTGGTGGATATTTTCCAGATTTGACGCCATTCCACCAAGAAGCCGCACAAATGGGAATAATTGCCAGAATTTGTGGAATCCGAACAAAACCGATTGCTGGAAGTTATTTGATTGGTTTGACGGCACTTATAGTGCTTGGCTTGGGGATGTGAAAATTCGTTGCGGGTGTTTTTGTTTGTGTGATGTTTGTCATGGGTGTGCCTCTTTAGTCAAGAATTGACGGAAGCACAAATAACTACACCCACAACCCGGCTTGTTGTCAAGAAATATTTTACAGCAACATTTTATTTTTTAACCACATGAAATTGTTTGATATTTTTTGGATTGGACAACCCACAAGGGGGGGGCAAGGGGTTGTACAAGGGGTTGTACCCTGCAATGGTGGGTCTGGAAAAATCAGGAAAAATTAACTCCTTTCGACATTTTTGTTTTCAATATCTCTGAAATTCGTTGCTGTGAGATTCCAAGTACTTTCGCCGCTTTGGCTTGTGAACCATGTTTTCTAACCTCATCAGCCACATGGTTTCGATATTCATCTGGTGTCATTTGTATGGGTGTTTGTTCATGTGTTTTCGGTGGTTCTGGCAAAGATGCGATGTCCTTTGCCATTTGTATTTTCACATCGTTAATGATACGAATATCTTGCACACCTTTGCTAATTTCTGCATGTAATTCCAAATCTTCACGTTTAGGAACGTTTGCGATTCTTAACTGTTCAAATATTTCTTCACGCTCGGTTTTATCCAGCCTTGTCATGTCCAAAAAACTTAGCCTGAAATAAAAAATCCCATGATCCTTATTGATGGCGGAATTTTCTTTGAAATTGATTTCAAGGTTAGGCCATATGTATGGCAAAATAATTGATTTTTTTAAAGATCGGACATCTGTACAACCATATCCCATATACTGACACGATCTATGCAGGTGGTCTTGTAGTGATTTACGGCATTCGGCAATCAACATGTATTCATGCTTCTCAATAAAATCAAATATTTTGGTTATTTTATCAGGAGCCTGACTATCATAACCATAATAAGCAGCCACTCTATGATCTTCTGCTATATTTATTTTACTTTTACGAAGAGACTCCAACAACTCTTCACCATTTTGTCCAGTATTGTATTTACAAAAAGTCATATGATGATGTAGTGTTTCATCAAGTGTTCGCCAAATCTTCATTTTAGGCACCTTCCACAAATTGCGCCCAGTCGTTCATCAACCCGCGTCGTTTTTCAAACAGGCTCCCGCGTCGATATGCGGCCTCAACCTTGCTCGTTATCGCATGCGCCAGAGCCATTTCCAAAACCTCGGTTTGATGTTCTGTCTGTTCCGCGCCCCAGTCTCGAAATGCGGATCGGAATCCATGTGTGGTCAGATCGCCTCGACCCATGCGCCGCAACATCATGAGCATGGCCATATTTGAGATGGGTTTGCCTTCATGCTGCCCAGGAAACACATGTTCCCCAAGCCTGATTTCGCTCATACGCTCCAGCAGCATCACAGCCGATTCTGACAGCGGCACCATGTGTTCACGCTTGGCTTTCATCCGTGTTGCCGGAATGCTCCATGTACGTTCCTGCAAGTCGATTTCTTCCCAACGTGCGCCGATGGCCTCACCTGTACGTGTGGCTGTAAGGATGGTGAATTCAAGGCATCGGGCACCATTGCCAGCTTGCAACCGCAACAACTTCATGAAGTCAGGCACTTCCCGGTAGGGCAAGGCGGCATGATGCCTGACGACACGCTCCCGTGCCCCAAGGATCAACTCCATGTGCCCCTGCCAGCGTGCGGGGTTCTCGCCGTCCCGGTAGCCTTTGACTTTGCCAAAGTCCAACACGGCCTCAATGCGGCCTCGAACCCTGGAAGCGGTTTCTGGTTTTGTTCTCCAAATCGGACGCAGGCATAATTCAACGTGTCGGGCATCCACATGGCCAACAGGCAACGCGCCGAAAATGGGGATGGCGTATGTCAAAAGCGTGTTGGTCCATTGTTGCGCATGTTTTGGATTGTTCCACCCGACCCGATGGATATCAATGTATTCTTCCGCGCATTGCTGGAATGTGGTCAATGCGGCCAGTTCCTGCTTGGCAGCCTGCTCTTCAACAGCCTTCACTTCCAGGGGATCAATTCCGGCCTGGATGGTCTGTTGTGCCTTGGTCGCTGCTTTTCTCGCGTTAGCCAATGAAACCGCGCTCACCGAACCAAGGCCCATATATCGATTCTTCGGCCCGAACCGATACCGGAAGATCCACGACCTTGCACCTGTAGCCGTCACCTGTAACCACAATCCAGCCCCATCGCCGTGCATTCCAGCCGGTAGATTTTTCACCGCCAACGCAGTCAGTTTACCCATCGTCCGAATTCCTCCCAAAAAAGCTACCCACACGCCTACCCACAACGTGAATGTAGATTGTATTGGTTTTGGTTAGACGATGCAATTGACGATTTTAGACGATATTGAACAAAAACCATAAAAAAAGCCAGCACTTAGGCTGGCTTCATTCGGACGGTGTCAGACGGTAAAAAAGGGTATTCTGGCGGAGGAGCAGGGATTCGAACCCTGGGTGAGGTCACCCCCACAACGATTTTCGAGACCGTCCCATTCGACCACTCTGGAACTCCTCCGCACAAGAGTGGATTGGCACTCTTGGACAACATACTCAATTTCAACGCTTTTGACAAGCGTGGCAAGCATTTTTTTGCAAGAAATCGATCAAGCAACCGTCCATCAAGTGGTGGACTTTGTCATCTGGACTGATTTGTTTTTTTTGATGGACCAGTAGCATACCACCAAAAACAAAATGCCGCCGATGACAGCAATCAGACCGCCAGCTCCAGTCAATCCCATGGCTATCTGCTTGGGTAAAGTCTCCAGATTCTGGGCAGCTCCAGCGGTTTTTCGTTGCACACCCAGCATGCCCGACCACGCCAAACCAAAGACATGCAACAAGGAACCTCCTCCATACAGCATGAGCTGCCGCACGGCCCAGCGTTCATCAGGAGGTTGAAAACCCAGTTGTGGCAATAGATGATACGTCACTCCCATATAGGCCACAGTCACAGCCACAATGGAGCCATGATAATGAGAAGGAATGGTGACGTTAATTCCTTGGATCAAAAATCCAATCACCCCGCCAACACCAAACAGTACTAATGAAAGCCATAATGCCACACGCAAGAAAGATATTTTAGTACCAGGCTCAGACGAACGCAAGCTCCATAATACCGCCAACCCGACCGGCAGGGCAGCCACGCCACCACCGTATTTCATCAGATCGGCAAAACCAGATTGATATCCTGGCGCACCTGGGAGAAATTTCAGGTGCAAAAACGGCACAACACCAACCGGGAGTGCCCCCAACAAAAAAAGGAACGCCGCAACCCTTGGTGTCAGGCTGCTTTGAACACCTGCCGCACTGGCCAGCCAGAGCCAGGCAATCATCACAAACTGAGTATGGGTAAACTGCAATACATGCCCTCCACCCCAAAACAGGGCTTCATAGTACATCATCCCTGTCATCTGTTTGGAAAGAATGATATAACTCCATACCCATGAACCAAGTGACACTAACAGGATCACCAATCCAATATTCAGACCGAATCGCAGCACCCCGGTGCCATCTGACCAGTTGACCCCTGGACAGGCTGCAATCAATCCATATCCGGCCATCAGGCCAATTCCAATCAGAAACAAAACCAGTCCGATAAAAAAGGCTCCATTTTCCAGCACTGGCACATAATTATTCATGTATGGGGCATCAGTACCCATGAAAGGCGAAAAAGTAATCACGACCGCGCCCATGGATGCAATACCCAAAGCCACAAAACCGATACCTCCAATACGTTCCCGCAGATTCAGGCTCGCCAAAACACCAGCAAATGACAAAAACCAGACCAATACCGAAAGATCCACATGAATCACCAATGCGGTCTTGAACGACACGGTCCAGGGCAATAAGCTGTGCACAACAGGAGTACGCGCTATCAAAATCAGAATAACAACGGCTCCTGCCCCAATCAGAGAATAGAGTGCCAAAAGCAGCCAGCCGATGGCCAGGCGACGGGGCGCACCTGTAACTTGCGGAATGATAAATTCATGTTCAGACATAATTCATTCTTTAATTGGATCAAGAGAATTCGAAAGATGCATCTTTGCAACGGGGTGCCTGACTACACTTTGGCACCTGACCATCAAACAGACAAGAAAAAAAGCTTTTCACGTCCAATTCCTGGTCAAGTGCCTCAGTCAGAACACATCAGTGCATCCCGATGGCTTCACGGTACAGGTGAATCATGGTTTCCTGCTCTTCCAAGGCGGCCCGCTCCATTTTGCGAATTTTGAGGATTTCCCGCATGGTCTTGACATCAAAACCATTGCTTTTTGCATCCATGAATACTGCTTTAATATCGTCGGCAATCCCGGCCTTTTCTTCTTCCAGACGCTCTATCCGTTCAAAATATTGAATAAGAATATCCCCGGATATGCCGTGAATTTCTGTCGGATGGGATGCAACTTGAGGTTGAGGCATGAGCTACTCCTTTGGCTTGTTTGAATCTATACGGAACGTGTCAAGCAAAATGACATCTGCCTGTGTTAACGACAAGTTCAAGCAAAAGGTGTGCCTAGTATTGAATATTACAAAACCATACACTCGCAAACAAAATCGTATCGATCTTGAAAAAAAAATGGACTTTGAACATCATAATCGCCTATCATTTGCAACACGAGCTACTGAATCGATAAAAATTGAGAATGTGTTGCAGGAAAACACGTCATGACCTCATCCAATCCCATCTCCAATCATCGCAAAACGTTCCCGATTTCTTGTCCAGACAAGAAAGAGGTTGCTTGCGAATATTGTAAGTTGTATGGATTTCTACAACTGTTTGGGAAAATCCATATGGATTTTCCCAGCGTCCATTTATTAAGTCAACGGCCCGTTGCCAAAGGTGAAATATTATTTCATCCAGACCATTCATTTCATGGAGTCTATGCGGTTCAAAGCGGCAGTTTCAAAAGTTATTCACTGCTGGATCATCAGATAGAACAGGTCATAGGGTTTCATCTGCCTGGAGAATTGTTGGGACTGGACGCCATCCAGGCAGATACATACGGATACTGTGCCATGGCTTTGGAAACAAGTCGGGTCTGCCTGCTTCCATTTAATCATCTCGATGATCCGGGTGTCGATATTGCTTTGTTTCAAGCGCAGATCATCAAAATTCTTGTGGATCAGGTCAAACAGGATCAAAGACAAACCCTGCTGGTGGGAAGGCGCAGTGCAGAAGAACGTCTCGGAGCTTTTTTTCTCAATCTGGCTGAGCGTTACGCCAAGCATGGGTTTTCCAGTCACGAATTTCGCATGCCCATGTTGCAAAACGACATCGCCAACTATCTGGGATTGTCCATGGAGACCGTCAGTCGAACGTTGCGCAGTTTTCGGGAAAATGAACTGTTGAGTATTCAAGGCAAGCGAGTGCGGATTCTGAACCCTTCCTGTTTGCAATCCATCACTCAGTATTGTTTAGCATCGTCATCCAAAAATGATCATTCTCTTGAATAATATCTGCGTCAGCAGGAATCATTGGTGAGCGCACCAAACCGATAAAAAGGGTGACTTGTTCATCTGCGCCATACCCTTTTTACGAGGATTTTTCAGCCAACACTTGTGCGCGTAACGCCTTGGTCAGTATCAGATTGGCCTTTTTTTGAGTGAGCAGGGCCTTGTTGGTATTTTCCAATTTTTTTACAAGAATTTCAATGAGTTGATTCTTGATTTTGGTTTGCAATGCCGGATCCATGCGTTCTTGATTCATGCTGTATGGATCAATGCGAAAGGCAATGACTTCGTCAACGGCAATGATATTGGTGGCCCGTGTGCGTTTGGTCAGAAAAGAGATTTCTCCCACCACCGCCCCTGGTTGCAACGTGGTGATCACCTCATCAGGATGACTGCTATGGACCACATTGGCCTCTCCCTTGATTAGAACAAACAGGGATTCATCCGATGACCCTTCTGTGATGAGATACTCCCCATCTTGATAGGTACTGAAAAAACTTTCAGTTTGGGTCAATGCGTTACATTCTTCCTCGGTAAAATCCCAAAAAAATGGAATTTCCTTCAGTACGATCTGCATCAACATGTGCGTTTCATCCTTGCAAATGGGCCATCCAGCCAATAGATTAACCCATCATAATCAATCATGGAGGCGTTGGATAGTCTGAAACAAAAGAGAGGGCAATGAAAGGCATTATTTTGGGTAGTGGCACGGGTGTTCCTTCCTTGCGACGCAATGCTCCCGGCTATTGGTTGGAAATCAAGGGGCACCAATTCCTTGTGGATTGTGGCAGTGGTATTTTGCTGCAATTGGAACGAGTTGGCAAGAGTTTTCAGAATTTGGACGCAATTTTTATCACTCATACTCACGCTGATCATATTGGCGACCTGATCCCGTTTGTGCATGCCTTGCGACTGCCGGGAATGCATAGGGACAAACCATTGACTCTCTACGGACCACCGGGATTTGTCGAATTTTTCGAACGGATTGTGGTTCCTGTGAGTGCGCCACCCACGGATTTTCCTTTCCGTGTGCAGGAAGTCGCACCCATCCAGGCGTTGGATGGAGTGCTACTCAAAAGTTGTGCAACGCCCCATTCCGACCGCTTTGCCTGTCGCGCTTATCGGTTTGAATACCAAGGCCTTTCTGTGGTATTTTCCGGCGATACGGATTTTCATCCCGATCTGGTGACCTTCTGTCGGGCAGCGGATGTGTTGTTTCTGGAGTGTTCCAGTCTGGATGCAGGCAAAGTCGATGGACATCTGTCAGCAGGTCTTTGCGGGAAAATCGCTGAGATGGCTGGAGTCAAACGATTGATATTAACCCATTTTTATCCAATTGATGGGCCTGATTCCCTGTTTTTTGACGAATGTCGCAGTCATTTTTCCGGGGTGCTTGAATTGGCAATCGACCTCAATTCTTTTGCAGTTGAGACGAATTTGCCTTGACAGCAAGCCCTGTTTGGATACAAATCAGATGTAATAAAATTAAACCAACCCAGTGAGGAGATGATTATGACACTTTCATTGCAAAAAGGTGGAAACGTTTCGTTACAAAAAGAAGCTCCCGGAATGGTCAAAATTCTGGTTGGGCTGGGATGGGATGCCCGTACTACCGATGGCGCGGATTTTGATCTGGATGCCTCTGCGTTTCTGTTGCAGGGATCAGGAAAGGTACGTTCCGATAGCGATTTTATCTTTTATAATCAGAAACAATCTGAAAACGGAGCGGTTCAGCACACAGGTGACAACCTGACCGGCCAAGGAGATGGCGACGATGAAACCATTCTGGTTGATATTAATCTTGTGCCTGCTGACATCCAAAAAGTCGTGTTCACCATCACCATTCACGAAGCGGAAAGCAGAAGACAAAATTTTGGCCAAGTCAGAAATGCTTATATTCGAATCGTCAATCGGGACAATAATCAAGAGGTTGTTCGCTTTGACTTGACTGAGGAATATTCAACTGAAACCGCGATGATCTTTGGTGAGATCTACCGCTACAACAATGAATGGAAATTTCGAGCCATTGGTCAGGGATTCTCTGGCGGACTGCGCGCCATGGCCAATAATTTTGGCATCCAGATCTGATACAAAAGGAGATCGTAATGGCTTTATCTCTGCAAAAAGGGCAACGCATTTCCCTGGAAAAACAGAATGGGCAACTCTTGCAACAAATGTGTATTGGGTTGAACTGGGGAGCCATTCAGAAAAAAGGATTTTTCGGCAACACCAAGATCGAAGCAGTGGATCTCGACGCAAGTTGCGGCGTGTTTGACAGCGCGAATCAATTGATTGATGTGGTTTTTTTTGGCAATCTGCGTTCCAAGGACGGATGCATTGTCCATAGTGGCGACGACCTGACAGGCGATACCGGCGGAGATGATGGCCTGGATAATGAGATCATCACTCTGGATTTGGCGCGCATAGACCCCAAAGCCCACCAGGTCGTTTTTATTCTGAACAGTTTTCGTGGACACGATTTTGGCGATATCCCGCATGCGTCCATTCGCATTTATGAAGGAACACCAACCAGAGTGGAATCCATCTTTGCCACTTACAATATAAGCCATGATCCAAAATTCAAAGGTTTTGTGTCCATGATTATGGGTAAGCTTTATCGTCA
>JAMOBH010000136.1:0-13690 GCA_039908085.1 Magnetococcus sp. YQC-5
GCCGTTGCTCGATGTGTCGTTGACGATTTGAGATTTATACCATTTGATTTCGCTGGTTTGAATAGTCATATCATGATGCTCCGGTTAAATGATTGGGGGATGAATCCCCCAAACCCCCTCTTTTTTTTTAATAATAAAAAAATAAAAATAAAAAATTAAAAAAAAAGGGTGGGGGGTGTTGGGGGGCGGTTCACCGCCCCCCAAGGTCTTAAAGGGGTAAATAATCAACACCAAAATTTTGAGTCATTGAAAAAACATGAACGATTACTTCGAGGCAGAAGAATTGATTCTGGAGCGGCTTGGCACCGAAATTCCGACCTTGCGTTTGGTGCAGGGGGCACGAGACATCTCTGGAGTCCAAAGTCAGACCGGGACGACTCCGGCACTTCATGTGATATACGACGGCCAGGAGACCCGCATGGGAGCAGGCAATCTTTCGGCAGTCGATCAACTCTGGATGACGGTCATTGCGGTCCGCAACAGGCGTGATGCAAGCAATGGACGTGGTGAACGGCAAGAGGCCGGTCCCCTGCTGCTTCAGACCTGCCAGGCACTTCTGGGGTGGTGTCCTGGCACATCATTCGGAGCCATGAAAATGGCCACGGCCCCTGCCCCAGTGTTCACCCATGATTTGGCCCTGTTTCCATTACGTTTTGCAACACGATTGATCCTGAAAGGCGAGTGAGAAAAAACCATGAAACAGCTTGGAGAGGTATCACTGCCAGATGGCCTGTTGTGGAGTGATCGCTATGATGCCGCGCCTGTTGATCAGACGGTGGTCCGCACTCTGGGCGGAAAACCGGTCATCCAGGCACAGCAACGCATGGGCGGAAGGCCCATCACGCTGGTGGCTCATCAGGAAGCCGCCTGGCTGGATCGCTCCACGGTGGAGGCACTGGCCGGCATGGCTGCCTTGGCCGGTGCCTCTTTTACCCTGACATGGGAAGAGTGGAGCGGCACGGTCCTGTTCCGACATGAAACGCCACCCGCACTCACCATGGCCCCGTTGTGGCCGGAACACGACCAGTTCACGGGCACAATCAAGCTTATACAGTATTAATGGGTTTTCCAGTTTCTAGACGAAACCATTTTCAAAATGTTGGTGGAAATGATTCATAGTGGCTCTCGCCCCTGGACCCCACTTGGCGGAATGGTTCCCTCTGCACCCCCCAATCATTTAACCGGAGCATCATGATATGACTATTCAAACCAGCGAAATCAAATGGTATAAATCTCAAATCGTCAACGACACATCGAGCAACGGCGGTCTCATGTCGACCAACGAAATCGCGGACAATGTCAAAAACAACGTCTGGCCAGACATCCCCCAATCAGAACGCACCGCAGGGTCAATAAAATACCGCAAAACCTTCATCAAAATTGCCAATGACGACGACTTGGCCCTGCTTAACCCACGCATCTTTGTGGAAACCCAAACCCCAGGCGATGACAGCGTGGTCTTACTCGCAGGCACCCAAACCGATACTCAAACGGATGTCCTGGGATATACCCGCTGTTACGGTGCTGGCAATCTGGACAGCAATGGCACCATCGGCGATACCACCGTCCACGTCACAGTGGAAACGGGCAACGGATCAGGCGGGAATGAAATTTTCAAAAATGGTGACCTGATCCGCATCTCAGACAAAACCAGCGTGGATGCCGTAGATGGAAACACCGAATTTCTGCGTCTGGCCAGCACCAACGCAGTCTCGTGGAATGGCACTCTGGCCACCCTGACTCTTGCCAGTGGTGTGACTCTGGGATTCAACTACCAAGCCAGTGCCACCCGTGTAGCCTCGGTCATGGAACCAACCGACATCAAGGCCACCTTTACCGGCTGGCAGGAATCCTCGGCATCTGGAACGTATAATGAGGCCACCTATCCTGTTTTGGGCGACCATATAGGCACCATCGAACAGACCTGGACCCTCACATTCACCAACGCGACCAATTTCACCTGTGCCGGGAATACTCTGGGCACAGTAGGCAGCGGCTCCATCGGAGGCGGGAATTTTGCCCCGAACAATCCTGATTTCAGCAAGCCCTATTTCACTCTGACCGGCAGTTCACCCCCCTGGGGCGGCACCTGGAGCAACGGGGATAGTATCACCTTCACCAGCCATCCGGCCTCTGTCGCAGTCTGGGAAAAACGGACCGTGCCAGCCGGTGCCAACAGCCGTTCGGGCAATAAAGTGATTGTGGCCATCAGCGGAGAGAGTGCATGAATACGCTTGATACAGGCGTAACGTTGAATTTCGTCTCTCAACAAACAACCCATCGAGAACCCTTCATCCTGCAAACCGGCAAGGATCGAGGAAAAACCCCCCTGATGGTGCGACCCGTGGTGGTCCATGCCTGGACACGGGATCCCTCGGAATACGAAGCCCAACTCAGTGAGGCCCTGGTCATGGAATCTCCTGGACGCCAACGGGTACGGCTCTATTGTTCCCAAGCGCAAGCCCCAGTTGTGCGGATGCTGGTTCATGGCGGAGCCAGTAAAGCTCTGGGGCGACGCCATGAACCTCTTCTTGAAACCTTGACCTGGGTGCAAGCCAACACCCGGCAACTCCGTTTTTTTTACGACCAACCCACCATGCGGATCGTTGATCACACTCGTTTTTTCCTGAACAACGGCCAGGAAACCCAACTGCCTGATTATGACCAGCAAACCGGGACTTTCCATCATCCGCATGCTGTGACCGGAGCATTGGTGGTGGAATATTTTCCAGGTTTTACATTGTATGAGATTGAATATGATACCGGCGCGGCACAGATTTCACCAGAGTGGTTCCGTGAGATCCAACAGGCTTGGCTGGCCGGGAATATTCACAACGCCACCATACCCGAAGTTCGAGTCATTGCCATGGGCACCAACGAGGTGGACCAAATCACCTTTGCCAGGGATTTCTGGCCTGCTCAAACCATGGTACGTACCGGATACACCACCACATCCAAGCCTGAAATCATTCCAACACCCGATGGATACAGGATCAAAAGCCTGCCAAGCGATCCCTGTTGGTCACGATGCAAAGAACAGATCCAACCAGACGGCCCCCTGCTCTCAGCCGCGCAAATGGTAGCCCTGCAAAACTGTGTCGATGCGGAAAAATCTCCGAAATATCACTATGTGGAAGAGTCACGCAGCGTCAAAACAGAACGCATATACGCCCCGGACAGCCCGGATGTTTATATTGATGTGGCCCGACCCGTGGAACTGGTCATGAAACTGAAACGGGCGGACGGGGGGATCTGCACCAATCAAGCCCCTCCTGGTTGTTGCCCGGAACTCCGGTTGCGCTTTGGCAGTGATGGGTAAAGAGCCATGACCACAGCCGCTCTCACATGGGTCGATCCTGGCCCGTTTGATCAGATCGTAGGATTTGCATATCCCACCATCAGCTTTCGGTTCTGCCTGCGCCGCGATGATGCCTTGGTCATCAAACCCAACAGTGCTGACAGCGTGGATATGACCCTGTATGACGAAGCCTGGGATTTTCTTTTTCAGGGGAATTCCTGGGGAGAGACCCAATTGACCTATGAGGAGGCGATTGAGGATCTGATCAACAGCTTTGAGTACCATAAAAACTATTATATAATCACATTCAACACTTCTATACTGTTGAATTATGTGCAGAAGGAACGACAAGATTTCAAGGTTTATCTGGTGACCGATGGTGCCATGACATTGACGACCACTTATCCCAGATGTTATACAGAACAGCAGGAACCTGTTGCGATCTCACCCGGCACATACGAGATTGCACTTCCCTTATGGAACAGGACAAGCGTCACCACATATACCAGCCTCATCAGCGCGACCAGAACCACCACACTTGCTTGCAGCATACCCTACCGGGCAACCTACAGCATAGGCAACGCCAATTCCCTGGGACGGTTTTTGTTTCCTGTTGTGGGTGTGACCTGGTCTCCCAATGAGGTTTTGACCGGATGGGTTTATCACCTCGACATCACGATCCTGTGTCCTGGAATCGTATTCTACCTGCCGCAACAGACCATCCAGAATATGACCCCTCCCCCGACGCTGCCAGGCTCCCATGAAGATCGGGTACATACATTCTACAACGATCTGGTGATCAGTCTGGCCCTGGACAGCTGTTCCACCCTCTGGCAAGCCACCAGTACGACGGTATCCACCAATTTTGGTTACTCCGGGACCATCCCGTTTGCCCCAACCATCGGGACGTTGTTCAATGCGACGTTTCACATCCCGGAAACCCAATCACCCAACCTGGAAGGAACCCCCTTTTCCCGGACGTTCCAGTTTATCTGGAATCGCAGCTCGTTTCAGTATGACACGGGCCATTGGCCCAATTTCCATTATGATCAAACCGCATCCCTGACCTACAGTCCCCAGCTTGGATTCGAGGCGATCCTCTTCACCCCTGAACCGGAATAACGCCCATGGCCCATCGTTACTGGCGCATCTATGTGACAAAATCCACGTCAGGCAGCACCATGCTCCTGTCGTTCTACGAAGTGGAGATGCGCACTGCCGGAGGCGGCGCGGATCTGTGCAATGGCGGAACCCCCAATGCCAGTCATGCCGATACCAGTGCTGTCAACCTGTTTGACAATAATACCAGCTCATACTGGAACAATGGCAGTCCTGGTGTAGATTGCTGGTTCAAATATGACTTTGGAGCAAGCAATCCAGTCAGTGTTGGTGAAATCTGGTTTTTGCCAAGATATTCCAACCAATGTCCTGAGGATTTCAAATGCCAATGGTCGGATGACAACACCACCTGGACCGACCAGGGGTCATGGGTTGGCCAAACCTCCTGGACCGGTTCCACATGGAAGACATTTATCCTGCCGGCACCTCCTGCACCTGTGGTGAAACGTCAACAAAGCCAAATTTATGCTGTCACCCTGGCCAGAGAGAACGTGAAGGCCTTTGACATCGGAATTTTTGCCCTGGCACAGTCAAGCGAACCGTTTGCTTTTCTGCTGGACCAGGCATCGAGCCACCTTTTTGACTGGATTCTCGACATCACGCTTGGATCAAGCCAACCCTTTGGCTTTCCAATGGATCGGCAATCGGATCACCTGTATGCCATCTCGGTGGAAATCGCCTGTCAGCTTCCATGGCAGCAGTGGCTGGAATGCCGACAGATCCAACCCCTGTTTGATACCCAGGAGAGATCAAGAGGAGCCATCTGGTCCTTGCAGACCCTGGTCATCAAAGCGGTTGAGCAACCCCGTGACGATACGGTTTCGATCCTGGCCCAACATCGTCAATTCTTCGACCTGTTGCTCTGGAATCCAGTTGCAGGGAGTCTCATTTACCGCTGGGATCTTCAGGCTCCTGTGAGCGTGATTTGGGTCCAGCCCCCTGCCATTGCCATGGATGGAGACTCCATTCCCCTGCTCCATGCAAGGGTGTCCCTTGAACCGGACGCCGTCACCTGGGTTGCCCGATTGACCCTCAGCCCACCAGGGGCGGATTGTATTGATCCTGACCTGAATGATCCCTTGGTTCTGACCTGGGGAGAGGAGCGGTTCGAGTTGCTGGTGGATCAGAAAAGCATGCTCCGCAAACCGGATCAGATCCAACGGGTAGTCACTGCGATCAGTCGTACTGCGCAACATGACGTGCCACGGGCCACCCCAATCACCCGTGTCTGGAGTGAGGCAATCTGGGCCAGGGATGCTGTCGAGGAGGTTCTGCATGAAAGCGTGGATTGGGAACTGCCCAACTGGCGATTGTTGCCTGACCGTTTACAAGTGAGCCATGCAGCCCCCATCGAAGTGGCCAAAATAGTGGCTGCTGCTGTTGGGGGGGTGGTGCGAACCCGTCCGAATGGGCGGTTGCTGTTGCGCCGTCGTTTTCCTGTACCGGTCAATCAATGGGATCTGGCCACCCCGGACCATATATTGAGCGATACCCAGGATCTTTTGGCAATCCACGAAGAGGGTCGATTCGGTGCCAGGATCAACCAGATTACGGTTCAGGAAGAGATTCCCGATGCCCTCAAGCCCTTTTTATGGCTGGGCATTGATCCAAGTCCCACGGGCCACAACCGGGGCAAGAGCGATTTTGCTCCTGGTGAAACCGTCCATTTGTTAAGTCTGGCTGGCCCGGAGGTGCAAATCACCCAGGTGACGGCTTCAACCGGGGAGTTCATGCCAACCGAACCTGCGCCACGGCAAGCCAGCGAAGATGTCATCTTTTACCAGTCGAATCGTGGGATTCTTTCGTGGCCTGCGGTGCGTATCGAATCGGTGACCTGGTTGGGCAATGACCTGGGTTCCCTGACCCTGGGCCAGGATGGCCGAACCCTTCTGGCAGCCACGAGCGGAGTGGCCATTGCCAGGGTGACTTTTACCCTGATGACCCATGGCTGTCACCCTTTCAAGATACCCGATACCCTGAGCGGATTGGATGCCTTTCCTGCGGCCATGAGTGCTGTGGGTCAGGTTGTCCAAAACAGACGTTCCTTGACTCTGCGACGTGGCGATGGTCTGCGGGCTGGATCTCCGATCTCATCGCCGTTGTTGTCTGATCATGGCGTTCTGCAAGCCAGGGGAGAGATGGAACTGGATTTGGGTGAATCTCTGCAAACGGTACGCATGACACTTTTGTATCGTCCTGGGCTGATGTCGGGCGATCTGGTGGAAACCTACGACGGAATGTATGGCAGCAGTTATCGGGGGGTGGTGACCGGTGTCTCCCATGAAATGACACACACAGGCACGGTCACGCATTTGGAATTGATCAAACGGGCCTGATCGGATCCCTCCTCCCCCGCCGTAAATATTCGGCCATCCGTTTGCGCTGTTCATGGTTCATGTTTCTGCCCGCACCGCCACAGGTGGAGGTCGAGAAGGAGGAGTAGACGAATGCCCGAATGGGAGGCGGGTCGGTTCAGGGATTCACCAAGACTTTTAACCACGACCAACCACAGGCCTGCATTTGGTCTCCTTGGCAATAGGACGGGTCGGAGGCCATACACCACCAGATCACCATGACAGAACCCGAAATCTCCACGGAAACGCCGTCTGCGGAAGACGCGATCCCTGAAGAGCCAACCGGGTCTGGTAATGGTCTTCTCATCGAGGATCCCCCCGCTGAACCGCGTAAATTCTACATCGACGGTGGCGAGGTTGAGGTGATCGGCCATCTGGTCTACGACCTCGACACCGACGGCAAAAAGTTGCAAGTGGTGCGTTACACCGAATACTCTGGACGCGCCGTGCGCATGCTGTATCCTTCCCGGCATGCTCTGCAGTCGGCCTGGGCCAACCCGGACACGCGCGTTGCCGTACTGCGCGAATTGACCAAACGGGGCATCAGTTTTGAAGAGTTGGCAGCCAGCAGCGATCAACCCGATGCCGATCCTTTTGATCTGCTGTGTCATTTGGCCTGGAATGCACCGCTACTGACCCGACGCCAACGTGCGGATCATGCCCGCCGCGCCACGCAAGATCTGTTCAGCCAGTACGGTGACACAGCCCGCGAAGTGCTGTCGTTGCTGCTTGACCAATACATTGAGCGCGGTATCATTCAATTCAACGCGTTATCCGATTTGATGAAGGTCCAGCCCTTCGACCGCTTCGGCTCACCCTCCGAAATTGCCATGCGCCATTTTGGAGGTGTGCAGGGGCTGAAGCAAGCCGTGTCTCATCTGTAGATGGCGATCTACCAATAACGAGCAATCCTATAAATGGCAATCATCCCGACCAACAAGAAACCGCGCGCCTCACGCACAGCCAAGGCACCACTCACCACACGCGCCAATCTTTCCGCGTTGATCGGATCGGCACGCCAGATTCTGCGCAAGGACAAGGGCCTCAATGGAGATGTGGACCGCTTGCCTTTGCTCACATGGATCATGTTCCTCAAGTTTTTTGATGATCTGGAAATCGTCCACAAGGAAGAAGCCGAACTCGACGGCAAACCCTATCGACCTGTCATCGAAGCCCCTTACCGCTGGCGTGACTGGGCCGCACGAGAGGATGGCATCACCGGCGATGAACTGCTCACCTTTATCAGCCAGGAAAAGACCGTGCGAGCGGATGGCAGTAGCGGTCAGGGGCTTTTCGTTTATTTGCGTGGTCTGGCTGGCGAAGGCGAAAAAGGCAGCCAACGTGAGGTGATCGCCAATGTGTTCAAGGGCATTCAGAACCGCATGGCAAGCGGTTATCTGCTGCGTGAAATTTTGAACAAGATCAATCTGATTCGCTTCAGTGCCAGCGAAGAAATTCACACCCTGTCGCACCTGTATGAATCGATGTTGCGTGAGATGCGTGACGCAGCGGGCGATTCCGGCGAATTTTACACGCCACGCCCGGTGGTGCGTTTCATGGTTCAGGTGATCAACCCGCGTTTGAATGAGACCGTACTCGATCCAGCCTGTGGCACGGGCGGTTTTTTGGTAGAAGCCTACGATCACATTGCATCGCAGGTGACCACACCCAGTGAGCGTCGCACTCTGCAACGCGACACCCTGTTCGGTCAGGAAGCAAAGTCACTGCCCTACATGCTGGCTCAAATGAATCTACTGCTGCATGGGCTGGAAGCACCACAGATCGTCTACGGCAATACCTTGGACCGCCGCATCAATGAAATCGGTCACAGCGAACGGGTGGATGTCATCCTGACCAATCCGCCCTTCGGCGGTGAAGAAGAGGCAGGCATCAAGGCCAATTTTCCGCCCAACATGCAAACATCGGAAACCGCACTCTTGTTTCTGCAATACATCATGCGCAAATTGCGCGTGACAGGCTTTGGTGCAGGGCGTGGCGGTCGGGCGGCGGTCGTTGTTCCCAATGGCACGCTGTTTGGCGATGGGGTATGCGCGGTCATCAAGGAAGCGTTGCTCAAGGAATTTCGTCTGCACACCATCGTGCGTCTGCCGCAGGGCGTGTTTGCGCCCTACACGGATATTCCGGCCAATCTGCTGTTTTTTGAGCGTGGCGGTCCCACCGACACGATTTGGTATTACGAACTGCCGTTGCCCGCAGGACGCAAAAAATACAGCAAAACCGCGCCGCTGCAATTCGAGGAGTTCGCCCCAGCATTGGCGTGGTGGCATCAGCGCGCGGAAGGCACGCAGGCTTGGCAGGTGGACTTTGCCGCCAAGTACGCCGCCGCCCGAAAAAACGCCATGCCGTATTGGCAAAAAACCGAAAAGGAACGTTCTGCCGCGCTGGCTCTGGGAAAGCCCATGCGTGAAGCCGAGCAGCATGGTGCCGCAGCCAGCACCAGCGACAAGGCCAAGTGGCAGGAGCACCTGCGCACGCTCAAGACACGGCAGCAGGCCCATGAACTGGCCGCCAGGACCGCCCAGACTGAGGGCGACGCCATCTACTGGCCGATCTACAACCTCGACCTGAAGAACCCCAACGCCAAGGTGGGTCTCGAACATGCCGATCCCAAAGAGCTGATTGCGTCGATGCGCAGCCACGAAGCCGAAGTGATGCGCCTGCTGGGCGAGATCGAAACCCTGGTGAACGCGGTGCAGGCATGACCGGGCTTGTTCCGGAGTCCGTCGGTTACGAAGGCATCCGCGCCGATATCGTCGCCATGCTGGATGCCGCACGCCGTACCGTGGCGCGCAGCGTCAACGCCCTGATGACGGCCACCTATTGGGAAATCGGCAGGCGCATCGTCGAGTTCGAGCAGGGTGGGCATGACCGGGCAGCCTATGGGGAGGCTCTGATCAAACGCTTGTCCGCCGACCTGTCGCATCAATTTGGACGAGGTTTTGGTGGACGCAACCTGGCTCAGATGCGGGCGTTCTACTTGGCCTGGCCTGCTGAACGGATTGTGCAGACACCATCTGCATTATCTTCGTCACAACAGATTGTGCAGACACCGTCTGCAATTTTTATCGATCAGGCAAGTTTACCACTACTATCAAGGACTTCCACCGACTTGCCAGCCATTGCCGCAGCCTTTCCACTGCCCTGGTCCGCCTACGTTCGTCTGCTGTCGGTCAAAAATGAGCTGGCCCGCAGTTTCTACGCAACCGAGGCCCTGCGTTGCGGCTGGTCGGTGCGTCAGCTCGACCGCCAGATCAACAGCCAGTTCTACGAACGCACGGCACTGTCGCGCAACAAGGCGGCGATGTTGCAAAAGGCCGAACACGCCGAACCAGATGATCTGTTCACCCCTGAGCAAGCCATCAAAGACCCCTTTGTGCTGGAGTTTCTCAACCTCAAGGACGAATACTCAGAGTCCGATCTCGAAGAGGTGCTGATCCAGCACTTGGCTGATTTTCTCCTCGAACTGGGCGATGATTTCGCCTTTGTCGGTCGTCAGCGACGACTGCGCATCGACGATAACTGGTTCCGGGTCGATCTGCTGTTCTTCCATCGCCGGTTGCGTTGCCTGCTGGTCATCGACCTCAAGGTTGGCAAATTCAGCTACGCTGACGCGGGGCAGATGCACTTGTACCTGAACTTCGCCCGTGAGCACTGGATGAAACCCGGTGAGAATCCACCCGTTGGCCTGATCCTCTGCGCCGAGAAAGGCGCGGATGAAGCCCGCTACGCGCTGGAGGGGCTACCCAACAAGGTGCTGGCCGCCGAATACCGAACTGTGCTGCCCGATGAGAAATTGCTGGCCGAGGAGTTGGCGAAAACGCGGCGAGAGCTGGAAGCGCGGCATTTGCGCAGTGCTGACAACATGGAGTGCAAGGAATGAAGGCATGGCCAAAAATCGTCCTGAATGAATTGCTCCATCGCTTCGACGAGGCTGCGGTTCTTGATCCCGTAGCAGAGTATCACGAAGTCACTGTCAAGCTGTGGGGGAAGGGAGTCATCAGTCGGGGTAAAGTAAAAGGGGGAGACGTGATATCTGTGCGGCGCGTAGTCCGTACCGATCAACTTATCTTGTCCAAGATTGATGCCCGCAATGGTGCAATCGGGCTGGTTCCACCCGAACTGGATGGTGCCATCGTCAGCAACGACTTTCCATCATTTGAGTTGCACGATCTTGGTAAATGTAATCCGGCGTTCATGGGTTGGTTGGTTCGTTCTGCGCCATTCGTAGAATTATGCAAGGCTGCAAGCGAAGGCACAACTAATCGGGTTCGTATCAAAGAGTGAGATGCACATAGTGCGACCACGACAAAGGAAACGCAGCGGCCAACTGGTCGAACGGGAAAATCCGAGACACTGCCTCGGATTTCTCCAGGAAAGGCGGGTGCGCGGATTTCCGGGACAGCGTCCCGGAAATCCATTCCGGTGGATAGGCCTGATAAAACAGACGCATCTGTTCGAGATTATCGACACTGAAACCAGATTTTGATGGAGCTGAAGCGACTTGGCAGAAACCCGTGTGGATCAAGGCCGGAGATCTGGTACTCAGCAATATCAAAGCTTGGGAAGGTGCGATAGCCATTGCTGGTCAAAAGCATGAAGGATGTATCGCATCCCATCGCTACCTCACCTGCATCCCTGATCCAACAGTTTCTATTATTGGATTCCTTGCCTATTATCTCTTGAGTGAAGAGGGGTTGGAGAAAGTTGGATTTGCGTCGCCGGGAACCGCCGACCGTAATCGCACCTTAAACTTGACCAATCTTGGAAAAATCGCAGTCCCCATCCCGCCGCTTTCCATCCAACGCACTTTTGAGCAACTGCAATCCGAAATGGCTGCACTGAAAGCCAAACACGCTGCCATCCGTGCAGCCAACGCCGCACTGCTGCCCGCGACGCTGGAGCGGGTGTTTGCGGAAACGGTCTGACGATGCAAATCACTCCGCACAGCCCAGACATCCCCAACGCCCTGCTGCAGGCGCATGAGGAGGGCCGCGTCGTGTTCTTCTGCGGTGCAGGCATTTCATACCCTGCGGGGCTACCGGGATTTCGCGACTTGGTGGATCAGCTCTATACCGAACTGGACACGGAACGCACCCCCACCGAAGAACAGCCCTATGCTCGCGGGCAGTACGACGCCACCCTGGATCTGCTGGAACGGCGCACTCCCGGTGAGCGTTTGGCCGTGCGCAAGAAACTGCTCACAGTGCTCAAACCCAAATTGGATCACGAAGGTGCCATCGACACCCATGCAGCACTCCTTCAGTTGGCACGAGGGCGCGATGGCGCAGTGCGTTTGGTCACCACCAACTTCGATCGCATTTTTCAACATCTGATTGTGCGGGATAAACTCGCCATACAGGACTTTCCGGCCCCCCTGTTGCCAATTCCAAAAAAAAACCGATGGAATGGTGTGGTTTATTTGCATGGTCTGCTCCCTGAAACACTCGACGAAAGTGCTTTGCAACGGTTGGTGCTGTCAAGTGGCGATTTCGGCTTGGCGTACTTGATCGAACGCTGGGCAGCCAGGTTTGTCAGCGAGTTATTTCGTAATTTTGTCGTGTGCTTTGTGGGGTACAGCATCAACGACCCGGTGCTGCGTTACATGATGGATGCGTTGGCGGCAGACCGGATGTTGGGTGAGATCACGCCGCCAGCCTATGCTTTTGGTGGATACAAAGCTGGCAAAGAAGAGCAGCAGCGTATCGAGTGGGAAGCCAAGGGCGTCACGCCGGTTCTCTACGAGACCCCAACGGACAGCGACCATTCCGCCCTGCATCGCACTCTCAAGGCATGGGCCGCGACCTACCGCGACGGAATAACCGGTAAGGAAAACATTGTCACGAAGTACGCCATGACACATCCCTCGGCCAGTACACCACAGGATGATTTTGTTGGCCGCATGCTCTGGGCGTTGTCCGATGAGTCCGGCCTGCCCGCCAGACGTTTTGCCCACTTTGATCCTGTGCCGTCATTGGACTGGCTGGAATACCTGAGCGTAAACCGCTATCAGCAGTCTGATCTGCCACGCTTTGGCGTGCCATTCCCGCTCAAGCAGGATGACAAGCTGGCCTTCAGCATGACACGCCGGCCCGCCCCATCCGCTAGCGCGCCCTGGATGATGCTGGTCAATGGCGGCAGTGTTGGCAGCCAGTGGGATGCCGTGATGAACCATTTGGCGCACTGGTTAACCCGGCACCTGGATGACCCGGTGCTTGTTCTATGGTTGGCCAAACAGGGTGGCCAACTGCAATACCATTTCGTAAGATGCATCGATCATCGCCTGAACGAACTCCACCAATTGGAGATCGAAGGCAAGACGGACGAACTGGAGCGCATCCGCAACAACGCGCCGAGGGCGATACCACGCCCGATGGTGCGAACACTCTGGCGTCTGCTACTCACGGGACGCGTCAAGCCACCGTGGCGTGACCGTGATATGGAGTATTACATCTGGCAGGATCAATTCAAATACGACGGCCTCACGCCCACCCTGCGCATGCAACTCCGCGAATTGCTCGCGCCATGCGTGTTGCTGCGGCAACCATTCCGTGAACAAAATACAGCTGACCATGCCGATGAACCCAAACGGCTGAGAGAATTGGTTGAATGGGAACTGGTCCTTTCTATTGATGATGCGTATTCCTCTCTGGATGGCTTGGAGAAAAACACAGCTTGGCAGAAGGCTTTGCCACTGCTCTTGGATGACATTCAGCTCCTGCTGCGCGACGCGCTGGACCTGATGCGCGAGTTGGGTGAGGCGGACGATTGGAATGATCGTTCCCATTGGAACTTGCCATCGATCAGTCCGCACCCGCAGAATCGGAGCTTCCATGAGTGGGTGGCGTTGATCGAGTTGCTGCGGGATGCCTGGCTTGCCACACTGCACAGCAACCCAACG
>JAMOBH010000137.1:0-13638 GCA_039908085.1 Magnetococcus sp. YQC-5
CCCCCCAAGGTCTTGCTTTTTGTTTTTCTGAAACATTCAAGATACTACAGAGAATCTATAAGCCTACGAAGAGAGAATGATGACTTGCACAGAAGACATGATAATTATTTATACAAACAGACACTCACATTAGCTTGATTTTTGATCAATTAAATATGCTAACATGATGGTGCAAAAAAATCAAATAATTTTTTCAGTAAACAAAATAATTTATAAAACAAGTCAAAAAAAAGGGTGGACTCCTTCAACTTACGCCGCAATCAATTCTTAACCTATTGAATCATAAACGTTTAATGTCGTATTGCCGCATACGCCGAAAAAAAGTGGCCCGACTCATCCCCATGATACGGGCTGCGGCTTCCCGATTCCATTGAACCGCTTGCAAAGCCTGAATAATGCTCTCTTTCTCCGAGACACGGGCCAACAATACGGGTGGAATGGCTGCCGTGGAGATTTCTGGCAACCAGTAAGGTGTATCGGAACATAATTCTTGGGGCAGATGATCGCGCTCAATCGTCCTTGCCCGACACCTGACAAATGCATGTTCAATCGCATGCTCCAGTTCTCGCACATTGCCTGGCCATGTATGGTGCATCAGGATGTGCATGACCTCATCTGAAACACCTGTAATCGTTTTATTAAACTGTGCGCAAAAACGGAAAACAAAATGGTCCACCAATAGAGGAATATCCTCATATCTTTCTCTAAGAGACGGCATTTTGACCTCAACCACATTGAGACGATAATAGAGATCCTCCCTGAAAGTGTGATTGGCCATTTTTTCGCGCAAATTTTTATTGGTCGCGGCAATTACTCTGAAATTGGCTTTACGCGTTTGTTCGTCTCCTACACGTTGATATTCTCTTTCCTGTAATATGCGCAATAAACTTACCTGCATGCTGGAGGAGATATCTCCGATTTCATCGAGAAACAGAGTTCCATTTTCTGCCAATTCAAAGCGTCCCTTCCTGTTTGCAATGGCACCAGTGAATGCGCCCCGGACATGCCCGAATAATTCACTCTCAAGCAAGGTATCGCTCAAAGCTGAACAATTGACTTTGACCAACGGTTTTTGTGCCCGACGACTTTGATAATGGATGGCATCCATTACCAATTCTTTGCCAGTTCCACTCTCCCCAGTAATCAACGCAGTACTTTCCACCTCAGCCAGATCCTCAATGAGAAGAAAAATGGCCTGCATGGCTGGACTGGAGCCAATCAATCGATGAAATTGCGTTCGTTCCTGAAGGTTGCGTTTCAGTTGAATGGTGCGTGTTTCATCCTCTACAACCATGACCACACCAATGCTCTGTTTAGCTTCACTAATAAGTGGAGCAACCGTAATTTTTACTTTCTGCTCAAAACGATCTTTACGCTTACAGTGAAGCTCTGTTTCTGATTTTTTATATTTAGAATCTATGACTTGGCTAAAAATACGTCGACATTCCATGCTGCAATAGGGGCGATTGATCGGAAAAAAAATCCCCTGTTGGTCAGGATAAAAACCGCACAGATAAGTGCCCGTTTCATTGATCGATTCCAGGATGCCATGCGTCGTAAAGGTCAGAATGCCAGAATCAACACTACGAAATACAGCTTCCAGGCGCAAATGTAAACGCTCCTTTTCGTCATGCACAACTTTATGTTTCATTGCATTTTCCAGAGAATGTAACAGATCCTGAGGCCGCGTAGGTTTGGTGATGTAATCAAAAGCCCCATAGCGCAAAGCTGTTTGGACAGTTTCTAGAGATGGCAAGCCTGTCATTATGATTATATATGCAGGATTTTTTTCCTGTTTGAAGGAGAGAATCAGATCCAACCCACTGCCATCAGACAACATAATATCGCAATAAATCAAGTCGAAGGTGTGCGTTTTTGCAAGGAGCAGTCCAGCTGTATAGGATGTCTCAACTGCAACCACGTGACCTGCACGCAAAAGTATAGCTTGTAAATAGTCAATGATGTGATCATCATCATCAATTATTAAAATGTTTGCTTTCATACATAAGTTCTCCGTGAGTCTCATATTTTGATATTTTTCGTATCAAATTGATACGGAAGTGTAAAGCATGAGATGATTTGATGCAATCAGAAATAGGAGAAATGAAAAACATTCTTAAGCATTTTTATATTTTTCTTTTGCATTCAATAAGTTACGCAACATATCCTGTTTTATTCAAAACTAATTGATCCTGGCATTAATTGTGCTAAGTGATATGGTAGCCGATAAAAAAAATGTGATTTTAACATTTCGCCTAAAACATCAAAACATCTTTCCATGTCAATGCAAACCAGGAGCAAATGCTTTGAAAACGTTCATCGGATATAGTCTTATTATTACAATGTTGGTTATGGCATCACCAATCGCTTCTGTTATTGGCTTTTTGATTATACCTGTCATAATTATCATGGCGATTAGTATTATTTTTTACGGCGTGTATTGTTTTTCATCCAGAAAAGCTGTTTATTACATGTTTGTGAACACATTTTGACATCAAACAGATCTGTAAAACAATAACGCAGACAATAAAAAAATGAATAATTAACCTTGACTGGAGAAAGAACAATGGAAAACAGTGTCAGCATCAACAGTGTCGTCAAATCATCTCTTTACAGTAACATGCAGATTGATCATACGCCAGCAGAACACAAGCCGATCGTTGTGGCCGTATCAAGGAATTTGGGATCGAATGGTGGAAAAATTGCTGAGTTACTTGCCGCGCGACTCAAAGTGCAGTGTTTTGGGCATTCAATGATTGATGAGTTGATTATTCAAACAAAGACAACAAAAACCATGATGTCGATCATGGATGAAAAGCTCCCTACTCCACTGGATAGCTTCATCTATTCACTATTTACAAGTGCTGACCAATCCGTTTCAAATTACTATAAAAATATCATCAAAATGACTTTGAATATTGCAAAAAATGGTGGTGTCATTATTGGGCGAGGTGCGCGTTTGATTTTGGCCAAGGATCCGAATGTGTTTCGCATTCACATAGAAGGATCACGTGATATTTGCATCAAACGTGTTGCACAACGCGATGGCCTTGGCCTGGAAGAAGCAAAGAAAAAAATTGCCGACACCGAAAAAGAAAGATCTCGTTTTCTTAAAGGTCTGTATAAAATTTTTCCAAATAATCGCACCTATTATGACTTGGTCATCAACTCGGACAAAATTGAGCCGCAGCATGCGGTTGATCTCATTATTAATGCAATGAACAAGATGGGGCATCATGTCAATAAAAATATACTTAAAGTAGAACCTGCATCACAAAAACAGAATGCCAAGCAACTCAGCAACGGCACATGGAACCAAGCGCAAAAAATCAATGAATGGCGCGTTGGTCTGCACTTTTTGATCGTTGAAGATGAAATGGAGTTTTTTTATCTAATCAAGGGTTGGTTGGCCAATGCAACAAACAGCAAGGATTCTAATATTCATATTCCGTCCCTTAAACTGACACATGCCCCAACCTTCAAGGAAGCCGAATTGTTTCTTGCACAGAACAAATACGACTTAATCTTGCTTGATCTCAATCTTTCCGACAGTTACGGATACGATGAAACATTTATGCGCATCAATCAATCGACTACTGACACTCCTATTATTATATTTACCGGAATAGACGATGATCAAAAATCCATTCAAGCTGTAGCTGAAGGTGCCCAAGATTATTTGGTCAAAGGACAGGTAAACAAGAAAAATCTAATACGCTCTATCAAGCATGCATTATCACGCTATCAGATTTTAAAAACTTATATAAATGCTTGATTAGCAAATTTTTCTGTCTACACAACAAATAGCAGAGTCGCGACAACGGGTGATCCAATGCAATCGCTAACAGAACAAAGGATCATCCATACCGCGATGAGTTTTGATACGAACAACAGTAGCCAGATCAACTTCCAAAAACTTCAACCGGAAGATGATAAACTTGTTAACAATTTCATGCTTACTCTTTCACGACAAAGCCTTTACTATCGGTTCATATCCTGCAGAAAATTGACTGCACAATTTATAAAGGATATATTTTACACAGATCTGGATTTAATGGAACATCGAAAGGCAGTGATTCTGACTGGATGCATTTTGACTCCTCATCATGACAAGAAAATCATTGCCATGGGGGGTTATTATCCAGAAAAGAACAATTATGAGGCTGAGGTCGCTCTTGTGGTCGGAGATTTATGGCAAGGCAGGAAAATTGGTACTTTTTTATTCAACACGCTTGCCTCCTTGGCGCAATATAGCGACATTTCACGTTTTACGGCTTTGGTGTGTACAGAGAACATAGCAATGCAAAAATTTTTGAAGAATATCGATTTTCCCATGCTTCGACACCTTGATGCTGGGTTGTATGATTATGAAATCGAACTGTTAAAACAGTATTATAATAAATCGGAAGGGAAAACCTGATGGCTAATATCCTGATTATTGAAGACGACAGCTCTTCACGCATGTATTTGGTGGCACTCTTGAAAAACGCTGGCCACTCAGTACAAGAGGCAGAAAATGGACAACAATGTATAGAGCAGTTAAATCAATACCATAGCGATCTAATCATTACGGACATTTTTATGCCGACGATGGATGGGTTTGAATTGCTTACAGCTCTTAAAAAAGGTCATCCTGACAGCAAAGTGATTGCCATGTCAGGTGGTGGAGCCAAGATGACTCGAAGATTAATATTGCACATGGCAATGAAACTCGGAGCAGTTGATTGTATTAACAAACCATTCAAATCTGAAAATGTGATCAATACCGTTGCCAGGGTTTTGCTGATCAGACAAACTGTTCAGTGATGGCAGAAATCAAGTATAAAGGTGAAGAACCATGTCCACACTATTGATTGTTGACAACAATGAGTTTACAAGAAAGCATATAACCGAACCTCTGCGAAATGTCGGGTACACGATTATTGAGGCTGCAACTGGTAAAACGGGTTTGAATCTACTGCACAACAACCTAGTAGATCTTATGATTATAGAAATTTTTATGCCGGAAATGGACGGAATTGAAGTGATTAGAAAAGTAGCGGGAAATTATAAAAAGTGCAAACTCATTGCCATATCTGGCCATAACAATACACCGATTCATAATAGGATACTAAGTAGTACCAAATTATTGGGGGCAAATGCGGTCATAATAACTCCATTCTCATCTGACGATATTATCTATAATGTTAAATATCTTCTTCGTGTAGATCATTATAAATCTCAATAAAGTGCTTCGCTTATTAAAATTTAATCGTACCATGACAACAAAGAAGGTGATTAATAGAACCGTGATCTTGATGATTGATGATGACGAGGTTATCAGAATATAGTCAGGATACCCCAGAAAAGTCGTAGGATTACCTGTTGGATTTACTCACAATCCTGCAACACCAAGAAAATTTAGAATAGGAATCGTAAAATGAGAACGCATCAACCAAAAAAAAGCAATTTCTTGGATTTGAATAAGTTGGCTGAAATGCAGAAAGATCTTGGGGATCATTTCCCCACTGTCATGCAAATTTTTCAATCTGGACTTATGGCCCGGACTGAAAGAATCAGTCATGCGATCAAAGAGCATAATTTAGAACAAATGACAATGGAAAGCCATTCTCTGAAAAGTATTTGCAGACAAATCGGTCTGTATTGGATGGGAGAGTTGGCTGCCAAACTTGAGTCCATTGGCGAATCCGGCAAGACCCAGGGTGCTGAATCTCTCGTCAGTCAATTAATCTCTACAGGAGCCTTATCAAATCTTGAACTGACAAAATATTGCTCGCCAGTTAATAAACCACGTCCATTTTTTGAAAAACATATCATTGCTCCACTGCCAAAATAAATTCCAAACAACAGCCTCCTATGACGAGAAATCAAATGGACAATAGCATCATAACAACGAATCCAGTCATTTTAATTGATGATGCAAATGAATCCATAACAGAAAGGATCAACGCATCCCACTTTCAAATGGCTTTTGAGAATGCTGCGCACGGCATGGCCTTGGTTTCTCCAGGGGGACGATTTCTCAAGGTCAATCAAGCCCTGTGCGCATTGATTGGTTATACGAGAGAAAAACTGCTGAACATTGACTTCCAGAGCATCACGTATCTCGATGATTTGGAAATCAACATGACCTTTGTGCGCCAAATGCTGGCAGGAACCATTTCCACCTACCATTTAGAAGAGCGTTATGTCCACCACGATAGTCATCTCGTTTGGGTGTTGGTAAGCGTTTCTCTCGTCTGCGATGAGATCTATCAACCGGTCCATTTGGTGATGCAAATCCAGGAGATTACCACCCGAAAAAACACTGAGGCAGCACTTCTTTCCGCAAAAAAACAATTAGAAATTCAAATTGCGTGTATTAATCGCATTCAAAGCTTGTTCATTGAAGCATCACAGCCCAATAAAATTTTCTACCCAATTCTTTTGGAGATTCTAAAACTAGCCTCTAGCACCCATGGATTTATTACTGAAGTCAAGCATGATGAATATGGGTGTTCATCTCTTCAAACCTTGGCCATTGCCAACACTAAGACCATTCAAGGTTATACCACAGATAATTCTAAATATTCTTGGCATTTTCACGATAGAATGAGTTTGCGTGAGGATTTTATCCTCACAGGTCAATCAATATTCGTTAATGATCTGATAAACGATTTTTTAGTTGTCGATCTACCCACTGATTATCCCTTAATACAAGATTTTCTGAGGATTCCCATCAAACGTGGAGAGAAGATCGTCGGTCTACTGGGATTGTCCAAGCGTTTGCAAAGCAATGATATAGCCTTGCTGGAGTATCTGGAACCAGTGCTATCCGCTTGCGCACAAATCATCATTGAATGCAGCAACCGCAACAGGAGGATTGAAATAGAAGAGAAACTGCGCAACAACGAAGCATTGATGCGCGCCACTTTTGAATCCATCCGGGATGGTATTCTGGTGCTGGACGGGGATGGCACTCTATTACATGCTAACACACGCTTCAGGGAGATCTGGCTGATTCCTGATTCCATCATACTAAAAGGAAAAAACAAGAAACTGCTGAAATTTGTTTTTAAGCAACTGGAAAAGCCTGAGCTTTTCTTTGACCGAGTAAGAGAAATATATCGCTCCGACAGCACCGATGCTGATATTTTGGAATTTAAAGATGGGCGCACTTTTGATTGCTATTCATCGCCCTTGCTAGACAATGAGGGAAACAGTGGTAGAGTATGGATTTTCACCGACATCACTGAACGCAAACAGGTGGAGCATGCGTTGCAGGTAGCCAAGAATCAAGCCGACATGGCCAATGAAGCGAAAAGAAATTTTCTCTCTGTCATGAGTCACGAGATTCGAACCCCAATGAATATAGTTATTGGAATGAGTGATATTTTGCTCGATAGCGACTTAAATAAAACTCAAAGACAAAATATGATTGTACTCAAAAATGCCGGAACGGCTCTATTAGAGATGGTCAATGACATTTTTGATCTGAACAACGCCAACGAATACAAATTAAAAATTTTAGCAGAACCGATGCACATACAACAGGAGGCACAAAGCGTTATTGACAGCCTTCAGGCATTAGCAAATAAAAATGGGTTGTCTTTGGAAATCCGAGTAGATCCATCCCTGCCAAAATGGATCGTTTCTAATACTACCAGGTTTCGTCAATTACTGTTTAACCTAATCAACAATGCGTTGAAATTCACTGAATTTGGTTGGGTGGTGGTTGATATTGGCCAGAGTAACGATGACCCACCAAAGCTACTGTGTATTGTATCTGATAGTGGTATTGGCATACGCCGAGACCATTTAAAAAAAATTTTTGACAGTTTTACTCAATCCGACACAGGTATCTCCAGAAGTTATGGTGGTACTGGTCTTGGGCTCTCTCTAACAAAACAACTTTTAAAAATAATGGGCGGTACTATTTGGGTCAATAGCGAATTGGGAAAAGGGAGTCAATTTCATTTTACTCTACCCTTGCACATTACAAATGCTCCAGATCCAAAAGAATCTCATAATAGCACATCTCGACCTGCCAAACAGGATATCATCCCTTTAAAGATTTTACTGGTGGATGACGTAGAAGAAAATCGCGTCATAATCAGCCTTTATCTTGAAAATACCCTGCACCACTTGACCATGGTTTGCAATGGGGCCGAGGGAATACAATATGTCAAAAATGAAACATTTGATCTTATTTTGATGGATATTGAAATGCCAGTCCTCAATGGTCTGCAAACAACAACTTTGATCCGGGAATGGGAAAAAGAAACGCAACAAAAGCCGCTTTTCATTGTCGCCATTTCTGCTCACTCCATGGAAGTGGAGGCAAAACGATGCTTTTCTGCCGGATGCAATGACTATTTAAGCAAACCAATCACAAAGAGAACTTTGCTTGAAGCATTGGGAAGATACAGTATGCAAATATAATAAATTTATATGCCATTCTTAAATTATTTAATGAGTAATTTCATGCATACAATAGCACACCATTTCAAACACAAAACTTCCAACGATCACATGGATGTGGTGGTAATAGTAAGAAGTGAAACGATGTTGATCCTACCTATACCTGTCAATAAGGATGACACGTTGGATTTCCACTTGATGAAATTGAGTCAGATACATATTTTTCTAACACAAAAGATATAGAAATGTTCAGTGAATCTTGAACCCGCACCGCCATCCATCACCTTCATCCAATCAGAGTATTACCTGGGTTAGAGACAGGGTTGAACCACCAATTTACGTTTACGACCTGGCACTCGCCACCTCTGCCTCCATTATCTTTCATCGTCGGGGGTGGCGCACCTGTCGTCATGGCTGTTAGAACGATGGGATCGTTGTCTTGTGCGTGATCCTCTCGATCCTCGTTACGATAACGGGCGTCTGATCGGTATGCTTTTTCTGGATGGTCCGAAACCATGCATCAATTCATTTGCCCATGGCGGTGCTGTTTTCTTCTTAAAAAAATTGACATTCGATGAATGCAGGCACTGGGCTCCGACTATTCGCAAAGATCCCATTACAGATCATCCCCTTCAAACGTAAGGCGCAGGAACTCATGGCACAGGCCGTACAGCATCAATGTCTCTTTCTGACCAGCAAAGCGTTCCTCCCACTCGGAGATCGTTTTCTTGTGCGAACCAATGACCCGTCCTGTTGCCCTCAACCCCATTCCTTCATCGCGCATCTTGATGGCCAGAGCAACTTTGCTGATCGGCGACTTGAGATCCTCCATGGGTGTTCCATGGGTCTCGGAAAATCGAAAGCCACAGGCTTGACATTGAAGCAACTCACGAACCCCGTTATGCACGGTGGTGTAGTGCTTGTGGATAGTAGCACCGACATGTCGGCACGATGGACAAATGATGGTTTTGATAATGTTCATCAGGCTGGATTACAGCCTTTGCCAGCATCAGTCAAGGGCAATCAGAACAGTCGGAGCCCAGTGCCTGAAGTTCAAGAATTCATTCGAATTCATTGCCACATGTTTGCCTGTTTTGCTGGCAAATAACTACCCACGCACTGCATATCTTTCGCATGGTTTACGAAGACGCGCCAAGATCATTCCGTTTAACTTTTCCAAGCATGCTGCCGGGGGATGACTCATTGGATTTAGATTCAAATTGCATCCACGACCCTCCGTTTTGCGGTCTCTGATCCTTGGATGTAACGCTGTGTCATGGCCAAAGAAGAATGGCCCATCAATTCCTGGACATCTTTCAACGAACCACCGGCACCGACAATGGCCTTGGCGGCCCTGGTCGCAAAGGTTCGGCGACCACTATGACTTGAACAGCCTTCCAGACCCAACTCACGATAGAGTTTAAAGAACCAATTGCTAATGGTAACTGCTGACATGGGACCACCCCGTTCCGAGGTGATGATCGTGGCATCTGGTCTGAGATGGCTGATTTCTTGTTTCCATGAGCTGATTGCTGCTCGCAAATCTTTATTGAGTGGGATGACCCTGCCACTTTGTTTGCCTTTGGATGCAGAGTTAGTGAGACGCATTTCGCCTTCGAGGTTTCCATCAGCATCAGTGACCATAGACCATTGCAATTGAGCAATTTCTTTGGCCCTGAGTCCAGCCTTTACACTTAATAGAAAGATCACCCGATTTCGAACCGGGTATCTTGTACTTTCCAGATGTGTCAAAATCATTTTTTCCATAGTTGTGTTCATGGTTTTGGCTTGTTTAGTGAGTGGCATGGTCGTTTCCTTGTGTGGTTATGTTTGATCCTGTATTGATAAAAATCTAATCAGTATGAAGTGGTGTTCAGAAACAAATCGTCTGGAAGTCTCATTTTTGTTAGACAAGTTAGAAAATGCTACTTTCCTAACTTGTCTATTCAAAAAGCGCAGCAGACACCCATGCAGCATGCACCTACGATCCAACTCCTGTATGTGCCACCCATACAATAACTGGTGGCACACAGCTTGATCACATGGCCACATCCAAAATCTGACCTGCTTTTCGTTCCAATCCAATACGATCATCTTGATAGCCCAAATCACGGGCCAGTGCCGTAATGCCAACTGCCACATCCCACAATGATTCCATAGGTCGCTGTTCGTCTATCAAATGACGCTCCTTGATCAAAGCTACTTGGCGTTCAGAGAACTGGCGATTCTTGAGGAACAAATCTACCTCAACTTTGGCCTTCTGTGCGGCGGCAATGGTCTGGCTGATGCTGATAGATGAAGACTCCGCATACTTTTTCATCATTGGACTAATTTCATCTAGCCAACGTTCTGGAGCTTTGGCCGTGTGTCGCAGCCGAAGTTCACGGTATTCACTTGCCCCCCAAATAATGCGATTCTCACAGACATAATCAAAGAGGAAGGTGCCAACACCAAAACAAGATGCTCCGACTTCGCTGTTCCAAACAAAAAATCCACGGCTCAAAAATCCCGGTTGTCCTGATCGACGATCTGGAACCTCGATTTTGTTTGTTTCATCAGCCAAAAACACAAACATATCCCGATCGGAAGCATAAAGCGTGGTGTTGGTTTTAGTGATCGCCACCTGCTGCCCAAACGAGCCAGGAACACGAAACTGGCCATTAAGGCCGTCACCAAAACGATCAATGAGGGCTTGGGCAATAACACTGTTCCAGATGCGACCATATTTTGGACCTGTCAAAGCCCTTAACACTTGCTGGCCTTTATTGGTTGAGAACAAGGCACCAACTCTGCCATCACCACGGAGCAATCCATGATTCAGGCAGTCTGCGGCCAGTTCCGCATTCAACCCTCGCAAATAGCTTGCAGGGGCCGAAGCCTGCATCGCCAATTGCCCAAAGGACCAATTGGTCATTACGCTGGCCTGTCCAGTTGCTCCAATCACTGACAAATTGTGGTCATTAGCCACAATACGCATATTTTTGGTAGACACTACCTCAACATGGCTCTGCTCTCGAACCTCTTGCAGATACTGATTCATATCGGTCAAGGATATAAATCTTTCATCGTAAGGTCTGGTCTTCCATTGTGTGTGGGCAGTGCTGATGTTACTCATTAATCTGCTCCTGTTCGTGAGTTGGAGTTTGAACATGGACATTCATTTGATATCGACAGTTGGCGCAGTCAGTTGCGGATTCTTGATTTAAATTCTGTTCAGCAGAAAAACTTAACAACTTAGCTGCCTTCTTGAACAATTGCTTCCTGGCGTACATCATCCCAAGAAAAAACTGCGCACCCGCATCACCCTGTTTTGCCGCTTTTTTGAATAAGATATGGGATTTCTGTAGATCCTTGGGCACGTACCGTCCTTCTTGATAAAGCAGACCCAATTTCCCCATGGCCAAAGCATTACCCATGGCCGCAGCCTTGTTCCAATATTTGATGGCTTTAGATTTATCATCAGATTCAAGAAGAAAAGACATTACACCAAGTGAACAAAATGCATCTGATAATCCTTGCTTGGCGGCTCTGCGATACCACTTGAATGCAAGATCCTGATTTTGTGGCAATTGGTGTCCAAGGCGATACATCGTCGCCAGATTGTACTGGGCCTGGGCAGACCCATTTTTGGCTTCAGTCATACAGATTTCAGCATTCATTGTGCTCTCCAATTGTTTGATTAGGGGATTGCAACCAACGGACAAGGAAAAATTCGAGACTTGTACGGTTAGAAATGATCCGATTTTTTCCTATTGGTTGATGATTGTGAACACAATACAATAAATATTATCAATAGTCAATGAAAATTTTATTTTTTGTTTTCTAGTGTTTGGTTGAATAGTGATGTGCTTGGAATTGACCATGTTTTACTGAACAACCTGTTCCAATTTACGATTCTCGATACCCACCATTAAGACTCCAATGTGATGATCCACTTATCATAATAACGGGCTACACCCAAAAACGGGTGTAGCCCATTTGCTCAACCGTGAGAATGACCGTCAGTAGATCATGCGGCCACATCCTGGATGTTGCTGACCTCCGGTTCTTGGGCTGACAGTGCCTCCAGTATGTTCTGCCTCACCCCGGCTGGTAATGTAGTGAGCCAGCTGGACATGGACGCCAGTTGGCGGTCCAACGGCAAGGTCACAAATTTCTCTTCAAAAACACGCAAAACGT
Organism: Magnetococcus sp. YQC-5; assembly: GCA_039908085.1. GTDB lineage: Bacteria > Pseudomonadota > Magnetococcia > Magnetococcales > Magnetaquicoccaceae > Magnetaquiglobus. The sequence continues at coordinate 12,580 of JAMOBH010000137.1, forward strand.
AGTCGTCGGGCAGACTCATGATGTCGGGTAAGTTTGGCAGCAACTGCTGAGCTTCCTGGGTGCCACTCTTGTTCACCTGTGCCTTGTATTCCTTCAGTGTCTCAGCGATTTTGATCCTCAAGATCTCAGCGGAGGGAATCTGTTGGTGGTCAGCATTCTGAGCGGCGGTGAAAGCGGCGTGTTTCACCTCATCAGGCACATTGGTCGCCGAAATATGCATCAGCACTTTCTCAGGGTAGGTATTGAATGGGACACCCCACAAATGTTCGGTTTTGCCAGCCCGAAGCTGCCGGTACAGGTATGATGGGGTGTATTTGATCTGGTCCCGGAAGTATGGACGCAAATCTGAATATCCGGTCGGCAGTTGGGTATACAGCCGGTGATGGTCAATTTCCCACAGCACCTCGCGCATCTGGTTGCCGGTTTGCTCCGCACTTTCAGCGTGGTTCCGTATTCGTTCGCAGAGTACCGGTACACTCTGACCGTCTTGTCGTTCGTTCTCGGTTGGGGTCAAGGTTGTGTCCCTGGGTTAGAATCTGAAAAATGCTCAGGTGCAGGGTTTGCTGGGTTTTCTGGGTTGCGTTTTAATGCTGAAGCATTTTCAAAAAACCTAAAAAAGGCCCTTTATGCGCCGAGCATGAAAAACGAACCCTGCAAACTCTGCACTCCCTGCACTCAGATCATTCACCAGAAACTCTTTCCACCCACCACCCCAATCCGATTTTTACTACCTCGGACCAACCGTTCATCATCAAAGCACCTCCTGGTCAGTTTACCGGATGATCAAGGGAGCTACCTGATGGAGGGTGGTTGACCAGCTTTACCAGTTTGACCGGCAGCTAAAAACTTTTCCAGAACATGCTTTCCATTTCCTATAACGTTAAAAAAAAAGAAAAAAGAAAAACAGCCTACACCGGTCAGCTCACAACTTTTCCAGAACATGCTTTCCATTTCCCTGTGTGCCAATGATATGTGAGACACTGACCTCCTGATCAATTAGAGTAGAAGGCGGAAAGGGGATCATCACATGGGAGTCTTAATGGTGGGTATCGAGAATCG
>JAMOBH010000508.1:0-2631 GCA_039908085.1 Magnetococcus sp. YQC-5
GTGCGCACCGTTGGCATGATTTTCCGGTTCCTTCCGGGCAAAAAACAGCCTGAGTCGTTCGGACCGCGACACAGACCTAGCGTCAAAAAATTTCACAAGGTTGACTCGACACTCCCCCGCCCAGGCATCTCCACGGGCAAAAGTCAACCGCACGACCACCACACAACACATGCATTTCTTGTCTCTCACGCCGAAATTCGGCGCGCACACATTGAAATTTCGGTTGACCCAGTGGTCGACCGGTCGGCGGTATTCTCACAACTATTTGATATTGAAATAAATTATTGTCAACCAGCACCCTTGAAGGCTGACTGGCTGAATTTACATGTATTTGAAAAACAAACGAAAAAGTGTCAACCAGATTTTGTCAACCAACCTGCCAGGGTGACTGGCAAAATTTGTCGATGTATTTGAAAAGCAAACAAAAAAGTGTCAACCAGGCCTTTCCAGCCAAATCGGAGCGTCTGGTTGACAAAATTTGAAGATGTCTTTGAAAAGCAAACAAAAAAGTGTCAACCAGCCCTTGTTCGTCCAAATCTGGGGGCTTTGGGTGCCATTTTTGATGATGTGTTTGAATATAAAAATAAAAAGTGTCAACCAGCCTGAAACTGCCCGAGTGGCCAATTTGTCAACCAAGCTTCACTGGGCCGCACGATGTGCGCACCGCGCTCTTCCATCCACCACCCATTTCTGGATGACCAACCATGGCACTGCAAATCGAAAACTGGCCCTTGGACCGGCTGATTCCTTATGCCAGAAACCCCAGGCGCAACGACGAGGTGGTGGACCGCATGGTGGGGGCGATTCGGGAATTTGGCTTTCGCATCCCCATCGTTGCCAAGAGCGACGGCACGGTGGTGGACGGCCACCTGCGCCTCAAGGCTGCCCGGCGGCTTGGGTTGGAAGAGGTGCCGGTGGTGTTGGCCGACGACCTCAGCGAGGCACAGATCAAAGCGTTCCGCCTGCTCGCCAACCAATCCGCCAGTTGGGCACAGTGGGATGAGGATCTCCTGCGGGTTGAGTTGGAGGAGTTGCGCACCCTGGATTTTGACCTGGAGATGACCGGCTTTGACCTCTCCGAGATTGACCGCCTCCTGGATGGAGAGGGTGATGGTGATGGCGATACTGGTGGCAGTGATGGCGAAAATAAAATGCCGCCCCCTCCACCAGACCCGGTCAGCCGTCCCGGTGACTTGTGGGTATTGGGCGAACACCGTCTGCTCTGCGGCGACAGCACCAAGGCTGAGGATGTCATTCGCTTGATGAACGGCGAGCGGGCCATCCTGTTTGCAACCGACCCGCCTTATCTGGTGGACTACACCGGTGGCAATCACCCGCCATCCAAGATCAACCCCGTCACCGGCAAGAGACGCGGTGGCGGCAAGGATTGGACCGACACCTACGGCAAAACCTGGGATGACGCGGACCAGGGGCCAGTGCTTTACCAAGGGTATATGCGGCAGGCCATTGACCATGCCATTGACGACCATGCTGCTTGGTATTGCTGGCATGCCTCAAAACGGCAGGCCATGGTGGAAGCGGTCTGGGAAGAAATGGGTGCCTTCGTTCACCAAACGATTATCTGGAACAAAAACACCTCCATTCTCTCCCGGACCCACTACCTTTGGAAGCATGAGCCGTGCTTTTTTGGCTGGATGCGTGGCAACCGCCCGCCGAGGCTGGAGGGGTCGGACAACTGCACAACCGTCTGGGATATGAAAGGATTGGCTGGCGAAGAACGCCCGGAACACCCGACGCCAAAGCCCCTGGAGGCATTTGGTATCCCCATGCGGCAGCATGTGGAAAAGGGTGGGCTGTGCTATGAGCCCTTCTCTGGCGGCGGCAGTCAGATCATGGCCGGGGAGGCCAATCACCGCAGGGTCTATGCCATGGAAATTTCGCCGACCTACTGCGACGTGGCGGTGCAGCGGTTCATCAAGTTCACTGGGAAGATTGTCTACCTGGACGGCTCTGGCGGCAAGACGTTTGAGGAGGTGGCCGCCGAACGGGGGATTGTGCTGGACGCTTCTGGTGACTCCTGAAGCGGTGTTATTGCCGCGCCCGTTTCGAGAATCCGTCGGTCAGGAAGCCGCAGCGATCACAGGAGTGCAGGAGGCGACCTTGTTCATCGCGGCCATCATGGATGAACTCACCCTCCATGCCAGAGCCATCGCATCCTTGGGAGCCATAAAAATGGTCGACCAATGGGCGCACCAACCGTCCCCTGGGGTCGGTATAGTGCGTGGTTTGGTTTGCTTCGTTGTCCATCGATTGTGCTCCTATGTTTTGTGGTAGCCGCCGGGGTGTTCGGTCCCGGCGGCTTGGTCGGTACTCAATCTGCAATCTGGTAGACACTCTGGCCACTTGCGTTATGCGGCATGCGCACCACATTCAATCCCAGCTTCTTCTTGAGCGCGCCAGCCATCGCTCCCCTGACGGTGTTGTGGTTCCATTTCGTCAGCTCTGAGATCTGCTCGATGGTGGCCCCCTCCGGCCGCCTCAACATGGCGATCACCTGGGCTTGTTTGGAATTCTCCCGGGTGCGGTGGGGGGTGGCGGTTTGCGTCTTTTTCTTTTTGGCATCCTCAAGGCCCAGTATGTAGACCTCCATGAGCATGTCCTGGATCCAGT